>JBFHWK010000049.1:0-15337 GCA_041589075.1 Rhodothermales bacterium
GCGCGTGAGTTGGGGCTCAAGCCTTTCCGCCTGCCGCTCGCGATCAACTACAACACAGGCAACGACCGACAAAAGTGTGTTGCGTGCACTACGTGCGATACGTTTGCCTGTGCCATCGGAGCCAAAAACGACCTCGCGGCAACGGTGCTGCCACAACTAATCGATCGTGGGCTCGACCTGCGCACGGGCACGGTGGCCGTCCGGCTCGTCCGCCGAGGCGACCGGCTCGTCGAGATCGAATGTATCGAGAAAGCCTCGGGGCGGTCGGTGCGCTATGCAGGACGCCTGTTCGTACTCTCGGCGGGGGCCTTGGGGTCGCCGCACCTGCTGCTGACGTCAGGGCTGGACGAGGTCAATCCCGCCGGCGGCCACGTCGGCCGGTACCTCATGCGCCATTGCAACGCCATCGTCTACGGTATCTTTCGCGAGCGGCCGGACCCGGTGGGCACTTTCCATAAGCAACTGGGAATCCATGACTTCTACTTCGGCCATCGCTCGATTGCCCACCCCAAGGGCAAGCTGGGGACGATCCAGCAGGTACAGACACCTCCCGCCGCTTTGGTCGAGGCTGTCGCGCCAAAGCCGCTGGGCAGACTGCTACGTCCGGGAGTGCCGCATCTGACCGGCCTGCTCGTGATCGCAGAGGATCAGCCTCAGGCCCGTAACCGCGTTACCATTGATCCCCGTCGGCGCGATCGGTTCGGGCTGCCGCAACTTTGCATTACGCACGATTACAGCCCGCGCGACATCGCCGCACGCAAGGCGCTGGCGCAAAAGTCCAAGGCCGTCATGCGCCTAGCCGGAGCATTGTTTTGCTATGTCCATCCTATCAAGACGTTCTCGCACGCTGTCGGCACTGTGCGAATGGGCGCCGACCCCGCGTCCGCTCCGCTCGACCAATATTGCCGCTACCGTGGACTCTCCAATCTGTTCGTCGTCGATGGCAGTTTCATGCCTACGTCCGCAGGCATTAATCCGAGCCTGACTATCGCCGCCAACGCGTTGCGCGTGGGCGATCACGCAGTGCGCCAATTCGACGCGCTTACTCGACCCTAACCCGACGACCCGATGAACCTTGCCTTTCTGGGATGTGGCAACGTCGCACGGCTCCACAGCCGTACCCTTGCCAGGCTCGACCGCTCCGTGCGGCGCTTCTACGCAAGCCGTGAAGCGACGAAGGCGGCGGCCTTCCGTGAGACCCTCGACGGCGCGGGTTCATTCGAGGGCTATGATGCTGCAATCGAAAGCCCGGAGATCGACGTGGTACTCGTGGCAACGCCACCGGCACTCCACCTCGACTTGACTCTCCAGGCCCTTCGCGCCGGCAAGCATGTCATCGTCGAAAAACCTCCGTTCCTGTCAGCCTCGGATTTCGAGCAGGTGGAGGCGGCGCGACAGAAAAGCGGGCGGCAGGTGCTCGTTGCGGAGAATTATTACTACAAACCGCTGGCCGACACGCTGCGTGAATTGCTGCGGCAGGAGGTTGTTGGCGAGGTGCTCTTTGTGCACGTCAACGCCCTGAAGCGGCAGACGACCGGCGACTGGCGCGACGAGCCGACACTGGCCGGGCGCGGAGCCCTCTTCGAAGGCGGCATCCACTGGATCTGTCTGCTCAACCACCTCGGATGGAATGTTGCGCAGACGCGAGCCTTGCGTCCGGGAACCGAACGTGACGCACTCGAGCGAAGTCTGCTCGTAGCATTGCAGTACGCGGAGGGTCCCGTCGGCACGTTGTACTACTCCTGGGACGTACCCTCTCTCTTTCGCGGTCTGCGGCTCTCTAAGATTTATGGGCGCCAGGGTTCGATCACCTTTGAATCGAACGGGGTCATCGTGATTGTGCGAGGTAAGAAGAGACGCCTTACCTTCCCAAACCTTCGCGACGTTGCCGGCTACCGGCCCATGTTTCGAGATTTTCTCGATGCGCTGCGAAGCAGTCGGCCTGCCCGATACACGCTGGAGATGGCGCGGCAGGACCTCCAATTGGTCGAGCGTATCTACCAATCACTGCAGGCCGGATGACGTGCCGCGAGGCGCCGGCGATCTCACGTCCGTCTCCATGTTCGCCAACTCAGGACACTTATGAGCATGAGCCTGACAATCGCCCTTCTCGTCGGACTAGCTGCCGGCCTACACACCTCCACGTGGGGCATGTATAAAGATTCGCCGCATGAGGGCTTCACCTGGCCGAAGTACTTCCGGAGCACGATACTTGCAGGGCTGTGCGCTGTGGCAATCGCGGTGTTGGTGCCCATGAATCTGACGCGGGCTGCCGACCTGGTTGTGCTCTTTGGCGTCACCTACGTAACGGAGCGGGCGCTCACGGAGTACTACAAGACATTCTTGCGGGAAGAGGACCAGTCGAAGTATACCATTCCGATGCAGGTGGCTGTGTTGGGCAACGTCGTACAGAGCCGGACACACCGGTGGCTGATGGGTTTCGGTTATCTTGCTGCGGTGACGGCGGTCGTCGTGGGACTTGTTGCCCTGCAGCGAGCCGAGTTGGGACTGTCGGAGGTCGCCGTGGTGCTTATCGTCGGGAGTGTGGGGGGCTGGATCTCGGCCTTCGGCGGGGCCTGGAAAGATGCACCGGTGGAGGGATTCGAAACGCTCAAGTTCTTCCGTAGTCCCGCCATTGCACTGGCATACGCGTTTCTCTTGGCAAACTTCACCACGAGCTACCTCTTCATCGCTATGGGGGCGTTGGGCTACACCATCGCTACCATCGAGACATACAAGACCTTCTTCTTTCCCAGCAAGCCTCGCGGGAAGTTCGCCGACAAGCCGGTACTATACCCGGAGATGCTTGAGAAGAGAAAGCGTTTTGTGCCGTTGTATGCGGGAATCTGGGTGGCGATTCTTGTCGCCACGGTTCTTGGATTCGCTGGAGAGCATCAGGGATTGCTTTGAGCGGCGCCAGTTAACCGCCGTAACGACCGCGGATCCTCGTCGACTACTGAACGAGAGGCCGGAAGCGGTGGCACGCAGCCCCATGGGCGTTTTGTCACTAACGCTCGGTCCGCCGTATATACCGTAGGACACTTCGCCGGAAGTAGTCGTGATTGGGCGGACCGTATCACATTTCAAGGTCAACGAACGCCTCGACCGTGGCGGGATGGGGGTGGTCTATGTCGGGGAGGACCTCCGTCTGGGGCGCCCCGTTGCGCTGAAGTTTCTCCCGCCCCACCTGTCATCGGACGAGACGGCCAAGAAGCGATTCATCCGCGAGGCCAAGGCCGCGTCTTCCCTCAACCACCCGCATATCTGCACGATCTACGAGGTCGGCGAGACAGACGACGATCAGCTTTTCATCGCCATGGCGCTCTACGAGGGGCAGACCCTGAAGGCCCGGCTGGAGCACGAAGAGGTTTCAATGGAACAGGCTGTGCTCATTGCTGCTCAGGTCGCCGACGGCCTCGCGAAGGCACACGAAAAGGGAATTCTGCACCGCGACATAAAGCCCGCGAATGTCTTCATGACCGATCATGGCGAGGCGGTAATACTCGACTTTGGTCTCGCAAAGCTGAGCGGTGCGGTGGAGTTGACGGCCGTCGGCAAAACGCTCGGCACGGCGGCCTACATGTCGCCCGAGCAGATGCGTGGGGAGGAGGTCGGGCCGGCGACCGACGTGTGGAGCCTCGGGGTCATGCTGTATGAGATGCTGGCCGGGAAGCGTCCCTTCGCGGGCGACTACGAGCAGGCGCTTGCTTACGGCATCCTGAACATGGACCCGCCTCCGCTGGAGGCTTCGGCACATCTTCCCGAAGGAGTCATCGCAGTGGTCAACCGGTGCCTTGAGAAAGACACCGGCGACCGCTATGAAAGCGCTACGCAAGTGCGTGACGAATTGCGCCGCTACCTGCCTGGGTCCGCACACTTCTCGTCGGCGGACGCGACGTTTCGTCGGGCGACAGGTGTTCTATCGACGTTGAGATCGCCGCGTCGGTGGATCCCGCTTGCCGCCGTCGCGACAGTCCTAGTTGTGGCGGCTCTCTTGTGGGTGCGTCTCTTTGTGTTTCGCGGCGACACCCAACGCATCGTGGTGCTTCCCTTCACGCTGATAGGTGCGGATCAAGAAGGGCAGCACATAGCAGCGGGTCTTCTCGAGACACTGACGAGCGGGCTGTCGGGCCTGAAATTGACCAGCGGCACCATCGGCGTCATACCAGCGTCTGAAGTTACTGCGCGTATGACAACCTCTGAAGCGCGGAAACGACTGGGTGCTACGATGACCGTTGAAGGTAATGTGCAGTTTCAGGACGGCCGGAAGAGGCTAACATTGAGCATAGTGGATGCCAGGACACTCTTGCAGATCGATTCGAGGCAGGCGGACTTCGATCAGACCGGCTCTCTCGCACTCCAGGATCAGGCGATCGATCTTGTGAGGGAGATGCTCAGGCTCGAGCTCGATCCGGCCGCGGTTGAGAGAATAAGGTCTTGGAGTTCATCAAATGCGGACGCCAACGACTTTTACCTCCGCGCTCGTGGGCGTCTTCGTGGCGGTTGGTCGCTCGAGCGGGTTGACGGAGCGATAAGCCTTTTTGAGTTGGCCGTTGCTCAAGACTCGATGTTCGCTGTTGCCCTGGCGGGATTGGGCGACGCCTACTGGGCAAAGTATCGCTGGACTAAAGACGTGCAGTGGGCCGACAAAGCCATCGAGTTCAGTAACCGTGCGCTTCAGTTGGACGATTCACAGGGTATTGTCTACCTGACCCTGGGGACGATCTACCGGGACCGCGGGATGTTCCGGGAGGCCATGAATGCATTTGACCGTGCGCAGAAACTGAACCCCACCGACCCCGAGATTTACTTGCAACGCGGGGACGCCTGGCGCCTGTATGACCGCCCCGATTTAGCCGAAAAAAACTACAGAATTGCAATAGAACTTAATCCCGGGTATTGGCGTGGTCACGCGTATCTCGGGAGCCTCTTCTACAGACGTGACCAGTACCAACGTGCAATCGCTGAGTGGCGGCGCGGTCTCGATGTGGCGCCGGAGAATCCTGACCTTCTCAGCAACGTGGGAGCTGCCTACTGGGCGCTGGCGCAGCCGGATAAGGCGGTTGTTAGTTTCGAGTCGGCGCTGCGGTCTCATCCGGATCATCCGCGGGCAAAGCAGAACCTCGGCACCGCGTACTTCTACATGCGGCAATATGCCAGGGCAGCGAGCTTCTATGAGGATAAGATCAAGGCAACTCCGAAGGACGCGACAGCGGTCACAAATCTCGCGGATACGTACTACTGGATGCCGGGCAGAAGGCAGGATGCTGACAGCTTGTATCGAGTATCGATCACGTTGACCCGTGAACAGCTCAAGATCCGTGGAGATGCTCCCGTTCTCCTCGGTGATTTGGCCTACAGCTATGCGGCGTGTGGCAAACCGGACTCAGCCGCACGCTTCATCGAACAGGCTGTCAGCAATCTAGATCCGGACAGTTCGGAGGCAAGCACGGTCTTTGGCATCGGGGAAACCTACGAGCGGATGGGCCGGCGTGACGAGGCGGTTCTTTGGATGAGTAAGGCCTTGGATCGGGACTTAAACCGAATTCGTCTCCGTCATAGTCCATTCCTGGCTGAGATCCGGAAGGACCCGCGAATGAAGCCATACTTGGTTGAAAAGGCCTCGTGAGGCCCAAGACGCAACAGCGACCTTTCAGAGAGCGCCCAGATTTCTACGATCGCTATAGGGTTATCCCCGACAATTCTTGCTTGCCAATCGCGCGGTCGTTACCTACCTGCTATTGCAAGAATGCTCCTAGAGATATGGAGGAGTGACGATGCGCATTTCCATTCAACTCAGTGTCGCTCTTATCGCGGCTCTGACAATGCTGATAGGCTCCGCCGTCGACACGTCGGCGCAGGGGAGAAAGGACGCCGTAGACATCGAGGTGACCCTACGAGACAGTGCCTGCAAGTACGAAGTAAAAACTGTGTCAGGTGACAGACTCTCCGACCCAGAGCAGAACAAGTTCTTCATGAACGCGGGCGGCTTTCTCCACGTGACAGCCACAGGAACCGCCGCGCGGATTGAGATCGAGGATGATCGTCAAAAAAGAGTCAAGGGATTCAAGAAGAAGGGAATGCTGACTCTGAGTGCTGGTGAGGACGACTTCCTAAAGTTGCGAGCCAAAAGAACAAAGGAGGAAGGGTCGTTGCATAAGGTCAGAATCGAATGCTGCGACGGCTTCAAGGGTAGTGGTGCGTGTGAGAATCCGATGGAGTCGGATTCAATTAAGACTTCCTCTGTAGACGTGGGAGGCACTCAGATCAACCGCGCGTCAGCTGTCCCTCTGGAAACCATCTTCGACTGGCTGTTCAGTGACGACGAGCCAAGTACGGGGCCGCCATTGCCGGGTGGACCCGATATGGACGTGCATCCGTAGCAGTCGCGTCTCACACGACTGCTTCACCCGAGTCACTTGATGAACCTGACGGAGGCACGCTCCGTCCGGACGCGTGTCTCTTCGCGGCGCTTGAGGCAAATAGTACTTGCGCCGAGCGCAATCGATTTCGATCGCCGGCTTGTTTAAGTAACAGACCTGACGCGAAGAAAAAGTTGCGTATGCAGCAACTTTCGCCGGGGCCGGAAGTGAACCGTCGCTTTTGGTCACCCTATGTCAGTGAGGGCCTTCGGCTCACCCGGTAGCCGCTTCGTTCATGCCTCTTCCGGACTCGACATCGCAGGTGCGCGAGGGGATGCGTGTAAGTATCCTCGACGGCATCTTCGCGGTCCCGTACGTCAATCTGACCTCCGGGCCGATTCTCATTGGGTTCCTGCTGGCGCTCGGCGCCTCCACCGCGCAGATCGGGTTCGTTTCAATGCTGCCGTTGGCCGGCGGGCTGATCCAGCCCATCGGAGCCCAGCTGATTCGAAGACGCGGCGGCTGGCGAAAGCCGGTCGTCGTCACCGGCGTCCTGCTGGACGACGTGCTGTGGGCAGCAACACTGGTAGCCGTTGCGATGCTGCCCGCCCGCGAGGCGCTGATCGCCGCGTTAGCCGTCCTTGTGTTGCAGCACGTGATTACCGCGTTCGTGTCGGTGTCGTGGACCAGCTGGATGAGCGACCTGGTACCACCGTCGCTTCGTGGCCGGTATTTCGGTCGCCGGAACTTCATCTGCAACGCGGTTGGTGCGGGCGTCGCAATATTGGCCGGGCAGTTCATTTCCCGTGTGGGTGGCGGACAGCTCTGGAGTTTCGGCGTCGTCATCGCTGTCGCGATAATCTTCAGACTACTCAGCGCCAGGCTGCTCTCCGGGCAGCCGGAACCGGTTCCCGAGCAGATCTCCTCCGCGAGACTTAGCGAGCACCTTTTTGCACCGCTGTCCAGCAGTCAGTTCCGCAGATACGCCGAGTTCGGGATGGCCTGGGGATTCGCGTGCTACGTCGCCAGCCCCTTCTTCGCCGTCTATATGATTCGTGATCTGCGGATCGGTTTCGGTGCCGTGATGGTTTTGGCGGCCATATCAACGATTACTAATCTGATTGGTCAGCGTGTTTGGGGACCACTGAGCGATCGTTACGGGCATCTGCCGGTTATGAAGATGACCGTTTTCGTTGTCGCTCTTCAACCGTTCTGGTGGCTGTTCGCGGCCAGTAGCGGTTTCGGTTTCTCTCTGATCGTATTTGCGCATGTGATTGGAGGGTTCACGTGGGGAGGCTATCAGCTTGCAAGCGGCAACCTGATGATGGCGCTTGCACCGAACGTTGGCAAGTCGTCGTTTTTTGCCGTGCAGGCGGCGATGAGTGGCATGGCAGGAGCCGTCGGGCCGCTAGCCGGCGGGCTGCTCGCAGACAACGTGCTTCCGTACGTCAAGCTCGGCGTTCTCGACAACGCCTCGACGTTGCCACTGCTTTTTGCCCTTTCTCTGCTACTCCGGCTTGCATCCTGGGGCATGCTGTATCGGGTGGAAGATCCATCGCAACGCCCACGACTGCGGATGGCATTTCTCGTTAGCGATGCGCTGCGCACGTCGAACATCACTCAAGGCTTCAGCCCGCTGCTGCACCGCATCGCTGCCGCGACCGACGATCGACGGCCACTCGAGGAAGCGCTTCTTGAGTTTGAAAGACGGGGTGCACAACAGACGCACGGTCCACTTGAGGAACCCGATCATGACATTGACTAGTCACGTCGTGGTCGCTGCCGGTCGATCGGATTGTTCGGTCAAGCCAGACGAAAAATTGTAACGGGCTTGTCACGCCCGCGAACGGCAACCTCTCCGAGCGGCTTGCACGGTATGTCGTCGGGTAGGGCGCGACTTACCGCCTCGGACACGAGCACCTGTGAGCCGAACTCCTTGTTCATCTGCTCAATCCTGGCCGCCAGATTGACCACATCGCCCGTTATCTGATACTCCTTGCGCTCGGAGGCGCCCACTGTACCGGCGACTACCACTCCTGCGTGCAGTCCGATTCCGACCCGCGTCGGCGGAAATTCTCCTGACTTGCTTCTTCTGTCGAGTTCGGTCACGATTTCCAGCGAGGCCTCTGCTGCGTTTCGCACGTCGTCCCCTCGCGACATCGGCGCGCCGAACATTGCCATGAAGCCGTCGCCGAGCAACTGCCGCACTATTCCACCGTGCCGATTGACGATGCCGATTGTGAGTTCGAACAACGTATTCAGATAAGCGACGACTTCCTCGGCGGGATGCCTCTCCGAGAAGCGCGTAAATCCACGTATGTCGAGGAACATGACGCACACGGGCAGTCGCCGGCTCGGTACATCAGAGCCGTCCCGCAGCAACTCGTTGACGATGGCCGGGGATACATGCTGCCCGAAAATCTGCAGGACCCGGTCACGATCTCTTGCGATTCGAGCTCCTTCGATCACCTGCGCCGACTGCGTTGCTATGATCGATAGCAGCCGTACGTCATTCTCCGTAAACCCTGCTGGATCCTTCTTGTCGTACGCGGACAGAATCCCGATAAGCGTCCCCTTCGCCAAGAGTGGGACACATAGCACTGATGTGGTTGTTCGTGCAAGTTCCGAGCTGGAGAACGGAAGGTCCTCCACGGGTGCGTTGCTGAAGACCGGTTTTCGGTGGATCATCATCCAGCCCATCACGGCGGCGTCCGGGCGTCGACGTTCGATAGAAGAGACGTACTCGGCGCGCACCAGAGTTTGCAGTTGGCCAGTCGGGGAGCTTTCGACCAGGCTGATCACACCTTCGGTGGCGGAGACCGTTTGAATGGCGCGATTAACCACCATCCGCATGATCTGCTCGAGGTCTTCCGCAACGTTGATCTCGCACGCGAGATCGTTTAACACAACCAACTCGGAAACGGCCCTGCTAAGCCGCTTGTTTTCCCGGAGCAGCGCGTCGGATTCCAGCAGTTGCTGCGGATCGTCAGGATGTGTCGCGCCCATTGTTCCCACTTTTTTCTACTGTCTCGTCCGAAGTCATGGAAGTGCATGACGAGATTGCGGGCCCGAGTAGGCATGATACAAAAAAGAAACTTTCGCACAACTCCTGACGCTCCATGGAGCACGGTTCAGATAAGTGCGGTCCTGCGTAACGGGTTCGAATCTGTTTTTGAGCCCGGAATCACGAACGCACCGCTCCGGAGCGACGATCGCGTGCAAATGGAAGCCACAGCGCAACGAGGAGCAAGAGTGCCAGTAGCTCCAGAATCAGTATGTACCAAGGCCACTCCGGCATCAAGTCGATAAGGCTGGCCGACTCCGGTTTTCCGGACACGAACAGGTAGTTGCTACCGATGAGGCTGTTTACAACGGCGACAAAAAAGGCGTACACATTCAGTCCCACAAAGAGACGCCACACGATCTCACGCGACGGCCGATAGTCTTCGACGGCGACAACGTATATGCCTGCCAGAAACACGCCGCCGTGAGCGATCATCGTCTGAAGAAAACGAAAGTGGGGAAAACCGAACGATTCTGCATCGGGCGTGATCAGAGCCTGCACCCCGCCCGCAACGCCGAGGAAATACAAAAGCGGGTATAGTTTGCGCGTGTTCGTGAGCAGCGCTATTACGCTCACCCAGACCATGACGCTGCAAAGGTGGAGGGGCAGCATTCGCTGAATGACATATTGATCCGTCGAGGCCGCCCAGACATGCCATGACATTTCATTGAGCGCCAGAAGAGCGGCGAACGTTCGACGCATAACCACGCGTCGAGCTTTGGGGATTTCCGAGCCGTAGCGGATCAGGCCCGTCGCGATCAGTCCGACAACAGCCAGCGAAGCGAGGTGCGCCGGGCCGAACAGTTCAAAGGTCCCGACGCCGTGGTCTACGATCCAGTACTGGTCCACAGCCGCGGCAGCTACAGTGTGATTCCGAATACTGGTAAGAAAAGAAAATCGATGGAGTTAAAGTGAGCGCCACGCCGTGCGGTCGTCAGAGATCTGGCGTGTAGCAGCGGATAGACAGCGCCCCGGCGTCGTCCCCGTCGCATGAACTTGTGCAGGTGCGCGTTTGCAATTTCATTAGAGGAAGCGCTGCGCGAAGCCTGAAGCGGCGTCCGCATCGTACCGAAGTTTGTGCACTTCGGTGTCAAACGCATTGAGCTCGTCCTGAACACGATCCCACCACATGCGACGCAGGCCGGCCAGAACCTTATCGACCGACACGTTGAATTGTGTAGCGAGCCGGTCGATCTCGTCGCTGTCGATCGCGGGCGTATAGTCGTCGATTGATTTAATCAGCCCGAGCCGAAGACGATTGGAGTCGTCAGCTCTGTCCCGCATCCACTCTTCCATCGGAGCACCTTGTCGAAATAGAATGACCTGCACGAAGGGTACAAAGTTAGGTGCTAGTCAACTTTCAGGACAGTACCCGCTTCCAATGCATCGATCGTCTTCAATATGACGGCTTTGCGCTGCTTCAGGTGCTCGCGGAACTCCATTTGTTCTGTCCGGGAGATTTCTGCGACGAGGTCCGACAGATAACTGCGCAGAACGCCTATCAGCGTCTTGGACTCCTCGTCTGTGAGAGTAAGGTTGATCACGGTTGCCTCCGTCATAGCGTTTGTTTACGGCGGACCGACTCGTCGGTGAGGCCCTCGATCGCCTCGCAGACCATGCCGGCTCCAGACAGCGGTACAAAAAGTATTCGGTTGGCGCTGTAAGTCAATACGTGGGGGTGCGTGCCGGGATAATCCTGTGACCGTAACCCCGTGCGCTATCTGTGCCTCCTGCTCTTCGCAACAGCGTCTATATTGGCGAACTTTGCAATTCTCGCTGACACGTAATAGCCTGCAACGTTGTCGCAACAAATCCAAGACCCCATGCTAAAACATGTACTTCTCACCTACGTGGCCCTTGTTTCCGTAGTCGCTCCAGTCTCTGCCCAGCGCTATCTCGGAGTCCGTGGTACGGACACGGGCGGGCCGCTCATGCCCGAACAGGCAGCCTACGACGTGGGATTCTACGATCTGAATCTCGATGTAGACCCCGCTAATCAGACCATTGAAGGAAGCCTCACCGTCCACGCTCGAATCGTTCATCCGACCGAATCTCTTGTGCTGCACCTCGATTCACTGCTGGCGGTTAGGATGGTCGAACTTGAAAATGGGGGAGGCGACGTCGTGCAGGCGGCCTTCATGCACACCGACGGCCTACTTCGCATCAACCTGACCACAACCCGCCAGCCCGGTACGAATGTTGTCGCCAAGATCTTCTACGGGGGCCCGCCACGCGTAGCGCCAAGAGCACCCTGGGTGGGTGGTTTTGTCTGGGCACGCACACCGGACGGCAGCCCGTGGATCGCGACCGCTGTGCAGGGTGAGGGAGCCGATGTGTGGTGGCCCTGCAAAGATCATCCGTCCGATGAGCCCGACTCAATGGCAATAAGTATCACCGTGCCGCAGCCTCTGGTCGTTGCATCGAACGGCCGACTGCGATCGGTCGCTGAGCATGAGGACGGACGCCGCACCTACCACTGGTTCGTGTCAACGCCCATCAACAACTACGGCGTCGCCATCAACATTGCGCCGTACCGCACGATCGAGGACACCTATACGAGTGTAACGGGCGAGACAATCCCCGTGACGTTCTGGGTTATACCGGAACATTACGACAAGGGTGTAGCTCTCTTCCCGGAGTTTGCGAAGCACCTGAACTTCTACGAAAGGCTCCTCGGGCCTTACCCGTTTCGTGCCGACAAGTACGGTGTTGCCGAGACGCCGCACCTCGGAATGGAACATCAAACGATCATCGCTTACGGACACGACTTCACGCTGAACGACTACGGATTCGACTGGCTTCACCATCATGAACTCGGCCACGAATGGTGGGGGAATCTGGTAACCGCACTCGACTGGCGCGACTTCTGGCTGCATGAGGGATTTTGTTCGTACATGCAGGCCCTGTACGCGGAAGAGTTGTTGGGAGAGGATGCGTACCACAGGTCCATGGCCGGTTCGCGGCCCAACATTCGCAATCGGCAGACCGTGGCGCCTCGCACGGCGCGTTCGGCACGGCAGGTGTACTTCCTAGCACCGGATTATCTCGAGAGCGATGGCGATATTTACAACAAGGGCCGCTGGATTCTTCACACATTACGCTACGTGATTGGCGACGAGGCCTTCTTTCGAGCACTTCGCCGAATGGCGTACCCGGATCCGGCAATGGAAGGAATCACTGATGGGCGGCAGACACGTTTCGCCACGACCGATGACTTTAAGGTCATTGCCGAGCAAGAGGCTGGGAAGAGCCTGGATTGGTTCTTTGAGATGTATCTACGCCAACCAGCGTTGCCACGCCTCATCTCGAAAACAGTCGGCACGAAGCTCACGATGCACTGGGATACGCCCGGAAATCGCGAGTTCCCGATGCCGGTGACCGTGGTCGTGGATGGCGAGGCTCGCCGCGTAGACATCGACGGTCGTCAGGCGACGTTGGAGATCGCAACTGGCGCGGATGTAATTATCGATCCGTTGAACTGGATCCTCAAGGATCAAGACTGAGGTGCCGCATGTCGAGACGATCGATTGGCCTGGACGAGAAGCTACGCGAGTACGTCCTGGCCGCATCCTTGCGAGAGCATCCGTCGCTCCTAGAGTTGCGAGAGGTCACGGGCGGTCTGGAAGAGGCAGAGATGCAGATTGCACCGGAGCAGGGTCAGTTCATGGCGTTGCTCGTACGTGCGATCGGTGCGCGGCGGACGTTGGAGGTCGGGGTCTTCACGGGCTACAGCACGCTGGTGGTTGCCATGGCGCTACCGCCGGGCGGACGGGTCGTCGCCTGTGACATCAGCGAAGAATGGACCTCAATCGGAAGACGCTACTGGGAACAAGCCGGAGTCCAGGATCGCATCGACCTGCGAATCGGGCCTGCGCAGAAGACGCTCGCCGGGCTTATCGAAACCGAAGGTGAGGGGGCGTTCGATTTCGCATTCATCGACGCCGACAAGGAGAACTACGACATCTATTACGAGCAGTGTCTGCGCCTCGTGCGGCGTGGAGGTATTGTCGTCATGGACAACGTGCTTTGGAGCGGACGGGTGGCTGATCCAAATGAACAGGATGCTGAAACAAAGGCGCTGCGAGGAATCAACCAGAAGCTACATAGCGATGACCGCGTGGACATCAGCATGATTCCTGTCGGCGATGGACTGACGCTGGTTCGAAAGAGGTGAACCGGTCGTCTGACCACGCGAGCCACCGGAACCGAAAACTGGCCGGCTACGCTGCGACCAGAAATGAGAGGTCCTGATCGGCTGTGATCTCCCCTGGGTCTCTCTCCTTGCCGAAAACCCGGATCGAGTGGTCTCCGAGCAGGAAGACCTCGTTTGATTCAACACGCAGGATGCTGCCCTCGCGCAAGCCGACGACGAGCGTACCGGGGTTGAGAGTCACAAACTCGAGGATGCGCTCTTCACGCGTTTCCCCTTGATGCTTATCGGGATGGGCATCGAGGTAGTGTGGATTGATCTGAAAGGGAATGAGGTCGAGCGCGTCCAGGCTGGGCGGCTCCACGATGGGCATATCGTTGGTGGTCCGAATAGTGGGGCAGGCGATGTTCGAGCCTGCACTCCAGCCGACGTACGGTTTACCTGCGAGCGCCTCCTCGCGTATAACCTTGCGAAGCCCGAACTCGTAGAGCCGTTGTAGCAGCCGAAACGTGTTGCCGCCGCCCACCGCGACTGCGTCTGCCTCCTCGATCAGTTTCGCCGGCTGTTCGGCCTCGTGAACTGAAACGAGTTCATAGCCGGCTGCGCTGAACGGCTCACGTACCGCCGCGGCATAATCGTCGTAACCGATCGTGACGCCTGCGAACGGCACAAACGCGACGCGGTGGATCCCGTCGCCCAGGAAGTCCTGGAGTGGAACCCGTGCATGCTCGAGATAGGACTGGCCGTAGTTTCGTGAGTTACTGAGCAGAAGAAGTCTGCGCTGCATCGGAAGTGTGAATCAGGTAGAACCGGAAATGCCGTACGCGGCCAAGATAGGCAGGGAATCGCTAGACGTTCAGGGAGGCGTTGTTCTGCTGTTCCAGAGACGGGTCTCACCTCGATATCCGCTTTAAGAAAACGTGTGTAGTCGCCGATACTCGTGATTACCAGGGGACCGCTCTTCCGCGACTCACGGCACTGGCATGTGTTTTGTCAGTGATTCGAATAAGAATCAGGGCGAGCAGAAAGGACAACCTTGCCGAGGACAAAATGATCAAGACTGGTATTATAGCCGCAGTACTTCTTTTTGTAGCAGCAGACTTTGCCTCGGCTCAGTCCGTCACGTTCACAACGAGAGCCAACGCTGGGCGGACTCGAGTCTCAATTCATCAGCGTCATTTGTCGGCGCAGAAGACGCGCCTCATGAGCAGGTCGCGACAGCAGCGTCGTCTCAAAAGCCGTCTTCTTGCTGAGCGGCGTGATGCCATGCAGCGTGCGAGGGGAACGACGCGGGGTAGAATGATTGGCGTGCATTCGAAGCGGGCGTTGCGAGAGCGCACCAAGGCCCGTCAGTTGTCCGCAGGACGCAGGGGAACGCATCAATTCAACCAGCAGTCGCGTGCGATACAGCAGCAGCGCAATCTGAAGCGTCAGCAGGCCAACCGCCGTCCAAGGACTCCTGCACCTCGGTCACTGGCCTGGTAGCGACCTTCGAAGTTGGGGAGGGGTCCTGAGCGCGCCGGTGTCGCCTGTCCGGACCTCGGGGGCTGAAGAGCGATTCGTTTACACCGATCGAGCGTCCGACGTGCCCCTTGCGAGGCTCAGTTCTCTACCGGTTTCGCCCCTTCGAACGAGCGCCGCTGCTTCCACGGCGCAGCGGGTACACCTCTTTGACTCGTGCGGCCGGCAAAACGGAATACGTGTGGCCGTCGGTTGACGTGCAGTGGATACGCCGTCGCGCCAGCTTGCCTTTCCGTAGAA
>JBFHWK010000050.1:0-15251 GCA_041589075.1 Rhodothermales bacterium
GGGTGGCTGACGTACACGAGGTTTGGCCGTGTCGACAGCGCAGAATCGAGTTCAGCCACCGACATCTCCGAACACTGGAACGGACCGCAATCGGTGTATACGGCTGTCCTGCCCACCTCCTCAAAGGCAGACACCATCTGAGTCGAAAACACCCAGGGTACGGTTGGGTCTTGTTTGCCATGAAAGACGAAGAAGGGAACATCCCCGAATCCGGACGCTGTGCTCGGGACGTAGCCACCGCTCATGGGGATAGCTGCGGCAAAACGATCCGGGTCGTGGAAGACCGCCTCGAACGTGCCTATGCCACCCATGGATAGGCCGGTCACGTAGACGCGGTCGAGATCGATATTGAATTCAGAGACGAGGCTATCGAGAAGATTCATCGTTGTGGCCAATTCCCGGCCTACCACTTCAGGATCAAGGGATCCTATAGCCCATGTACCGTTCGTAGGGGCCTGTGGCGATACTATAAAGGCAGGGTTCGTGGACTGGGCATCCGGCTCTGCCCATGTCGTGGCAACTCGGTTGAAAGCGATCTGACTCTCGTTGTCGCTTCCGCGTTCGCCGGCACCGTGCAAGGTCAGAACCAGCGGATACTGGACGGAAGGGTTGAGAGGAGTGGGGATGAAGAGCCGGTACGGGATTGTGAACCCGTCCAGCGTGTGTTCACGTGACTCGAACAGGTCAACAAGGCTTTGTGGCTGAGCATACCCTTCGCCGACGCATATCACGACGCCGAGCGCAACGGCCAGCAGTGCTTGGAGTTTCTGCATCGGAATCTAGCGCCTCCGTTTGTCTTCGCTAACGTGGTTTAGAATCCAGAACTCCGACCGCTGGGCTAAGCCAAACGCACCTAGTGGTCCGGACAAGAACACGGAGACCAGACTCGGGGTTTGTTAGCTTCAAGACACGGATGTCGTTGCGGGGGATCGCCTATTTCGTCGGCGGGCGTTTCCCTTCCACCGTCACGCGTTTTGAGGCAATCCCCGCCGTCCCTTGTCAAGCTGCATCTAATGCAGCGCTTCCATGTACAGCCCCAACGCCACTCGAGACTGTGCCACGCACGAATTGGAATCGGAGCGGGCAGCGCATTGGGACGCAGTGCTGAATCGAATCGAAAAAGGCAGATGACGATGTGCCTGCAGGTGGTCCACAGTACGTCTGCCCACGCACCGTGCCCCGGTCTGCCTTTCGACCCACGACGCCCGGCTCTACAGTGGATGAGCGTGTCGCGCCCCAAAATCGAAGACCAGCTTCCAACGCGACTCCTCGCGCACGCGCACGACTTGCGGATCACCATACGAATCCGCCCAAACGTCGACAGGTTCGCCTCGACTTAACTCGGAATCCCGGTCGAGGTCTACAAAAGCAATCGCATAGTAGTCGCCTTCGGATACCGCGTCGTAAAAGGTCCTGGACGTCTCGGCGAGGGGAACATAGTTGCCCTGGCCGTCGACTCGAAACCATCTTAGACTGAGCCGGGCCGACGGAACATCGTGAAAATCAGCGGACCGATGAAGATGCACGAGCATTCTGATGTTCACGTTGTCGAACTCCGAAGCGCGCGCGTTTCGGCCGACGATAACCAGCTCGTTGATGTTGTTGAACAGGGCCGCGTCCTCGCCTTCGATGTCGCAGCCGGAGAAGGAAAAGGCGAGTGTCGCTGCGACGATAGAGATAAGTAAGCGGTTCATTCCAGCCTCCCGTGTAAGCTGTTGAAGGACGTCTAGTGCCTCCTATTTGTAGCCGCTGAGCGCACGCCACGGGTAACAGGAAATGTACCAGGTCACGTCGAACTGCCCCGTGCCCCGACTCGCCCACCACAAGTCGTGGGAAATCCGACCGCTGAGTGTTGAAGGTTGGGGCGGAACGCTTACCGAAGGCGAGTACCCACTGGACCACCTTTTACGACCAGCATCGGTCGGACCTCACGCACCTCGTCTACCGAGAGCACGCAGAAGTAGACGCCCGAGCCCCAGACCCTTGCGTCGATCACTACTTCGTGTCTGCCCGGGGATGCGAGTTCATCGACGACCTTCGCCACAAGCTGACCGAGGACGTTGTATATGCTCAGTTGGACGGGCATCGTCCGATCGATGTGGTAGACGACGGTCGTTTGTTCTGTGAACGGATTGGGATAATTCGGAAGCAGCCGAAACCCCGTCCTCGAGTCAGGTTCGCTTCGTCCCGGATCGTCAACACCGACGGCGGTCGTTCGTGTCAGGTCGAGGAAGGCGGCATAGATGCCGGGTCCATCGATCCTTGCCGTGACCGCCTGCTCGGTCGTATCGATCTGCGCCTGAGAATCGAGTTGCTGCCATGAACCGGTCCACTCGTAGACGGATACAGCATCCTCGACCGAGGCGAGCAGCGAGTCGCCGCTATAGAAAAGCGTCAGATCTCCCATGAGGTCACTCGTTGTCGCATAGCCGGTAATCGCGTATGTGGGTGTGACGCGTCGAACGGAGTCCGGTAGTCCCGTTCTGAGGGTAGGAAAGTCCGAACTCAATATCGCCAGGCGCGAGATTCGGTTCGCTCCCTCGTCAAGGTCGAGCCTCAGAGATTGGTTCTCCGGATACACCCACGTGACGGTCGAATCAATATCGGTGAAAGTCAGACCTAGCGGGACGAAAAACGGACGTGCCGCGTCATCGACGGAACGTAGGTTCAGGGTCGAGACGCTGTCGCGATCGAGATTCGCCAACGAGGCTCCGAAAACATTGGCGCCGACGAGTTCGAGAACGGTACTCACGGAATCCGCGCCCTCGGGAAAGGCCACCAGCGTCGGTGGCGACGAGAACGCACCGTTGGTTTCAAGACTTAGGTCGAGCTCGTCGGGACCAAGGAGAGACAAGGACGGGATGAATCGGTAGTCGCCCGCGACCCTCACCAACTGCACAACCTGCAGATCCTGTGCAGTCTTGCCACCGCCAAGTTGGAGATTCTCCTCGTAGATCTCCCAAGTCAGCGGTTTCTCGATTCGCGAAATCGAAACTTTGTCACCCGCTTTCGCTCCGCGCAGCCGAATCTTCCCGCGATCGGGACCTTTTACCACGGTTTTTCCGAGCCAGATCCACCGCTTTTTTGATCTCTGATATATCGCGACGATCGCTCCGGGGATAGGCTGGTTGTTGCCGTTGGTGATTAGGTACTCTGCGTATGCCTGACTGGTCTTCGAGGTCTTGTCGACGAAGACCAACTTGGCACCGATATCGAAATCCGGATTGCCAAGGTCGTTGTTCGGCCCTGCCAGGAACTCTCGTGGGGTCAAGCCCAGAAGCTGTGGCGTGTGGATCTCCGCCCGAACCGGATGGCTGACGTCTCTAAAAAGATTTCTGAAATATTCAAACGTGGGTATGCCGGCGTTTCGTTGATACTGGCCGGTCAATTTGTATTCGTCAGTGACAAAAGCCGACATCTCCGAAGCACGTTCACGAGCCTCAGGGTACTGCCTGTCCATAAACCCGAAGTCGATGGTTTCCTGAGCAGGCACGGCACCCTCCGCAGTCGGAAAGATCTTCTTCTTGTTCGCGTCTATGTACTCGTCGTAGAACCCGAAGAAGTAATGACCCAATTCATGGACCAACGTCGCGTAGTTGTTGTATTCGTTGGGGTTCAGGGGATTCTCCGAATAGGATACCCCGATGGTGGATACTTCTTGGCCCGTGAACTTGGGCGGCATGTTGACGTGGCGGTCTACGGCCGAGTTGATCCCCCACACATGTGCCGACGGCCATGCCGTGTTGCTTGCGTGAATGTAGACGTCCGCATTTCCCCAATTCTCCTTGTCATCGTAGACGGCCACTTTGTTCAGGTAGGCCTGCCCATCCGTGACATCGTACAAGTAGTTGCTGGCGCTGCGGAGCGCCTTCTCGACGTTCTCGACGTACGGAGCAAGCGGCTTCCATTCGACGCTTACGACGAGATTCGCACCCACCGACGTGTGCTCCATGTACGTTTTGGTGGTGTCGTCCGGGTTTGTTTCGAGAGAGTCTGGGACCAGCAGCCCGTCGCGATCGACACGCATGTTGTCGACGCTCAGGACGTAGCGCAACTTGTCCACGGCTTCGTGGCCCTTCTTGATTGCCGCGACTTGCTTCTTTTTGTGGCGAATCAGAAAGGGACCCCCGGGCCGGAACGAATCAGGAAGCGTAAGCAGTCCATTCGCGTCAGTGGCTGCCGTGCCAACAATGGTGATCGGGTCAGCTTTTTTCGAGAGGTCGATCGTGCCGTAATCAAAACTCGTTAGCGGAATTGGCTCGTTCGCTGCAATCAGCGGATCTTGCATAACACGCACGACCGGACCGACTCTCGCAATCACGGTAACTTCCCGCCGCCCACTATGCGCATCCTTGGCGTGGGCCTGGAGCCGCGCCACTCCCGGGTTCGTACCAAGAAGGCTCGACTTGGCAATGCCCTGTTGGTCAGCGACCAGCGACCACGGCTTGAGCACGAAGACATCCTCACCCTCGATCGGTTCGCGCGTGAAGTAGACTGCTACCTCTCTCGGATTGTTTGCCAGATCTCGTACTGTAGCAGTAACCCCCAACGTATCGCCATCCAAGACCTCAACGGGATCTGTGGTGGACAGCGTCACGGTAAACTGCTCGTGCCGACTGTCACCAAAGTCAACCGGGCCCACGTTGATGTTGTTGGCTTCCTCATCGTCGAAGATCAAGGCGTCGATCTCGAGCGGGTTTGTCGTACCCCAGTCGTTGGAACGTGCGTAGAGCGTGCTGCGCGAGAAAAGTGTATCAAGCGAGACCAGGGATCGCTGCAAGTGATACGACTCGTTCGCCCGGAAAGCGTTATCGCCCGTAAAGTTCGGGCGACCCGAGGTGAACGCACCGACACGGCCGTTCTGGAATGTATTTCTGTAGATCGCCGCTTTGTCGTAGGGTGCCCCAGCGCCGCCCAGGTGTAGACCCGTTACAGACTCTGTGGCCCCGTCGAAGAGGTTGTCTACAACTTCCATAGTGTCAGCGGGAAAGCGAAAATACATGTATACCAGGGTGCCCTTCGCACCCGTGGCCGTATGGGTATCCGTACCTCGAATGGTGTTTCCACGAAACACGTTGCGAACGACGCGAACCGGACTGTTATACTGAAGATTCTCGGCGACGCTCAGGACTGCAGGCTCTCGAGTGGTCGTCCGTGCGGACGTGATCGTGTTGTCCACGAACTGGTTGCTGACTACTTCGGCAGCACCTTCGACATGAACCAGGCTGAACTGGAAGTCAGTTGGGGCGATGGCTGACAGGCCGGTCCGCTCAACGACATTGTTTTCGATTGTAAGCGGGCGGGCCCCTTCGGCGTGGAGGATTCGGCCATCATTCGAGGAGACCGAGGCGTTCTCAACCACATAATTGCGAATCTCGTTGCCCAAAAACTTACCCGTGACATCGGTTAGCCTGACGACGCGACCCGGCACGGCTATGCCGGCACCATTCACCCAGTTGTCGGCAATTATGGCATCGCAATTGCTCACACCTATGGCGGTCCCGAACTTGAAAAAAATGTTTCCGATGATATCGATGGATGGTTGAGGATCATCGCCGCTACACCCTACTCCGAGTCCGCCCGAGAACGATCCACTGGGAGAGAGCTCGATGAAATTGTTGTCGGTTATTGCCACTTTGCCGGAGGCACTGAGAGAAACGCTGATTGCACTACCGCCCCCGAGTTCGTCGTCCAGGGTGACCTCGTTCTCTCGAAAGTCGATCAATCCCCGTCTTGAATCGATGCTCACAGCAGTCGTACGGGAACCACCTGGAAAACTGATCTTGTTTTCCTCGACCAGAATGCGTCCGCTGCCGAGGCCCATCGCTCCGTCACGGTATGCTGAGTCGATTACGTTTCGAAGGATCTTGATGTCGTATTCCGAATCCGGCGTCTCCGTCTCCGGACCGGTGATCTCACCGGTTCTGTATCCGAGTGCCACACGCTCCAGCTTGCAGTCTGAGATCTCCGCGTACGAATCGGTGATCGTGATCACGTTTTCGTTGCCGTGAAAACGAGCTACCGTTGCGACGAAACGTCCTGGAGTACCCTCATACGACTCGACATGAATTCGTCCGGTAGTGAGATAGACGTCTGCGGCCGCCCTGACGATGATTGTGCCTCCGAAGGTGCTGAGGCCGTGTCGAGAGTTGCCTTCAACGGTCACTTCAGCACCGCTGGCTATCGTCAGAGTCACGCCGCGCGTCACGACCGCGTCGGTCAGCGTGTGTTGACCGGTCAGCACGGTGTCTCGGTAGATGAACTGGCCCGTTGCCTTCTGCGGCAACGCTGCGGCGAGCAGCATGCCGGTGACGATGGGCAGCCTTAAGGTGAGCCGCCGCAGATGTCGGCTTGGTGTGTGCAAAGACGAAAGAATCAGTCGACATCGGGTACGAAAAACGGACGCGGACAAATACCACATTGCTCCCACCTCGGGTGTTACCTCTGGAGCAGACACGGGGACATCTCCGTGAGTCGCCTGACTTCCTGGGCGACTTTCCTCGGGGTGGTGGGTGCTCCTCAATCAATAGGATCTCTGCACAAACGGAACACACTAGCGCCGGCACATATCACACTGCAATGGAGTCAGACCACGTAGGTGGAACGCGGATTGGCGCGCTAGGTGAAATCCTACAGCCACTACGCCTGGATGCAGGCAGTCTTTCGAGCTTCCGGCAGCCTGGCACGCTGGCATCGGGATGGCGGCATATCTTTGGAGGCACGCACTAACTATCTCGTGCGCGGTCAGGACGTCGGTACCATTCGACCGCACCCACTTCGAGCCCGGTCCTACAGCAGCGCCGAAGCGTTCCGTGCGACCTTGCGAAAGGCCTCCACAATGCCCTCGATATCTGCGCGCGGACCCAGCAGTGGAATCTTGCTGTCCATCTCGAGCACCTCCGTGGTCGACTCGGTGTGTCCTTCCGTCACGGGAAACGACAGCGACTCGCGATACGCCTTGAGGCGAGCAGCGGAAAACGCCTTCTGAAAGCCGCCGGTTTTCAGGTGCTCCTCGAGCATACCCTCACGATGACACGCGTCGCCGTATCGCCGGGGGCCTCCCATGAACGGCATGCCCTCGGCACGTAGCGCTTCAGCGAACCGCTCGGCCGGCACGCCCTCCAAGTAATCGCGATCGTAATTGATCTCGAACCACACGTACGTGAAGCGTGTCTCCGGCTCGTATCGCTTGCGGGGCGACAGTCCCGGAATCTTGCCCAGTTCGGCTTCGAGATATCGTCCGTTTTCCTGGCGCTTCGCGTCCTGGTCCACGAACCGCTCGTACTGTTTCGTCAGAACGGCTGCCTGGAACTCCGTCATGCGATGGTTAGAACCGGGGAAGGGGTAGCCCTCCAGATCGCCTTTTGGATCCCGGCCGTTGTTGACGAAGGCGGCACAACGCCGCATCAGTTCGCCATCGGCACCGATAATGGCGCCGCCCTCGCCGGCGACCAGCGATTTCCACTCCTGGAAACTGAAGCAGCCGAGATCACCGAACGTTCCCACCTTCTTTCCGCCGACGGCCGCGAAGACCGACTGACACGCGTCCTCGATCACAGGGATACCGTGCTTCTCGGCAACCGCCATCACGCGGCGAATGTGAACCGGGAACCCGTTAAGATGGACGGGCAGGATCGCCTTGGTGTGCTCGGTGATGGCGGCTTCGATCCGATCCGCGTCGATCGATCCCGTGTCGGGGTCGATATCCACGAAGACCGGTAGCGCGTGCCAGTTCGTGATCGTGTTGATCGTTGCGATGAAGGTGTTTGGAGTCGTGATCACCTCGTCGCCGGCTCCCACGCCGGCGCAAAATAGCGATGCGCGGAGGGCCGTGGTGCCGCCGTTCGACAGCACACTTCGCTCCGAGCCCATCGCATCGGCAAACGTCTTCTCGAAGTCGTATACCCAGTGTCCGCGCAAGCTGCACCAGTCGCGGCTGTGCAGGACCTCCAGCAGCGCCTGTTCTTCTTTCTGGTCGTAGATAGGCCAGGTCTCGGGAAAGGGATTCTGGCGTACGGGCGTGCCCCCGAGGATCGCGAGCTTGTCGGATGCCGAGACGCTGCCGGCATGCGATACGCCGGCTCCGGAAAGAGCCGCAACGGCGCCTACGAGGGCCGGTGCCGACTCGAGGAAGTCGCGGCGGGTGAGTTTGTCGTCCATGTCCTTTGAAAATGGCTAATGCCGGTTTCCCGGCCCGATGGAAACATGCCGTTCGGTATAGGTAGCACCCGGAGCGAATTCTAGCAAGTCTCCTGTAAGGGGCGGTCGGAGGCACTGCGAGTCGCGACAGGTTGTGCCTGCCCGGACACCACACAACCTCCCTTGCAGCCTTCCGCATCATAACCCTGTCACCAGCAGTCGGGTAGAGGTTCTATCGAGCCGCTAGCGTCGATCTGTCTGTGTGTTTCAGACTCTGTCAGGTGATCATTATGAAAGCTCGGATCTTACTTTTCCCACTTATCCTTGTCGCGGCGAGCGGCTACGCCGAAGCCCAGATCCCCGAGCAAGTCTCGTATCAGGGTTACCTCGAGCAGGCGGGCAGTCCCGTAGATGACCCTACTGCGACACTCACCTTTCGTTTGTTCGATACACCAACCGGGGGTACGGCATTGTGGACAGAAACCCATACCGACGTGGCTGTCGAATCGGGCGTCTTCTCAGTGCTGCTGGGCAGCGTCGTCAGCCTGGCCAGTGTCGAATTTGATGAAGCACGCTTTCTGAGCGTCGCCCTGGGAGACGGATCGGCTTCCCAGCTGTCGCCGCGAACATTACTAGCGAGCGTTCCCTACAGTCTTTCATCCAGAGGATTTCAGTTGCCGTTTTCCGGGAGTGCCGCAGCCACATTCCCTGCAAGTGTTTTTGCAATCGAGAGCACGGGTACCGGGACCGGTATTGGAGTCAGTTCAGGGTGGGCAGGCATTATTGTTGAATCAGCAGGTGATGGTGTTTATGTAAGGACATCGGGCAATCCTTCCGGTGGAACGACCTCTTCGGGTCTGCAAAACGCATTTGAAGTCGGAGCGACGGGCGGTAATGGTCTGTGGGTTGGTGTTGCAGATCGGGACGGTGTTCACGTCAACATCGCCAGGGACAATGGAGTCGGCGTCTATACGGCGCATGATGACGGCGTGTACGTGAGAGAGGCAGGTACTCCGTCAAAGAATATTGCCGTCCCACTTGCCCACAACGGGTTCGAGGTGGCTGGAGCAGAGGCGAGCGGGCTGATGGTGGGCCGAGCGGATCAGAGCGGTGTCAGAATAATAGAGTCTGGAACGGATGGTGTTCTTGTTGAAGAGGCGGGAAGCCCGTCAACAACGTCGTATTCGTTGAATCACAATGGGCTTGAAGTTCGCGGAGCGGAGGGGCACGGATTGTACGTGGGCCGTGCCGATGCCGACGGAGTTCACGTGAACAGCGCGGGCGGACTGGCGGGCTACTTCGGCGGCGATATGCAGGTGACGGGTGACGTCGGAATTGGCACGACCTCACCGAGTGCCCAACTGGAAGTTCGAGAAGGCGGATCCAGTCGGACGGCGTTACACGTGTGGAGCGACGTCTCGGGCGGTATCCCAGGCTCGACTTTCGAGGCCCATAACGCGAGCAGCGGAAGCGGCATCGCTGCCACCTTCACCACGGCAGGGACGGATGCGACTCTGATCATTCAGCAAAATGGAAGCGGACCGATCATGAAAGGCTATGCGTCCGGTAAGAAGTTTCAGGTAGATGCAGCCGGGAATATCTACACGCCCGCCAAGGTCGGGGTAGGCACCGAAAGCCCGTCGGCCAGACTGCACGTCGCCGGTGCCGGCGGCCAGGCCGGTTTCTTCGGTGGAAACGTTGAAGTCAGTGGCGATGTGACCGTCCATGGGGACATCATCAACCCCTCGGACGCGCGGCTCAAGGAGAATACTCGGTCGATTCCGTATGGCCTGCGTGAGATCCTGATGTTGCGACCGGTTGCCTATGAATCGGGCGGTCGGCCTGGTGACGAAACACACCTCGGTCTGATTGCTCAAGAGGTTGAATTGGTGATCGGTGAGGTGGTGGCGCAGCCGGCGTCGCCCGACGAGCACTACGGGTTGAGCTACGTGGAGCTGATTCCCGTGTTGATCAAGGCCATTCAGGAGCAGCAGGCCGAGCTCGAGGCGCTGCGCACTGAGTTGGCCGCTAAGAAGCTGCCGTAACGATGTGCCGTGCACGTGCTCGGCAGCCGTGGCGATTGCAGGCAGGACCGGCCCCCCAGGGTTCTACCGGTAATCCCCCGTAGGCTCTGACCACATACGCCTGTCAGTAGGTATGGGCTCCGTATCATAGGCATCCGGTCACGTCCGTTCACATCGGCCATTTGGGAGGTGACCGCTATGCAACGTGCAGTATTGATACTGGTGACACTGGGGCTTACGGTCTTCGCCCTTCGGCCGGCGGCGGCGCAGTTGCCCGACGTCGTGTCCTACCAAGGCTACCTTGAACTGGCCGGCGAGCCGGTCAACGATCCGGCTGCCAGGCTCATCTTCAAGATCTACACGAACGCGGAAGGCGGGACCGCGCTGTGGAGTGAGCAGCACCTGGACGTGCCCGTGGTGGATGGTGTGTTCTCCGTATTGTTGGGGAGCGTGAATGCGGTGGGGTTTCAAGGCCTGCCTTTTGGCGAGCCGCTTTGGCTCGGCCTCAATCCGGGTGGGGGCGAACTAATCCCGCGGTCACCGCTGGTGGGCGTGCCGCTCAGCATGTACAGCCGACGGGCCGGATCAACGACGGGTATTAATATAGTCGAACCGACGACTGGCGCGGACGCCCCTGGTGTTATTGCCGGCCACGAGTCCAACACGATCGGGCCCGGTGTTGACGGAGCGACGATCAGCGGCGGTGGATACGACGGTGGAGCGACAGACATCTGGCCCAACCGCGTCGAGGCAGACTACGGGACGATAGGCGGTGGCAGGAACAACTCGGTTACCGAGTTTGCCGGGACCGTAGGCGGCGGCACAGCGAACGTGGCCAGCGGTGATCGGGCAACTGTCGCGGGGGGACGAGAGAACACCGCCAGCGATCTCTATTCGACGGTAGGCGGTGGTAGTCTCAATGTGGCGGGCGACTACTACGCAACCGTGGGAGGTGGCCTCGAAAACACAGCAGATGCAGGCGCTGTGATCGCCGGCGGCTTGCTCAACACGGCTAGCGGTGCGAATTCGACGGTCGGCGGCGGACACTCGAACGTTACGAGCGGTGAGAACTCAACCGTCGGTGGCGGAATGGAGAACTCGGCTACCGCGTGGGAGTCGACTGTCGGTGGAGGATGGCAAAACACGGCGAGTGCAGATCGGGCAACAGTGGCCGGCGGAAATGACAATACAGCGAGCCGGTATGCGTCAACGGTTGGCGGCGGACTGGGCAACATAGCGGACGGATTCGCTTCCACAGTGCCGGGCGGGCGTGACAACGTTGCCAGCGGTGACTACAGCATGGCCACTGGTTTCAGCGCGAAAGCACGACATTATGGTAGCTTCGTGTGGAATGATGCGTCGGGTTTGGGTTTCGATTCGGTATATACCACCGCAAATTACCAGTACCTGATCCGAGCCGCAGGTGGTGTCGGCATCGGCACCAATGCACCCTCCGCGGATGTGCACATCGCCGGCGACAGCCACGGTAACAAGCCCCATCTCTTTCTGCAGGAAACCGGAGCCAACGACTACGCTCGTCTGCGGCTGCAGAACTCCGACGCGGCCGCCGACTACTGGGATATAGCGGCAGGAAGTGCGAACACCGAGCGCCTCAACTTCTTCACGCGCGGCCATAATGTGGTTACGTTCTTGCCTCACCACATCGACTACGTGAACTTGATCAGCACCTCCGTTGGCGCGGTGCTCACTCAGGGAGGCATCTGGCAGAACAACTCCAGTCGAGCATCGAAAACGGATTTCGAAGCGCTTGACGGGGATGAGGTGCTGAAGAAGCTGGCTGAACTTCCAGTAACCAGATGGCGCTACAAGGTCGAGCCGGAGTCGGTGCGGCACGTCGGGCCGGTTGCGGAAGACTTTTATGATGCATTCGGCTTGGGGACTGACGACACGACCATCGGTACCGTCGACGCCGACGGCATCGCCCTTGCCGCTATCCAGCGACTGCACGAGTTGGTCCAGGAGCAAATGGCGGAGATCAAAGCGTTGCGGTGTCGGGTGGCCACCTTAGAGGGCCGGCCAACGGACTGAATTGACGCCCGCGCCGTCTCGATGTTGCTAGAGCTGGTTCTTCACCTTCGTCTTAAGCGAAGTCTCCCCCGACAATCGACGGGAGTCGCCCCTCACTGTCGTTCACATCTGCCCCCCTTGACGAAAGTGACTCTGCCTGTCACCTGGTGTGCGGCCGAGGTTGTACGAAGCGGTCACCGCCACCGAAAAAGAAGGGACGAGGTGACCACCATGAAACCCACCACACGGTTCATACTAGCGTTTGGACTCGCCGGTCTGCTTGTCCGGCTGGCCGCGGCTCAGGTGCCGAACGTTGTTTCCTACCAGGGCTATCTCGAGCTGGCTGGTGAGCCGGTCGACGATCCGGCTGCCAGGCTCATCTTCAAGATTTACGCGAGCGCCGATGGCGGTAGCGCCCTGTGGACCGAGCAGCATCTGGACGTGCCCGTCGTGGAGGGCGTGTTTTCGGTGTTATTGGGAAGCGTGAATGCGGTGGGGTTTCAAGGTCTGCCTTTTGGCGAGCCGCTGTGGCTCGGCGTCAATCCGGGTGCGGGCGAGCTCACGCCGCGAACGCCTCTTGTGGCGGCGCCGTACAGTATCTCCACCAGGGGAATACGCATTGTAGAGACGACGCCGGAACACGCGCCGAGCGTTATCGCCGGCCACGCGTCCAACGATATCGGGCCCGGCGTTCACGCAGCGACTATTTCGGGTGGCGGGTATGACGTGTACGCTACGATTGGCACGGCTAACCTGGTCACGGATAACTATGGGGCTGTCGGTGGAGGGGGAGGCAATCAGGCCGGCAATAGCTCCGGGCTTGTGACGGATGCCGACTACGCCACAGTGTCTGGCGGCAGGGACAACACGGCCTCAGACCATGGGGCGACAGTCGGTGGCGGATCCCAGAATACGGCCAGCGGGCGGCATGCGACGATTGCCGGCGGTTTTGGGCACGAGGCAGGGCCAGGTACCGCGGCGACCGTCGCGGGCGGAGTCTCTAATACGGCCAGCGGGTATCATGCGACCGTCGGTGGTGGTCGTTTTAACTCGGCGACTGGTATTGAATCGGTAGTTGCCGGAGGAGATCGCAACACCTCCAGTGGCAACCAATCGACCGTCAGTGGTGGTTACTACAACGCGGCACGGGGCGATTACAGCATGGCCGCCGGCTCTAACGCGAAAGCCAGGCACGAGGGATCCTTTGTCTGGAGCGATCGGTCTCTGCAGTCAATCCCCGACTCGCTTTATACGACCGCCAGCAACCAGTTCTTGATTCGCGCCGCAGGGGGAGTAGGAATCGGGACAAACACGCCCGCAGCCGACGTCCACATACGAGGTGACAGCAACACCGGGCGGCCCCACATGATTGTGCAGGAGACTGGACCCGGCGACTACGCGCGGATACAGCTGCAGAATTCGGACGGCGTAATTCTCAAAACGGAAGGGTACGCGGCCGCCGCGGCCGGCTGGCATATCGCGGCCGGAGGGCCGGGCACCGACCGACTGAACTTCTGGACGCGTGACATCAACGTTCTCACCCTCTGGCCGGATGACAACTCGAGCACAAGTTGGCCTAACCTGATCACGACCTCGGCCGGAACGGCAAAGCTGACGCAGGGTGGTGTCTGGACCAACTCCTCCAGTGAGGATAGCAAGACCGACTTCGCTCCGGTCAATGCACGAGGGATTGCGGAGCGGGTCGCAGCACTTCGGCTTCAAGAGTGGAGGTATCGGGTCGAGCCGGAGCATGTGCGCCACATCGGCCCGACGGCCGAGGACTTCTATGCCGCTTTCGGATTGGGCGATAGTGATGAGTCGATTGGCACCGTCGACACCGACGGCGTGGCGCTGGCCGCGATCCAGGGGCTGCACGAGTTGGTCCTGGAGCAACGAGCGGAGATCGAGGAACAGGCACAAGCGATCGCTGACATCAAAGACGAAGTTGCCTCTCTTCGAGCTATGCGTGCACCACGGGACAAAACACGGCGGTGTGCCGAGGAATGACCTACGGCTAAACCCGAAATAGCCTCTCAAGTGTAAATAGTCGTGAGCCTTATGTGGTTGTCATGATGCCGAAGATGAGGCGATCATATAAACCCCAGTATTTGATGAGTGCCGGACCCCAACTGTCTGGCTGAGTGATTGAAATACACGCGCTCCGTCGTGGAGCGAGAGAGTTGTGAATAGCGGTTTCTTCAAGCGCTGTGCAACGTGTGTCGCTTGTTGGCTCCTGTGGAGCCTGTTTCTATGTGTTCCGGTCGCGCGTGCGCAGTATTCCATGGGCGCCAGCGTCGTTGGAGCAGGAGCCACGGAGGCGACGCACGAGACGTACACACTCCGCGGCACAGTCGGTCAGGCGGTGGTCGGCCAGACGTCCGGTGGTGAGGTCGACTTGTGGCAGGGCTTCTGGTATGTTCGGGGTGGACTGCTTCCGCCCTCAAGGATCTTCGCCAACCTCAAGGTGCTGCTCGAAGGGCCGTACGCCGGCGGCGGCACGATGACGACCAGCCTCAACCCGACGCACCTTCCGCTCACCCAGCCGTATGACGGCTCCGAATTTATCGGCACGCCCAAGTATTACCCGGGCTTGGAGAGCGTCGCCTCCATGCCCGCCGCAGCGGTTGACTGGATTCTCGTCGAAGTGCGCACCGGCACGGCAGCCACAGACAGCGTCACGTCACGCGCCGGCGTTGTCCTGAATACCGGTTTGATCCGGGACACCGACGGCACCAGCCTGCTCGGCTTCACCGATCTGCCGGTTGGAGACTACTACCTCGTCGTTCGTCACCGCAATCACCTGGCGATCATGAGCTCGTCGGTCATTGCGATGAACACGTCACCGGCGCTCTACAACTTCACCGACTCTCAGGCGAAGGCCTACAAGCCGGGTGCGCAGGATCCGATGGCCGACCTGGGCGGCGGACTGTACGGACTCATCGCCTGCGATGCGAACCTGGACCGGACGGTGAACTACTTCAACCCGTTCACGGGCGATGACCGGACGGCAATTCTGACGGCGCTCGCAGGAGACGTGACCGGCGAGCTGACCGGCTACCA
>JBFHWK010000051.1:0-15212 GCA_041589075.1 Rhodothermales bacterium
CTCCGAGCCGATTGCTCTCGTCGACGATATTCTCAATTCGGGTCGCAGTGCCATGCGCGCGCTGTCGCTTCTTCGAAAGGAGGGCTACACCGTTGCCGGACTTATGACGCTGTTCCATTTCACCTGGAGCGGGGGACGCGCACGGCTTGAAAAAGAAGGCCTCTGGGTGGATTCACTGTTGGATCTCAATCTCCGAAACGGCACGCCGAGCAGTGCCGACTCCCCGCCCGCCGACACATAGACGGCACCGTACATCATGAAGATCGCCGAACGGATCTCATGGAGGACTCGCTCGCGGGCGCGTCTGCCGGCACCTCCCGTTACGGAAAACGGGATGTTGGAGATGTCGTTTCTCGACCATCTCGAGGAGTTCCGGTGGGCCCTGATCAAAGGCCTGGGGGGGATCATCGTCGTCACCATCGTCTGTTCATTCTTCAGCGACTGGATCATTCAGTCGCTGCTGCTCGGCCCTGCAAAGCCTGACTTCTTCGTGTATCGTCTTCTCGGCGTTGAAGCGGAGACGCTCGTGCTGCAGAACAGGACGATCACCGGGCAGTTCTTCGCGCACATCGGGACGATCATCGCCGTAGGTGTTGTGCTGGGTTCCCCGGTTTTCGTGTACTTCATGTGGCGGTTTATCGAACCGGGCCTGTACCCGACCGAAAAAGAAGGACTTCGCTTCGCGGCTGCGTTCGCGACGTTCTTCTTCATGCTCGGCATCAGCTTCGGTTATCTCGTCGTAACACCGATCGCGCTGCAATTCTTCTCGAACTATGAGATATCGGAGATCATCGTCAATGAGTTCGACATCACCAGGTACTTCAGTATGGTCACCTTCTGGGCCTTCGGGGCAGGTGTGCTGTTCGAGTTGCCAGTGGTCGTCTACTTCTTCTCGAAGATCGGTCTACTCACACCGGATGCAATGCGCAAATATCGCAAGTATGCAATCCTGATCACGCTGATCCTCGGCGCCTTCTTTACGCCCCCCGATCCGATCTCGCAGGTCCTTGTAGCCGTCCCGTTGCTGTTGCTGTATCAGATGTCCATCTCGATTGCGGTCGTCGTAACCCGAAATCGCGAACGAGAGCTGCAGGAAGCGCTCGCCTGAACCAGCGCGCGGATTCGTTCTTGAAACGTTGCCCGACATTCTTCGTGTCACCCACTGTGACCAAGCGGTAAGGAACATGAGATTCAAACTTGGCAGGACTGTGCCCGTCTTTCTCGCGCTGCTCACGGGCGTCTTGATCGGCGCATTTTGGCCGCGCGACGACGATTTCTTTGCGATCCGCAAGAGCTTCGAGATTTATGGCGGCGTTTACGAGGAACTCGTAGCCGGCTACGTCGACCGTATCGATCCTGAACGCCTCATGCGCACCGGTATTGATGCGATGCTCGGCGAACTCGACCCGTTTACGGTCTTCTTCGACGAGGCCGACAACGCGGACATGGAGATCATCACGCGGGGATCTTACGGCGGCGTAGGACTCAACGTGGGTATCCGAAACGGCCGCATCACCGTCATCGCGCCGATAGAAGGCGCAAGCGGATACAAACAGGGCGTACGAGCGGGCGATGTCATCATTCGCATCGAAGAGCGCGCAACGATAGACCTGACGCTTTCGGACGTGCAGAAGCTTCTCCGCGGTGAGCCCGGCACGGCCGTGGAGATACAGGTGGAACGCGAGGGAACGTCCGAGCCCATCGTGTTCGTCCTCCCACGCGAAGAAGTGAGGCTTCACAACGTATCCTATGCAGGGCGTCTTCCCGGCACGGACGTCGGCTACGTTAGACTGGATCGCTTCGCAAACGGCGCGGGAGCGGAGGTGCGTGCTGCACTCACCAACCTGACGGGCGACGGCACGTTGAGTGGACTGATTCTTGACCTGCGCGACAACCCGGGCGGATTGCTCGATGCGGCTGTCGAAATCTCCGAGCTGTTCCTGCCGCGAGGCTCCGAAATTGTCTCGACTAACGGACGCCTTCCCGAGACGAAGCGCGTCTACAAAAGCGGTCATTCCCCGTTACTGCCGGACACCCCGCTTGTCATCCTGGTAAACAACTTGAGTGCGTCTGCCAGTGAGATTGTCGCCGGCGCAGTTCAGGATCTCGATCGCGGTGTGGTGGCGGGCGTGCCCACGTTTGGAAAAGGACTCGTGCAGATAGTGCGCGAGCTTCCGTACAACACTTCGCTGAAGCTGACGACCTCGCGATACTTCCTACCAAGCGGACGCAGTATCCAGGCCGCAACCTACGGCTCAGCGCGTGTGACGACCCCGCCAACGAGTTCCACAAGTGAAACGTACCAGAGTGCCGGGGGCCGTGTGCTTCGCAGTGGCCAAGGAATCGAACCGGACATTCGTGTCGACACGGAACCGTCGCCACTCGAAAGTGCCCTTCGACGCAAGGCTGCTTTCTTCTTTTTTGCAAACCACTTTGCGGCGACCAGGGACTCGGTATCGATCGATTTCACGCCGGATGACCAGACGGTAATCTCATTCAGAAAGTGGCTGGCTGATCGCGATTTCACTTTTGAGACGCCGGCCGAAGTTCTCCTCCATCAACTGGAGACTTCACTCGCGGATTCGGATGTCCGCGACGCCGGCGATGAGCTCACGCTGCTGCGTCAGGCCATCCAACAGGAGAAACAGGCTGGCTTCGACCGAAATGAAGAGCGCCTCAGGGAAGCGCTCCGCGCCGAAATCGTCGCTCGGTTTCACGGCGAATCGGCTCAGATTCGGTCAACGTTCGCCACGGATCCTCTTGTGATCGAGGCCGCCCGTATACTCCGGGACGATAAGCGGTACAGCAACATTCTGGGTAGAGACTAAGGATGCTGGAGTCTGCAGTAATTCTGCTTATCGCGGGTGTAGCTGCGGGCTTTGTTGCCGGTCTGGTCGGGGTTGGGGGCGGAATCATCTTCGCGCCCGTACTCCTGTTCTATTTCACCGCAGCTGGTGTGCCCGAACCAGCGCTCACTCCGCTGACGCTGGGTACGAGCTTGTTCTGTACAATGCTTACGTCGACAGTCAGCGCATGGCATCACTACCGCAAGGGAGCCGTTCTCGTACGCCCCGCGATCGTCACCGGCCTGAGCAGCATCGTCACTGTGTTCGCCATGACTCGTTTTGTTACGACACAGCCCTGGTACGACCAGCGCGCTTTCCAGATAGTGTTCAGTACGATCCTGGCTATTGTGGCCTTCCGGATGATTACGTCGTCGCCGGCTGACACCGGCCGATCACCCTCACGAGACGGCCGTCCTGCACCGTCGGCGCTTGGACTCTCCGGTGCCGGTGCGGCGGCTGGAGCCGTGTCGAGCGCAGTCGGGGTTGGCGGTGGCGTGGTTCTCGTCCCGACCTACAATAATGTGCTCAGGCTCCCAATCCATACCGCCGTGGGAACATCGAGTGCCGCCATCATCCTAATCTCGCTGATGGGAGTTCTGACATATGCCTGGCTCGGGCACGGGTCGCATGCCACGGAGTACGCGCTTGGATTTGTAGATCCCGTGCGCGGGCTTGCACTCGCGTTGCCGGCGACACTGACAACCCAAGTTGGCGTGGCAGCCGCCCACCGATTCGATCGCCGGCGCCTGCGTCTTGGCTTCGCCGTCTTCGCGCTAATCGTCGCCGCACGCCTTGTCATTCGTGCGCTCGGATCCTGAAACGACGAAGGCGACCGTCCGAATGGACACCTTCACCTCAGAGAATCAACCGGCTTTAACCTAGTCGACGACAAAGGTCACCTTGCAATTGACTCGGTATGACGTGACCGCGCCGTCCTTGACCTGCGCCTTGATTCCCTCGACGTAAACGCTGCGAACCTTGCGAACCGATTTAGACGCCTCCTTGACCGCATCGGCAACGGCTTCTTCAACCGTATCACCTTCTGCGATGAGTTCTAGTACTTTTGCGACAGACATGTGATGCTCCTTTGGTTTACCTGGAATGTACTTGACGAGCCTAGTGCGTAATTACGCGACCCAGCCTACCCGCTTGCTTCACCCAGTTCTCGACCTGTGAAAGCGAGGGCAGCTGTCGCACCAGCTTCTTGGACTTGTTGACCTCTCCCATCTTGGCGTGCAGGTTCGCAGCTTTGCGCTTCGAGAGTTCAACTGCGGTGTCGACGCCGGCTGCTTCCAGTAATTCCGAGTACTCGCCACCGACACCCTTGACTCGCATCAGATCTGCGTGGTTAACGAATTTCAGAATGCGCTTCGAATCGAGGCCTGTCGCACCTTCCAGCTCCTTGCGGCCCTTTGCTGTGCAGCCCTTCTTCAGCAACGCCTCGACGGAGCCGACGCCCGCCTTCTTGAACTTGTTCGCCAGGACCTCGCCGACGCCCTCGATGGTTGTGATTTTTGCCATTGTAATCTCCTCGTTGGACCGTTCATCACCCGGAAACCGAGCTTGGCGGAATTAACCAAATAGGGTTGTTGCTTGCAACACGCAGCCGCACGCTTAGACGTGATTTTACACAGGCAACTCCCACATAGCGAGGTGTGAAATGGGAGGGTATTCGCAACGATTTTGCAAAGCGGGTTTTCCATTCGACCGCAACGATGATATCATTCCCCGGTCCCGCTCGCGGAAGCGGGAATCGCTCACAAGGACAGGAGAAGGTCACCATGGGAATTTTCAGTTTTCTAAAGGAAATCGGCAAAAAGGTGCTGCCGGGACGCGAGGCGGAAGAAATCACCGCTGACATTCGCGAGTCCCTGGGCGGGCAGGTCAAGGACCTCCAGGTATCGTACAGCGACGGAACAGTCACGCTCTCCGGGAGCGTCGACTCGCAGGCAACGCGCGAAAAGACCGTATTGCTTGCAGGCAACGTCGAAAGTGTCGAGAAGGTCGTCGACAACCTGACAGTCGAGATTCAGCCCGTCTTCTATACGATTCAAAAGGGCGACTCCCTGTCCAAGATCGCGCAACAACAGTACGGCGATCCGATGAAGTGGAAGACTCTTTTCGAAGCAAACAGGGAGGTCATCAAGGACCCCGATCTGATCTACCCCGGTCAGCAGATTCGAATTCCGGAGTTGTAGCGCCTGCTGTAATACTTCCTTTTCGGATTCTACTAACAGGGCGTACCGGACGCGTTTCGGTGCGCCCTGTTCATTTCCGTCCTCTCCAGGCACCATTCGTCATGCAGACAGCAACATCTACACGCGAGTCCGTTAGAGACTACTATGGACGCGTTCTTCAGTCGTCTGTCGACCTCCGCACAAGCACGTGCTGTACAGCAGAGTCGTACGATCCACACGTGCGTCGCATCCTCGCCGAGATAGACGACGAAATCCTCACACGTTTCTACGGATGCGGCAGCCCCCTGCCGCTGGCGCTCCATGGTTGCGCAGTCCTGGACCTCGGATGCGGAACGGGGCGCGATGTCTACTTAGCCTCACGCCTGGTGGGTCAGGACGGCTACGTAATCGGCGTGGACATGACCGATGAACAGCTTGCGATTGCCCGCCGTCATAGAGATCCACAGACGCGTCGCTTCGGTTACGACTTTCCGAACGTCGACTTCCGCACAGGGTTCATCGAAGACCTCGAAAGCGTAAACATCGAAGACGAATCCATCGACGTCGTCATTTCGAATTGCGTAATCAACTTGTCGCCCGACAAAGAGGCGGTGTTTCGTGAGATCTTTCGTGTTCTAAAGCCCGGTGGCGAGCTGTTCTTTTCGGATGTCTTCACCGATCGACGCCTGACCCCGGAAGTCGCTGCAGACCCGGTCCTGTACGGTGAGTGCCTGGGTGGCGCGATGTACATCGAAGACTTCAGACGACTCCTGGCGGCGACAGGCTGTGCAGACTACCGAATTGCCGCGTCCTCACCAATCGAGATCGAAGACGAATCGCTTCGTTCAAGGGCCGGTAACGTCCGGTTCACGTCGCATACGATTCGGGCATTTAAACTTCAGCTCGAGGATCGATGCGAGGACTACGGGCAGGTTGCGCGCTACGGCGGCACAATACCCGAGGCTCCACACGCCTTCGGACTTGATAACCATCATTTCTTTGAGACGGGAAAGCCTGTACTGGTTTGCGGTAACACCGCGTCCATGCTTACACGCACTCGGTACGCCGAACATTTCGACGTCACGGGCGACACGTCCGTCCACTACGGCCTCTTTGATTGTGCGGTGGAGGCACCGTCCGAAGCGGCCGGCACCGGACCGTGCTGCTAGAACGGTGCCGATACCCGAACGACGAAACCACCCCGCGTCCGGTCTCGTACTCAAGGCCCTCCAGGCTCTGACCCTATGAACGGACAGCGATCGATGACTCGTCTTGGCGTTTTCTTTTGTGCAGCCGCGCTGTGCCTGGGCTGCAATGACAATGCGCGTTCGCAGCAGCAAGAATTGCCTCCATTTCCGCCGGTCGCGGACAATGAGCCAACCGCCGTGCTACAGGAAGTCAGCGAGTCGCGCCAGACCGCGATTACTCGCGCGGTTGCTGCGGCCTCGCCAACCGTGGTCAGCATAAACGTCATCGAGGTAAGACGACTCCAGGTGCGGGATCCCTTTGCAGACATGTTTTCGGATCCCTTCTTTGAACAGTTCTTCGGCCGTAGACGGCAACGCGAGGTGGAGCAGCAGGTGAAGAACCTCGGCTCCGGTTTCGTTATATCACCTGACGGATATATCGTCACCAACGATCATGTGGTGGGGCGTGCCACCAAGATCACCGTGTCGTTCCCAAACGGTGACACGTACGACGCGAGGCTGGTCGGAACCGACGCGCCGACAGATATCGCGTTGCTGAAAATCGACGTCGAAAAGGAACTGCCGTATTTGAAGTTCAGCAGTTCCGCGCGACCGCTCGTTGGTGAGTGGGCCATCGCTCTCGGCAACCCCTTTGGCCTTTTCGAAGCCTCCGACCCCACGGTAACCGTCGGCGTTGTCAGTGCCGTCGACCGTGATTTTGCGGTCCGCGATGGCCACGTATATCGAGACATGATCCAGACCGATGCGTCGATCAATCGCGGTAACTCGGGTGGACCTTTGCTGAACGCCCTCGGCGAAGTCATCGGAGTGAACACGTTTATCTATACACCGGACGGTGGATCGATAGGGCTTGGGTTTGCGATTCCGACGGGCAAGGTCGTGCGGATCGTCGAAGAGCTCAGGAATCACGGCGCTGTGGACCGGTCTTACTACACGGGCCTTCACGGTCTCGACGTGGACGCCCGCATAGCGCGGGCGCTGGGACTGCAGGTCGCCGCCGGCGTCTTTGTACAGGACATTGACCCTCGATCGCCGGCAGATCGGGCAGGCTTCGAGACCTACGACGTCATTGTGGCTGTCGGCGGTGAATCCGTCGCCAACCGTAACGACTTTGTCGCGAGACTGTACGACTTCAGACCGGGCGACCAGATCAAGCTGGACGTGCTTCGGGCCGGAGAAACGCGGCAGTTGACGATGGAGATCGGCCGCCTGAACGGATGAAGTCGGCCGGCGCTCCTCTGCACACCCGGGGTCACTACGGGTTCGCGGCTGTCTGGCTTCTGCTGGCGCTTCTCGCTGTGTCCGGATGCCTACCCTCTTCGTGCTCGCGTACGGAATCACGCGCGCTCTTCCCGTCGGACTCACTTTCGCGGTCGATTGCAGCGGAGATCGCCGTCGACACGCTGAGTCTTCTCTGGTCGTCACGCGGCCCAGATGACGCGCCTTTCGAGTACCCACGGACTGTATTGTTCGACGGTGAGGGAAACATCTGGGTGTCCGACGCCGAGTCGAACCGACTGAAGCGACTCTCGAACGCGGGGAACACCATCAGCGACCTTTCCGACGAGAGATTCTCCTATCCGTACCTGGCGGGCATCAGCGGTGACACGACGTTCATCTTCAGTCCCGGTCGGTCCGCCGTGCTGCGTATTCTCGCAGGCTCTGTCGAAGAGGTTGCAGAGACGCCGAAAACTGCCCGCTCGGGACTGTTGCAGTACGCGCAAGTCCATCGGGGGAAGATCTTTCTAAAGCTCCTCGGAGACGACTTTACGGGATATGTGACCGATCTAAGTGACGATCGAACTCGCCGTGTCCGCACCGAACTGCCCGGTCCATCGTGGCGTTGGGCGGGCGGACTCAGGGTCTGGGGCGACACGCTGCTCAGCCTCCGCGGATATCGACCTGTCGTAGATCTCATATTACCCGATGGCGGGCGAGATTCTCTTCTGCTGCGGGGTTTCGATTCACCGATGCTGGCCCGGTCACGACTGTTCGCGTTCGGAAAAGTGACGAAGGCGCCGCTGCTGACCTCTTCCGCGTACCCGTTCGAGAAAAGGCTGTACGTCCTCAACATGCGGCCCGGATGGCTACGCGTCGACGTTTACAATCGGGCTGGCCAGCTCGTGCACGTTCTGACACAACGTGATCCTGCCTTCGACCGCAGCTTTTATCCCATCGATCTCGCCGTACGACGAAGCGCACCGAATACGATTCAGATAGCCGTGGCCGTCGTGGAACCGGAGCCACGTGTCGACCTCTACTCCTGGGATGAAGCGCCGTGACGAGAGGGTCCGGCTTACTGGACGGAGCCGGGAACTGCCCGCCCCGGCTCGCGTGCTAGAAACCCCCTCTGAGAACAGTTAAACTCGATGACCAACCTCTCACCGGAAAGCATCAAGACGCTCGGTGAACTCAAGGCAGCCGGCTATCGGCGGCGGTCCGTAAAGGACGAGCTGCGACAAAATCTCGTTACCCGACTCGCAAAGGGCGAGGAGGTCTTTCCGGGAATCCTCGGCTACGACGAGTCCGTGAAGCCGCAGATACAGAACGCTATTCTCGGCCGCCACGACATGATTCTCCTCGGACTGCGCGGACAGGCAAAGAGCCGCATCATCAGGATGTTGCCCGCACTCCTCGACGAATTCATACCGGCAATCGAAGGAAGCGAAATCAACGACGACCCGCTCGGGCCGATTTCCAAGTTCGGCCGCCGCATGGTTTCCGAAATGGGCGACGACATGCCCATCGCCTGGATACCTCGCTCGCAGCGATACGGCGAGAAGCTTGCAACACCGGACACTACGATGGCCGACCTCATTGGAGACATTGATCCCATCAAGGCGGCCAACCGCCGGCTCACGTACGCCGACGAAGAGGTGATTCACTTCGGGTTGATACCGCGAACGAACCGCGGCATCTTCGCCATAAACGAACTGCCCGACTTACAGCCGCGCATCCAGGTGGGACTCCTCAACGTGATGGAGGAGCAGGATATTCAAATTCGCGGCTTCAACATTCGGTTTCCGCTGGATGTCGTCATGGTTTTCACGGCGAACCCGGAAGACTATACGAACCGAGGCAACATCATCACGCCGCTAAAGGACCGAATCGACAGTCAGATCATTACGCACTATCCGAAGACGCTTGACATCGCCGTCGAGATCACGCGGCAGGAGGCGTGGGAGACGCGGGATGCCAACGCCCCGGCCATCACGATACCATACGTTTTTCGTGAGATCATAGAAGTTGTTGCCGTCGAAGCACGTCAAAGTGAGTTCGTCGACCAGAAATCAGGTGTTTCGGTGCGACTTACACGCGCGTCGCTTGAAAACCTGATCTCGGCGGCGGAGCGACGCGCAATTGTAAATGGAGAGGACAGGACGGTCGTGCGCATTGCGGATCTCCACTACGTTGAGCCGGCCATCACTGGGAAGGTCGAACTCGTGTACGAGGGCGAGCAGGAGGGGCCGCAGAATGTGGCGCGCATGCTCATCGGCCGCGCCGTCAAGGCCGTGTTTGCGCGACACTTCCCGGATCCGGCGGACAAGACCGTCGGACGATCACCGTATCAGAAAATTCTCGCCTGGTTTGCCGAAGGTAACACAGTGGCCCTCAAGGCGGGCATGCCGCTCAACGACTACGCGGTCGCTCTCGATTCCGTACGTGGCCTGCGTCAGTTCGTTAAGCAGCATACGGCGCCCGACGGACCGGAGGAAGTTGCCGTCATGATGGAGTTTGTACTTGAGGCACTGCACCAGCACTCACTCATCGGCAAGGATGTCGTTGACGAGAGCCTGAGGTATTCGGACATGATGGGCTCGATGTTGTCTTCGCTAGGCGCCCTGGACGATGACGAGGATCTCGACAATCTCGAGTCTCCCTATTCGTGATTGTTGTCCGACCCTTTTGAATATCGTATTCGGCGCGCGGGGCCCGACGATGCGCACGTAATTTCGGGGCTTATCAGAGAGCTCGCCGAGTACGAACGGTTGGCGCATGAAGCGAATCCCGATCCCGACGACCTACGACAACACCTGGGAGACGACGCCCGCCCCAGGTGTGAGGCCTTCGTCGCAGAATCGGCCACCACGTCGATCGGTTTTGCCTTGTATTTTCCGAAGTACTCCACTTTTCTAACCGGATGGAGCCTCCATCTCGAGGACCTCTACGTTCGACCCGAGTATCGCCGGCGCGGTGTGGGTGCGGCGCTCCTGAAAGCGGTGGCTTCGGAGGCCGTCGGGCGAAGCTGTGGGCGTCTCGAGCTGAATGTCCTGGACTGGAATCGCGGGGCGATCGATTTCTACGTGGGACTCGGTGGCATCACGCTCGACGACTGGAACACGATGCGCTTCACAGGCGCCGCACTGAAGCGACTTGCACAGGCGCAGCCCGAGGGGTGAAGGGAGCTATTGCACCCGTACAATCGTTCCCTGTGGGGTGATACGCTCGCCCGGGCCCGGCGGCCGCGTCGGAAACTGCCCGATCGGTACATTCGGGTCTCGGTCCTTGGCTACGTAATGCGTGTGGCTGCCATGCGGGACCTCGAAATAGTGCCTTCGGTCAAACAGACCGAGGGAGTCGAGGAGCGCAAAGGCCAAGACCACTCCAAGAATCAGAAAGAGTACAACGCGAATCCGCATAGTCACCATCCGCTGTTTCGGGCATCGTATCGTATACCCCTTTCGATTGAAGGGTTTCCCGTCAGCGCGGCACCTACGACCGGCTCGTGCCCCTAATTCAGTCCATATTCTCTCGTACTTCACGGGTCCTCGCCCTGCTGGCCTGTGTTTGTCTTGCTGCGGGCGCCGTCGAGTCACGCGCGCAGTGGGGAGGACTGCGGGGCAGGGTCACCGACGTGGGTGACGGACAGCCGCTGGTCGGCGTTCACGTAGTCCTCGAAGATGGGCAGCAGTCCACAGGGACGATCACCAACCGCGACGGCTACTACCTCATCCCTCGGGTAAAGCCCGGCCGTTACCGAGCACAATTCTCGTTTGTAGGCTACGCGACGGTCTCCGACAGCCTCTCGTTCGACTTCAACGAGCAACATCAGTTGAACGTGTCGCTCGCAGTGGACCCGGAGGCCCTGAAGGAGGTCGTGGTCGAATCCGAACGTCCGGAACACGACCATGCCCGCTCGGCCGGTTTTGTCTCGGTGCGCCCCGGCGACATCCAGAAGATTCCGCTGCCGGGCCTCTCAAATGACCTGGCAAACTTCCTCACCGCAGTCCCCGGTATCAGATCGACGGGGGAACAGGGCGGTCGACTGTATGTGCGCGGAGGCACACCCACGCAGAACCTCTTTCTCATTGACGGAATCCCGATCTACCAGCCGCTGCACATCGTCGGATTCTATTCCGCATTTCCTGACGAAATCGTTTCTAACGCGAACATCTACGCAGGCGGCTACGGTGCCCGATACGGTGGACGCTTGTCCTCGGTCGTCGATGTCAGCAGCAAAAACGGCAGCAAACGGCGATTGGTCGGATCTGCATCGATCGCCCCACTACTGGGTACCGCGCGGATTGAGCTGCCTCTCCTTCGCGATCGCATCTCGGTGGTCGCTTCCGTGCGGGAGTCGCTCGTCGAACGCGTGTTTCCCGAGGCACTGCGCGACGATCTTCCCTACCGGTTCGGTGACCGGTTTGTCAAGCTGCACGCCTTCCTGAGCAAGACAAGTCACGTAGCGATCACCGGACTTTCGACGAACGACCGGGGCAATGTTGCGGCTGAGTCCGGCCTCGCGAGCGATATCCAATGGCAGAACCGCGCGGTCGGCGCCCGCTATTTCTACCTCGCGCAGGCCTTCCCGGTGCTGACCGAGCTGGTACTTTCGATATCGAACTTCGAAATGACCAGTGGCCCGGTCGGAATGCCCGATCAGATTTCGAGAGTCAACGGGTTCACCGGTGCAATCAACTTCGGATACCTCCTTGGATCGTGGGAGGCGCACTTCGGGCTCTTCGCACACAGCACTTCGTACCGGTACAACCTTGACGCACAGCGTGCGATTGATGAGCAAGAGTTCATTGGCGAGGGCGGCGTGTACCTCGACCTCCGCTTCTTCCTTCCGAAGGGTTTCATGGTCGAACCCGGAATGCGCGTGCACTCCTTTGCAAGTCGCGGACAGATGTTTGTAGAGCCGCGCATCCGCGCAACCTGGCAGCCGGTGAGCGATCTCCTGTGGCAGAGCAAGTTCAGTCTTGCGGCCGGCCTCTATCACCAGCAGACCGTCGGCATCACAAGCGACCGCATTGTAACCGACGTGTTCACGGCGTGGGCGCCGTCCCCAAAATTCGAAGCCGTACCGCGAGCGGTTCATGTTATAGCCGGATGGAGCGCACGACCGGCACGCGGCATTACGGCGTCGGTCGAGGCATACACGAAGTTTTTTGAGCACCTAGCCTTTCCGGACTTCGCCGAGACCGTCCGCCCCGACTCCCGATTCCTACAGGTGGAGGGATACTCCAACGGCCTCGACGCGCAACTCGAAGTGCGGCGACGCGACTGGTTCGGAGTGGCAGGCTACGGTTTGTCTGGCGTCCTGTACAAAGCCGAAGGCCAACGCTTTCACCCACCGCACGATCGCCGCCATCACGTAAGCGCCTCATTCGGAACAACCCTGAAGAACGTCAAAGTGCAGGCTCGTTGGCAGTACGGTTCAGGGCTGCCGTTCACACAGCTCGCAGGATTCTACGATCGCGTCCCGATCGACACGGGATCAAGGGTGCACCACACGGCGGCCGGCACGCCGTCCATCGTGTTCGCCAAAGCATACGGCGGCAGACTTCCCGCATACCACAGGATGGACCTGTCGATAGAACGATCTTTTGACATGAAATGGGCAGAAGCCACGTTCCAGGTGGGAGCCGTCAACGTCTACGACCGGTCCAACCTCTTCGACCTCGACCTGTTCTCGGAGCGCAGGGTGAATCAGCTGCCGCTTATTCCGACGATCGGAATGCGCGTTGAGGTCCGATAATGCAGCGGCCCTTCTACATACTCTTACTCGTGGCCGCATCGTGGTGGCAGATCTCGTGCGACACCACCGTCGACCGCTTTTCCGAAGGTGAGTCCGAGTTCGTGTTTAATCTGGCCGGGTTCCTCGAGACGGAAGCGGACACTCAGTTTGTGCGCGTACAAGGCATCCGAGCATCCGTTGAGGCTGTCCCCGCTGAGTCACTCGAGGCTCGCGTCAGCATCATCGACGGTGCGACCGGCGAGGAGACCATCATGAGAGATTCTCTTATCCAGCTCGATTCGGGCCACGCTGGCCTTCTTTTCTTCGCCGTTATGCAGGTCACTGCAGGCCGAACCTACGAGATACGAGCCGAAGACAGAATCGGAAGAACGACAGTAGCTACGACACTTGTCCCCCAAAAGCCCCCTTTTTCCTTTCTGCCGGCTACCACCGTGGGGTCGGTCACGACGCAGGCGGTGTCATGGGAGGGTATTGTACGCACGCCCGATCATGCGGTAGTGATCTACAAGATTGCCCGTGACGGCTCCCAACCTCCGACACGGGCCGAAGTACCGTACACGCTGCGTGGTCGTCTCGTTCAGACCGGATGGAGTGCGGACGTCAGGCTCTCGGACGATCTCCAGATTCTCCGCCAGCAAGTCGGGATACCGCCGGACGCCACCGATGCCGTATTCTCAGGAATGGCGATGAGCATTCGCATCCCCAGCGTAGAATGGGCAGATGCACCCAACGGCGAGAACATCAAGGACGGCACCGGATTCTTCGGCTCGATCGGCAACTTCACCGAGGAGTGGCTGCTCGGCGGCGAAGTCATCGAGACACTTGGGTTCGTGAATGGACAACAACCGTGAGGCTGCTCCGCACCGTGTGTGTTACCTTTCTCGCCTTTCTTATTAGCGTGCGATTTTCGTAATTGCGCCGCATCGCGCACGACTGGTCTCACCTGCATGATCCAAAACCGCTGTCGTTGGCAAACTGACTGCGCTCGCATCGTCGCCGCAATTACGGTAATGGGCGTGTTGGTGATGACGATGATGGCTCCACATGCCACCGCACAGACCGCCGCCATGCGAGGCTTCGTCGTCGACGACGAAGGCGGCGAGGCCTTGCAGGGCGTGAACGTCATTCTGCAAAATGCATCGGGAGATGTCCTAGGTACCGCTACCGATCCGGAGGGATTCTACATCATCCCTCGTATTCCGCCGGACCGGTACCACCTTCAGGTTTCGTTTATCGGTTTCGACACCGTAAGAGACACGCTGGAACTGATCGCCGCCGAAACGCTCACCCGCAACATCAGACTTCGCCAGGAACGGACCGAACTCGGCGAGCTGGTAGTCGAAGCCGAGCGGACGCGGCAGCCCGCAGCTGTCACCGCGGGTCTGCAGAGTGTAAGTCCGCAGGACATCGAGCTGATTCCGGCGCCGGACGTTTCAGCCGACCTCGTCAACTACGTAACGACACTGCCCGGAGTGGTCGCAACCGGCGATCGCGGCGGCAAGCTGTTCATCAGGGGAGGTGAGCCCACACAAAACCTGGTACAACTCGACGGCATGCTTATCTATCAACCGTTCCACATCCTTGGATTCTACTCGGCGTTTCCGGCGGACCTGGTTCGAAATGCCGACATCTACGCGGGCGGGTTTGGAGCGCAGTTCGGAGGGCGATTGTCTTCCGTGATGGATATTTCCACTCGCAACGGCAACAAACGCCGCTTCAATGCCTCGGTCACGGCGGCCCCTTTTGTCTCATCCGCACGCATCGAGGGCCCTATTGTTCGCGATCGAGTCTCTTTGATCGCGGCAGCGCGTCAATCGGTGATCGATCAGGGTGCCGCTAATCTCATTGACCAGAACCTGCCGTTCCGCTTCGGCGACCAGTTTGCAAAGCTGCACGCAACCCTCAGCGGGACCAGCCAGATCGCGGTTACCGGCATCCGAACCACAGACCGGGGTGTGGTGGGACTTCAGGAGGGTGTCGCTGACCTTGATTCCGACAC
>JBFHWK010000052.1:0-15007 GCA_041589075.1 Rhodothermales bacterium
AGCACGGACGGTACCCGCCAACCGCTGTGGCAGCGATTTCGCTCGACTACTCGCAAAGAGCGCTCACCTGCTCGTGACGTCGCGGACCTCGAACGCGTTGTCCTCGGCGAGAAGGGCGTGAAAGAACGGGACGCCTTCATTGCTCACCTTTTCGGTGGGTCCGAAGACGAATACCGAACGATCGTGTGTGATCTTCACGACGCGCAGGACTGGAGTGAGGCGTCGCGAGTGATCGCCGAGGACGTCTTCAAACGCCATCAGGTCAACATTTACAGCGAGCCCGCAGTGGCTTTCACCAACGCTGTGGAAGCCCGTTTCCGTTCACGAAGCGTTCGCGCCTGAATCGGCTTCTTCTGACTGAAGCCGGTATGTGGTACTTTGTCGGCGCCCAACTCGCCAGCCAAACGCATCATGAGCAGCAACCAACCTCCTCTTGAACATCTGCGTGCACTCCGGGAGGAGGCTCTGGAAGCCGGCGGCAAGGAGCGTATCGCCCGACAGCACAAGCGCGGCAAGCTTACGGCTCGCGAGCGCATCGAGATACTGCTCGACGAGGGTTCGTTCGAGGAGTTCGGCATGTTCGTCCGGCATCAGACGACCGCCTTCGGGCTGGCGAACAACCGCCCCTACGGAGACGGCGTCGTGACCGGCTACGGGACCGTAGACGGACGGCCTGTCTACGTGTTTTCACAGGACTTCTCCGTGTTCGGAGGCTCGCTCGGTGCGGCGCATGCGCGCAAGATCATCAATGTGATGAAGCTGGCGCTGGAAAACGGCGCGCCCGTGATAGGGCTCAATGACTCCGGCGGCGCCCGCATTCAGGAGGGCGTCGATTCCCTCGGCGGCTACGCCGATATCTTCCTGCAGAACACGCTTACATCCGGCGTTGTCCCGCAGATCTCGGCCATCATGGGCCCGTGCGCCGGCGGTGCCGTCTACAGCCCGGCCATCACCGACTTCGTCTTCATGGTCAAAGGCACGAGCTACATGTTCGTTACCGGCCCCAACGTCGTCAAGACGGTGACACAGGAAGACGTATCCTCCGAAGAACTAGGCGGCGCCGACGCTCACGCGTCGAAAAGCGGCGTGGCTCACTTCACGTGTACAAACGACGTCGAGTGCCTGCTTCAAATACGCCGGCTACTTTCCTACCTGCCGCTAAACTGCGAAGACACGACGCCACTCGTCGCAGCCAATCCACCCTCCGCCGCTGCCGCGGCCGAACTCAACACGCTGGTTCCCCTGAATCCGAATAAGCCATACGACATCCACGACGCCATCACACGCATTCTCGACGAAGACACCTTCTTCGAAGTGCACTCCGACTACGCGCAGAACCTCGTTGTCGGCTTCGGCCGTGTTGACGGACGGTCCGTTGGAATCGTGGCAAACCAACCGGGAGTGCTGGCGGGCGTACTCGACATCAACTCGTCGGTCAAGGGCGCGCGGTTCGTTCGATTCTGTGATGCGTTCAACATCCCACTCATCGTCTTCGTGGACGTGCCGGGGTTCCTGCCCGGGACCGACCAGGAATGGGGCGGGGTCATTCGCCACGGAGCCAAACTCCTCTACGCCTTCTGCGAGGCAACGGTGCCGAAGATCACGATCATCACCAGAAAGGCGTACGGCGGAGCGTACGACGTGATGAACTCGAAACACATTCGAGGCGACGTAAATCTGTCGTGGCCAACGGGAGAGATCGCTGTCATGGGCTCCAAAGGCGCCGTCGAAATAATCTATCGAAAGCAGATCGAGGACGCTGACGACCCGGAAAAGGTGGAGGAAGCCTTTATTGAAGACTATCGAAGCCACTTCGCAAACCCCTATATCGCGGCCGAAAGAGGCTTCATTGACGATGTAATCGAGCCGTCGGAAACACGCGCGCGACTCGTCAGTGCGCTGAAGATGCTGGAAAATAAGGTCGTCAACAATCCCCGCAAGAAGCATGGCAACATCCCGCTATAGTCTTGCACTCCTGATGACGATTGCCTACCCATAGAGCAACTTTCGCGATTGCTCGACATCCCGGATTTACGTACAGCTTATGATCCACCCCACCACATCGCCCCGAAAACTTATCGGCATGCTGGCGCTTGCCGGTATGCTTTTGTTCGTATCCACACCGCCGCGGAGTGCCGCACAGTCGGTGGACGACATGCCTGCGGACCTCGAGGATGCCGGGCTGGACTCCGACAACGCAGCGCAGCCCGCCGCCATGTTCGAGCTCGATGAACTGGAGATCGACAATGATTTCGACGAAGCCGAAGTGCTCGGGCTGATGGCCAACATCTACCGATCACAGGCGGAGATACTGTCGGCACATGCCCGTGGGGACAGTGCGTCCATCGAGAAGATGATTGATGAGGCCGTAGAGGATCTGCTCCGCCTCTCGCGCGCTCCGGGCGTGGACACACTGGCACGGTATCGTGAGCTTTTCCGAAGTGTAGTCTCGGAGTACGAGGCCGTCTACGGGCCCGTCGACTCGCTGGCGCCACAACTTGGCTCGATCTTCGGTTTTCGTGCGCGCATGTTCGCGTCGATCAACGACCTGTCCGAGCCGCTGCTCGAACACGTGTCGAGTCTCCCGGAGATGGGGCCTGTACAGACGACGGTTCCCATGACCATGAACCGCCTCGTCGAAGCCAGCCTCATCTATTTGATGCGTGAGCCGGAGAAGCACGTCCATGGCTGGATGAAACGCGCCGACACGTACCTGCCGATGATCGAGGAGATCTTTGCCGAGGAAGGGGTGCCGGACGAATTGAAATACCTGGCGATGGTCGAGAGCGGGCTGAATCCGCGTGCGCGCAGCTGGGCGCGTGCCGTGGGTATGTGGCAGTTCATAAGCGCGACCGGCCGCCACTACGGCCTCCGATCAGATGCCTGGGTCGACGATCGCATGGATCCGGAAAAGTCGACACGTGCCGCCGCACGACACCTGAAAGACCTCTACAAGATGTTCGGCGACTGGCATCTGGCGCTCGCGGGTTACAACTACAGTCCCGGCAAGTTGCGGCGCCACCTACGCAACGCGGAAAGGCGACTGGGGCGTAAGGCAACGTTCTGGGATGTGTATCGAAACATCCCTCGCGAGACCAGGAACTACGTTCCCATGTTCATCGCGACGTCGCTGATGCTTTCACAGCCGGAGCTCTTCCGTATTGAGAAGTCTGGCGACGGGCCTATCTACGAGTATCACCATGTGCCGGTGTACGGCATGCTGCGCCTGTCGGAGGTGGCTGACATGGCCGGCACGAACACGGCCACGATCCGTGCCCTGAACCCCGAACTCCGTAAGGGGACGCTTCCGCCCTCGAGAACACCGTACTGGGTGCGAATACCGTACGGCTCCTATGATGATTTTGCCGAGGCGTATAGAGCGCTTCCGCAAAGCCGTCGACAGCCGCTGGATCAACATGTGGTGCGTCGCGGCGAAACCCTGGGTCAGATCGCTAATCGGTATGGCGTGTCGTGGCGCCAGCTGATGAGCCGCAACGGTTTGCGCAGTTCCCGAATTCGGGTCGGACAGCGCCTGGCCGTACCACTGCGCGACTACGGATCCGAATCCGGCGGTGAGGACTTGACGGAGACAGGAGGTCTCACCGTGCGCTACGGACTGCGTATGACCAGGCCCATAGCCGCTCCGCAGCAGGCCGACATCCCGAGCGCGGCTGCCAGACTCGTCGAGCGATCGCAAGAAGAAAAGACGCGAACGGCAACGAGACGCGCCGCATCGCGGGCCGCCGCCGAAGCAGAAAAGAAGAGCCGCACTCGGATTGTCTACACCGTCCGGAAGGGCGATACGCTTGGCGCAATCGGCGAGAAATACGGAGTCACCGCCCGTCAGCTTCGACGCTGGAATAACATTCGCGGAAGCAAGATTCGAATCGGCCAGAAACTTTACCTCTACGTAGAGTCGGACGCCACACAGCCACAAACCTCTTCGACATACACGGTACGTCGTGGCGACAATCTCGCCGAAATAGCCGCGCGACACGGAGTAACCGTGGCGTCGTTACGGAAATGGAACGGGCTTTCCGGGTCGGTTATTCATCCCGGACAGAAGCTCGTCGTAAAGGGTGGAGATGCACAGCAAGCAAGTGTCATCACGTACCGGGTGCGGCGCGGCGACAACCTGAGCAGGATCGCTGCGAAGTTCGGCGTAACCGTCGCTCAACTTCGGGCGTGGAACAACCTGCGGTCCAGTAGAATCCTGATTGGTCAGCGCCTGAAGATTCAGTCGTAATCGCTGCAGCCGGTCCCGGACTTGCCTACCCTTCGCCGGCAAGTACGGCCTTGACGTATTCGCGGCGCATCATGGCAATTGCGGAGATCGAAATGCCCTTGGGGCACACGGCTTCACACTCGGCGTGGTTCGAACAATCGCCAAAGCCCTCTTCCGCCATCTGATTGACCATCCTTACGACGCGGCGATGCCGCTCCGGATCTCCCTGCGGCAACAGTGCCAGGTGAGCGACCTTCGCTCCGGTAAACAGCGACGCGGACGAGTTCGGACAAGCGGCCACGCACGCTCCGCATCCGATGCAGCTCGCAAAGTCGAACGCGTCGTCAGCATCATCTTTCGGAATTGGGATGGCGTTCGCATCGGGCGCCGATCCGGTGTTTGCTGATACGTAACCGCCCACCTCTACGATGCGGTCGAAGGCACTCCGATCGACGACAAGATCCTTGACGATGGGAAACGGCGCTGCACGCCACGGTTCGACCACGATAGTGTCCCCATCGCGGTACTGACGCATGTGAAGCTGACAGGCAGACGTCCGGCGCTGTGGACCATGCGCCACTCCGTTAATCACAACGCCACACGACCCGCAAATCCCCTCACGGCAATCGTGATCATACTCGACAGGCTCTTTTCCCTCGCCTATCAGCTGCTCGTTGAGCACGTCGATGAGCTCGAGGAAAGACATGTGTGTGTTGGCATTCCTGACTGTATGGAGCTCGAAATGCCCTGTGTCGTTCCGATCACGCTGTCGCCAGATCTTGAGGTGAATCGTCATCGTGTCTGCCATCGCACCTACCCTCGTCCCACTACTTGTACGAGCGTGTCGTGAGTTTCACGTTCTGAAATTCGAGGTCTTCCCGATGCAGGTCGGGCTTGCTGACATCCCCCGTGTATTCCCAAGCGGCCACGTAAGCATAGTCATCGTCGTTTCGCAGAGCCTCACCTTCAGGCGACTGGTACTCCTCCCTGAAATGGGCACCGCACGACTCCTCGCGGTCGAGGGCATCCACGGCCATCAGTTCTGCGAGCTCGAGGAAATCGGCAACACGTCCTGCAACCTCCAGGTTCTTGTTGAGCGTGTCCTGTCGGCCGGGCACGCGCACGTTCTGCCAGAACTCATCCCGCAGCGCACGCACGTCAGTGATGGCGCGCTGCAGTCCCTCCTTGGTTCTCGACATACCGACGTTGTCCCAGACGATCTGCCCCAGCTCGCGATGATACTCGGTTACTGTCTTGCCTCCCTGGATGCCGAGCAGTCTCTCGGTTCTCTCACCCGCTTCGCGTTCCACCTCCACGAACGCCGGGTCGTCCGCGCTTACACCGCCTGCATCGATTCCCGCAAGGTATCCGCCTAACGTGTACGGAATCACGAAGTAGCCGTCCACGAGGCCCTGCATCAGGGCGCTTGCACCGAGCCGGTTGGCTCCGTGATCGGAGAAGTTGGCTTCGCCGAGAACGAAAAGACCGGGGACGGTAGACATCAGCTCATAATCGACCCACAGGCCGCCCATCGTGTAGTGGACGGCGGGGTAGATGCGCATTGGTACCTTGTACGGGTTCTCGCCGGTGATGCGTTCGTACATCTCGAACAGGTTTCCATACCGCTCTTCGATGACGTCTTTGCCCAGGCGCTTGATCGAGTCGCGGAAGTCGAGGTACACGGCAAGGCCGGTGGCGCCCACTCCGCGGCCTTGATCACAGACTGCTTTCGCCGCACGGGAGGCCACGTCCCTTGGCACGAGGTTGCCGAAGCTCGGGTAGCGGCGCTCGAGGTAGTAGTCGCGCTCGTCTTCGGGAATCTGCGACGCCGGCCGCTTGTCGCCTTTCTTTGTCGGCACCCAGACGCGCCCATCGTTTCGGAGGCTCTCACTCATGAGCGTCAGCTTCGACTGATAGTCGCCGGAGACGGGAATGCAGGTGGGATGGATCTGCGTGAAGCACGGGTTGGCGAAGAGAGCGCCGCGCTTGTGACAGCGCCATGCCGCCGTGACGTTCGAGTTCTTGGCATTGGTCGACAGGTAGAACACGTTCCCGTACCCCCCGGTCGACAAGAGCACGGCATCACCGACGTGCCGTTCGAACTCACCCGTCACGAGGTTCCGCGTGATGATGCCCCGTGCCCGACCGTCAATGACGACGAGGTCGAGCATCTCCTGGCGCGGCATCATCGTGATTTTGCCCGCGTCTATCTGTCGGCACATCGCCTGGTATGCACCGAGTAAGAGCTGCTGACCCGTCTGACCCCTCGCATAGAAGGTGCGGGACACCTGCGCGCCACCGAACGAGCGGTTAGACAGCAGCCCGCCGTACTCGCGTGCAAACGGCACGCCTTGCGCAACACACTGATCGATGATGTTGTTCGAGATCTGCGCCAGCCGATACACGTTGGCTTCGCGGGCACGGTAGTCACCACCCTTGATCGTGTCGTAGAACAGGCGCCAGATCGTGTCGCCGTCATTTGGATAATTCTTGGCGGCATTGATCCCGCCCTGTGCTGCGATGCTGTGCGCCCGACGTGCGGAATCCTGAATGCAGAAGCTCTTGACGTTATAGCCCAGCTCCGCGAGTGAAGCCGCCGCCGAGCCGCCCGCAAGGCCGGTGCCCACGACGATCACCGTGTACTTTCGCTTGTTGGCCGGGTTGACGAGGCGGACCGAGTTCTTGTAGTTGTCCCACTTGTCCTCGAGCGGGCCGGGCGGTATTACTGCGTCCATCTTGATCACGATGCACCTCCGAAGAATATCCACAGAGGCAGGATTAGAAACCCTACGGCAATAAGCGCTGCAAGAACCCCACCCGCCGCGTAGACGGCCGGAGTGAGACGCGGATTCATCGCACCGAGCGACTGCAGCGCACTCCAGATACCATGCCGCAGATGAAAACCGAGCAGGATCATCACCGCCGGATAACCGAACGCATACAGTGGGCTCTGGAATTTTTCGATCAGCAGCCGCCGCAGATCCCGCATCGACTCACCTTCAACGTTGACGACATATCCTTCGGCAATGCCGGGACCGTATTTGAAAGAGACCAGATGAAGCACCGTAAACACCAACAGGACAGCACCGGTCAGAATCATGGTCCGACTGCTCAGACTCTGCTTGCTAGGTTCACCGGCTGAACGGTATTCGGAGTAGTCAACCGGCCTTGCCGCTTTCTTGCCGATGTAAATCTTGATGCCCACGACGATGTGCACGAGTACAAAGGCAAGGAGGCCCAGCTCGATCGCATAGAACAGCGGACCCAGGCTGATGAGCGCATGCGAGTATGCATTGTACGCGTTCGTGTTCGAACTGAAGAATGTTAGGTTGCCCACCATGTGGACAAGTACGAAAAGGGCGAGGCCGAGACCGGTGATCCCCGTCAGGACCTTTCGTCCGACCGAGGACGCGACAATCAGCCTGAACCGGTTCGAAAAATCTGCCATCCTAAAACCTTCTCGAGAGTTCCGTAGGCACGACGGCCAATTCGTTCACAAGTATCAAAAAGGATCCTGTCGATTTCGCGTACGCTCCCTATGGCGCCATAGTTTACAGGCTCGTGACGTGTTTTTGTCGAAGTTATCCGGTCCGGCAGTGGGCATATGTTTTACCTGCGTTCGATCGGGACGACGGTGAGATCGCGTGGTCCCGTGTACTCGGCGCGGGGGCGGATCAGTCGGTTGTCCTTCCACTGCTCCAGCAGATGAGCGGTCCAGCCCGTGACGCGACTCATGGCGAAGATCGGCGTGTAGAGGTCGGTGTCGATGCCGAGCATGTGATACACGGACGCGCTAAAGTAGTCGACGTTGGGATAGAGTCCCTTCTCCTGCTCCATAGTCTCCATGATCTCCACGCTCATGTCGTACCACTTGCGCGTACCTCGTTCTTCGCTCAGGGCTTCCACCATCTCACGAAGGATGGCGGCGCGCGGATCGGTCGTCTTGTAGACGCGGTGTCCGAAACCCATGATGCGTTCCTTCCGGCTTAGTTTGTCGAGCACGAACTCGCGCGGGCTGACGCCGGAGGCATCCAGTTGCTGGAGCATCTTCATGACCTCGATATTCGCGCCGCCATGGAGCGGCCCCTTCAGGGCACCGATCGCACCCGTGACCGCGGAGTAGAGATCCGACAGTGTGGCACCGATCACACGGCCCGCAAATGTCGAGGCGTTGAGGCCATGCTCGGCGTGGAGAATGAGACAGATGTCGAACGTCCGCTCTGCTGCCTCGCCGGGCTCCTCACCATTGAGCATGTATAGAAAGTTGAACGCTGTCGAGCCGTTCTTATAAGGTGCGATGACATCCTTGCCTTTCCGGAGCCGGTCGAAGGTCGCGAGGATGGTCGGGAGTTGCGCCGTGAGCCGGATAGACTTGCGATAGTTAGCCTCCGGGCTCGTGTCATCGGCCTCACCGTCGAAGTGGGCAAGGGCCGACACCCCGGTGCGCAATGCCGCCATCGGGTTTGCGTCCTCGGGCGTTGCGCGCAACACCTCCAGAATCATCGGCGAGACACGACGAGCCGCCTGCAACTGCCCATTTAACTCGGCGAGCTCTGTACGTCGCGGCATGCGACCCTTCCAAAGCAGGTATGCGACTTCTTCGAAGGTCGCATTGCGAGCCAGATCACGAATATCATAACCCGCATAGATAAGTACACCGGCGGCGCCATCGATGAAAGACAGCTCCGTGTCGAGGGCCACAACGCCCTCGAGTCCCTTTGCCTTGACCGGTTGCTTGTCCTGGGTTTGGGTCGCCATTTCCAGTCGCTGTTGAAGTGTTCGCCCGGCGATGTGAGGGCTCCCGCTTATCTATGCGAGCAAACGTACGATACTCTAATTCGGAACTCCTCCGAATGGAGGCGCGCCCTCGCAACACGGCTCATATCCGTGAAACTAGCCCGCAAACCGCCGTTTGAATATAAACGTGAGGCCGCGGGTCTTGTAAAGAATTTATTTCTAATCGGGGCGGCCACGGGATCCACAGGCATCGATACAGGGTACCCCAAGTCAGGCACGTCGAGTCATCGACTCCCTGAGATCACGCAACGACGGGCGCCCGTGATTCTTGTCTGCGGGACTAGCTGTTCGTACTTTCTGACAGACCCGATCCGTTGCGGGGCCTCCGTTGTCGGGCATCGCCGACCGCGGACCCGAGTGACGCTGCGACTTGTCCGGCGTCGCCAGAAACGATAAGAAACACTGGTTTTGTCTCCCAATGCAAGCGGAGACCAGGCCGAGAACACCTCCATGACAGCTCACCTGTCGCTCCCTAAGACAATTGCTCGAGGCGGCGCGTTTGCCAACCTCGCAATGGTGTGTGTTCTCACGGCCGTCACGAATGTCATCAACCACATTGCGGTTCGGCTTCAGAACCTGATTCGCTGTTTCCAGTGGCACCGCCCGGCTGCGTCCGTTGCGCCGGCCTGGTGCGTTGCCACTACATCCACAGTCTGGAAACAGCCGAGGCTACCTGGGACGGATACCCTGTCGACGCGCTCGCGTCCTGCCCCGAAACGCCGGCATCCACGAGAAGCCTTCCTGCCGACCGGCTTCCATCCGTGGGAGGTTCGAACCGCGTTGCTCATTAATTCATGGGAAAAGAGATTGTCATCAACGCGGAAAAAGATCAGACCCGTATCGCAATCGTCGATAACGGAGAGCTGGTCGAGATGTACTTCGAGGGACCCGAGAACGAACGGACCATCGGAGACATCCTACTTGGACGGATTCGGCGCGTCATGCCGAACATCCAGGCCGCCTTTGTCGACATAGGACAGAAGTCCGACGCCTTTCTTCATTTCTCGGATCTCTCCGATAATCTCCCGCTGATTATCGAGTTCCTGAAGGCGAAGAAGCCCGAGGTAGGTACGACCGAGTTGAAGGCGTCGCCGCACCGAAGGACGCGTCGTCACCGCCCCCTCCATGGAAGGCACAAGCGTGGCGACTCCGCGAGCAAGCAGGATAAGAAGAGCGGCGGTGCGAAGAAGGGCGCCCGAACGAAAGCGGAGGAGCGTCATCGGCGCAAGTCCGCGCAGCGCCGACCCGGACGTGGCAAGACGGCACACAATAAGCCGACAGCCGAAAAGCAAGAGGAACACGAACAGACGGCCCTCGAGTCCCTTCTCAAACCGGGAGCCCCGCTACTCGTCAAAATCGTCAAGGAGCCGATCTCCAACAAGGGCAGCCGAATATCGACCGACATCTCACTGGCCGGACGATTCCTGGTGTTGGTGCCGCTCGCAGACTATGTCGCAGTCTCACGGAGAATCCCGTCATACAAGGAGCGAAGAAGGCTCCGCATCCTGGCCAAGAGCCTGCTGCCGAAGGGTTTCGGCCTGATCGTCCGCACCGTCGCCGAAGGAAAAAACGCGAAGGTGCTGGACACGGACCTGAGACTGCTCGTCGAGAAGTGGCGCAAGATCGAGAAGAAGCTCCAGGAGAAACCGAACCCGCCTGTGCTGCTCCATGAGGACGTGAGCATGGTGTCGTCCATCATCCGTGACCTCTTTTCCGAGGAGTACGATCGGATTGTGATCGACAATCCCCGACTTCACCGCAACGTGAAGAGTTACGTGCATGCCGTCGCTCCGCACGTGGCGCCCCGCATCAAGCTTCACAAGTCGGACACACACGTATTCACCGCGGCAAAGATCGACAAGTCCGTTACACAGGCATTCGAGCCGCGCGTCAACCTGCCGTCCGGTGGCTACGTGATCATCGAGCACACGGAAGCGATGCATGTCATCGACGTGAACTCGGGGCGCGCCGGAAAAGGTCTGAGCCAGGAGGAGAACTCACTCAAGGTCAACCTCGAATCGGCACGCGAGATCGCCAAGCAACTGCGCCTGCGTGACCTCGGCGGCATCATCGTGGTAGACTTCATCGATCTCCGCAACGACCGCAACCGGAAAAAAGTCTACGACGAACTGAAGAGGGAATTTCGTAAAGACCGCGCCGTCACGAAGATCCTGCCCATGAGCGACTTCGGCCTCGTGCAGATTACGCGGCAACGACTGCGGCCGAGTATCACGACGAAGATGGACCTGCCGGCTGCCGCCGTTTCCGAAAACGGAACCCCGGAAGAGCAAGTGTCGGCTCCGGATGTAGACAAGCAAGCGGCGGTACCCGAGCAACAGCAGGCGGACATATCGCCGGATCAACTGATCGAGCATATTGAAAGTCGAATCGCGCAGTTGAAAGCCGAGGGTCGCAAGGGAGGTCTCACCCTGCGCGTTCACCCGTTCACCGGCGCTTTCCTTACGAGAAATGTTCCGAGCATGATTACGCGGTGGACCCTGAAATACCGCGTTCGCCTGCGGCTTGAGACCAATGATTCCGTTCATCCGTCCGCTTTTCGAATTGTGGACACGCGGTCAGGGAAGGACATCACACAACCGCGCGAGGCGCGTCAAAAGCGAGGATCGTCCCGAGGCGGAAAGCGCAAAGGACAACGACCAAAGCAGCGACAAAAGTCCTGAGCCATGAAGGCAGAGCAGATTGTTAAGGAACTCGAAGACGTGGCACGACAGCTGGGCGTTGACGTTCGTCTCGAGCGCGGTAGCTTCAGAGGCGGACTGTGCCTGATCGACGACGAGAAGGTCATCGTTCTGAACAAGCGCCAACCGGCAGAGTCACGACTTGCGATCCTCGCGGAAAGTCTTCGGACACTGCCCGTCGACCGCGTTTTCATGAGGCCTGCCGTTCGCGAGGCGCTGGAGTCGTCGTGGGACGCTCAGGAAGTGGTCGACGATGTCGATCCGACCGAGATTGAGTGACACGACCCGATGAAGGTCACTCTTCTCGGCACGGGTACATCCACCGGCATTCCGGTCATCGGCTGTTCCTGTCGTGTCTGCACGTCAAAGGACCCGCGCGACAAGCGTCTTAGATGCTCGTGCGCCGTCATCGCCAACGGTGTGCACATCGTTATCGACACGGGGCCGGACTTTCGACAACAGGCACTTCAGTACGATATCCGGCGGGTCGACTGCGTGCTGTTCACCCACCATCACTTCGATCACGTGGTCGGTCTCGACGACCTGCGTCCATTCTGTTTCGACAACGAGAATCCCGTTCGATGTTACGCGCGTGAGAACACGGCCGACGTCTTGAACCGAATGTTCACGTACATCTTCGACGACGGGTCTTATCCGGGTGTGCCGAAACTCGAGTTGGAGTCGGTCGCGGAGCGCTTTGTCGTGGCGAGCCGTTATGACGAGCAGAACGCGGTCGAGGTGATCCCGATTGATGTCGCCCACGGCAGTCTGGCGATGTTCGGCTACCGAATTGGAAACTTTGCCTACCTCACCGATACGAACTCGATCCCTGACAGCAGCCTGGAGAAACTGCATGGGCTGGATGTGCTCGTTCTCGATGCACTGCGCGACCGGCCCCACCCGACACACTTCACGATCGACGAAGCAGTGGACGTGGCTCATCGCATCGGCGCCGCCGAGACCTACTTCGTTCACATGACACATAGTGTCTTACATGAAGAGGTCAACGCGCGGCTTCCGGAGAGTATGGCACTCGCCTACGACGGCCTTGTGCTCGACATAAAGCCCTGACCGCATCTTTTTGTAACTTCGTTGTGCCATACGTCCCCGTCTTTCGCCTCCGATGCGTTTCCTCGTCCTGAACGGCCCCAACCTGAACTTGCTTGGAACGCGTGAACCGGAAACGTACGGCGCTGGTACGCTCGACTCGCTCAAGGACGACCTGGCGCGCGCATTTGCCGCTCACGATTTCCAGTTCTTCCAGAGCAATATCGAAGGCGAGCTGATTGACCGGCTCCACAAGGCGGCGTCAGACCGGCTCGACGGCATCGTATTCAACCCCGGCGGCTACACGCACACGTCCGTGGCTTTGCGAGATGCCGTAGCGGGCATCGACACACCGGTCGTTGAGGTGCACATCACCAACGTTGCCGCCCGCGAGTCTTTTCGGCACGTTTCGCTGATCGCCCCGGTCTGTGCGGGACACATAATCGGATTCGGTCTGCACGGGTACGAACTGGCTGTACGCGCGCTCGAGCGACTCCTGAAGGATGCCTGAGAGGATGTCTCCGTTCCCCGCCAACCCGCTCAACAGACGCCCGTCATGAGCTTTGCTTCCCGCGTCAGGAAGCTCGCGTCCGAGACCGCCATCTACGGTGTCTCTTCGGTCGTCGGCCGGTTGGTGACGTTCCTTCTCGTTCCGTTCTACACACAGTTCTTTGCGCCCGACTTGTACGGCGTGATAATACTGGTGTACACGGCGTTCGTATTCCTGAATATCGTTTACACGTACGGAGTCGAGTCGGCCTATCTCAAGTTCGCCTCCGGAAGCGAGGGTCGGGAACGTGTGCGCGAGACTTTCAGTGTTGCGGTGTGGTCCCTGGCCGGGTCTTCGTTGCTGCTCTCGGCGCTGATCGTGCTGTTCGACCAGCCGGTCATCACCCTTATCGGCATCGATGCGCAGTGGACATTCCTGCTTTACTACGCGGTAGCGATACTCACGCTCGACACGCTCGCAGTCGTTCCATTCGCCGAGCTACGGCTGAGCAACCGACCGATCGTGTTCGCAGGCATCAAGCTTGCGAACATACTCACGAACGTGGGGCTCAACATCTTCCTGATTGTAGGACTGCGAAAAGGGATCGAGTCGATCCTGATCGCCAACCTCGCGGCCTCCGCCCTCTCCCTCGTTCTACTCGTGCCGGTGTTCGTCCGTCTGTTGCGCGCACATTTCTCAAGCGCATTCTGGCGCACGATGATGCGCTTCGGACTCCCCTTTCTTCCCGGCGGACTAGGGTATGCCCTCACCGATCGCGTCAATCTGTTCTTCCTGGGACGTATGAGTCCTGAATCGGTCGAGCGTCTTTACGGAGACGAAGTGGATATCGCGGCAACGGCGGGCACCCAAATGGTGGGCGACGCGGTCTACGGGCAGTACGTGGCGGGCGTATTCGGCACCGTATGGAAGCTCGGCATCTTCATGATGCTGCTTGTGCAGATGTTCAGATTCGCGTGGCAGCCCTTCTTTCTCCAGCATGCGGAAGATGAAGACGCAAAGCCGCTTTTCGCCCGCGTCTTCACGCTGTTCACCGGTGGCGCGTTGATCGTTTTCCTGGGCGTTTCCTTTCTGGCCGAAGAGCTGGTTGCGATTCCATTACCCGGTGGACGCACGATCATCGAAAGATCCTACTGGCTTGGTTTGCCGGTCGTGCCGATCGCGCTGACGGCCTACTTCTTTCAGGGCTGGTATTACCTATTCTCGGCGGGCGCCTACATCGAAAAAAAGACCATTCACTTCGTGTGGGCGACCCTCGCCGGCGGCACTGTCGCTCTCGTCCTGAACGCGTTACTGGTGTCGCGCTTCGGTATGATGGGTGCCGCCTGGGCAACCGCCGCCGCCTACGCGGTCATGGCGCTGGTGCTCGGCGCCGCGGTTCAGCGGTTCTATTACGTTCCTTATGAATGGAAGCGTGTGATTGGATTGATCGCACTCAGTGGCGTCCTGTTCACCGCGTGGTGGGTGTTGCCCGGGCTGCAGGCGTGGGTATGGGAAATTGTTCTGATCCTCGTTTTTGGCGCAGGGGCTATGCTGCTGGCCGGCATCTCTCCCGCTTCGGTGCGGAGACTCCTGGGCCGTGAGAGCGGCGACAGAAACGGACCGTCATAGGTCAAGCCGAACCCAGCGTGCAACGGCGAGGTGAGCGAAGCTCCGGCCGTACCAGACCCCCACATACACGTCTCCGGTCAGACGAAATCGGCCGGGCGTCTCTCGTTGAATCGCCCCACG
>JBFHWK010000053.1:0-14890 GCA_041589075.1 Rhodothermales bacterium
CTCTCCGGTGCCGTTCTGGTGAACACATAGTCCGCGTAGTCTCGGCTTCCACGAACGAGTGACAGGCGCACGCTGTGCTCCGGAAGAGGATCGCCGGCATCCGCGACGGCTACGGCGTAGAGGCCTGTCCAGGAACGCATGTCGTTCACGGCCGGGACGCCGTGTTCCGGAAACACTTGTTCGGGCAGAAGAAAGAAGTCGACCACGGCCGAGCTAAATCCGGAAAACGGCTTCAGTTGCGCCTGCATCCAGTCTTCGTCCCGCGGTGCCTTCGCCTCCCACCAAAGCGTCGCCTCTATCGGATAGAGATAGCCGGTCTTCGCGTCGACACCTAGGCTGTCAAGCTTCAGCGAGTCAAGCAGAACGGCTTCGACGGGTGCCGCCGGCACATCGAGCATGATGCTATCGATCTTGACTTTGGCCGGCATAGAACCTACCGCTCGTCCACGCTGTCCACGCCATGACACGTCAACGGTAAACAGGTCGCCCTCCTTTAGATAGGCGTCCACATCCGGAACGTGCAGCCCGGACGTGCCCGGGGCCTCTATGTAGGACACCGGTTCGGCATTAACTGTAACGGTGACCTTCGCACCCGTGATAAACGCCGACTTCGCCACGTCGGCGCCGACCGAGGTGGGCACGGTCCGCCTCACGTGTATGGCCGGCGGCACGGCATCAGTCTCAAAGAAGCTTTCAACGACGAGGCGGTCGGCCTCGTCCGGCTGCACAGAGTCGCACGCGGGCAATCTCGATGCCATCATGAGCAGTATCACAAACGAAGCTCTGCGCACAATCAAAGATCCATCTGTATTTCGAGGAGCGGCAGCAGCGGTAAACCGGCGCGCTTTACGACGGACACACCGTTGTCCGTCGCCTCGTACTGACGACCCACAACGTTGCGACGATTGAGCACGTTGTACAGGTGCAGCTTTATCCGCCACCGCGCTGCACCCGATCGAAAACCATACTCTGCGAACAGGTCTAACCGCGCATACGCCGGAAGCCTTCCGTTATTGATTCGGGGCCGGTGCAAGAACGTCTCCGGAGGATCGAGAGGACTTCCGACCGCGTACTGCGCCACCGGAACCGTTTCTGGATAACCGGTTCGAACGATTGCGGATGCTGAGTATCGCCAACGGCGTCCCGACCACGACAGCGCCGTTCTCAAGGACCTGGGAACGTCGTACCGACCGATTCGAAACGCTTCCTCACCAAGTTCCGGTGCCCGGGTGTGGGACCGTGACCAGGTGTACGTGACCAGTGCTCTCCACGGTCCGGTCGTCACCTGATTGGTTATCTCCAGTCCGTAGCTTCGCGTTCGTCCCGGCGTATGTTCTCCGAGGAGGGCCGACACGTCGATACCGGGCCCGTCGATTCCCTCTTTCGTCTGAAACTCGTCGCGCGGCAGTAACACATGATTGGCGTCCCGATAAAAGGACTCCGCCGAAACCAGCAACCACCGTGCTGCTTCGGTCTCCGCACCTACCGCGACCTGACGCCCCGTTGCAGGGACTATCGATCCCCCGACTGGAATCCAGCGACTTGAAACCAGGTCGTAGAGAAACGAATACCGGTCTCGCAGCCGCTGCAGATACTGTACCTGTGAACCGAGACCGGCCCTCAGGGCCACCCTGCTGCTGACCAGTAGACGTATGCTTAGTCGCGGATCCAGACGGACGCCGGACGCGCCCCTGAAAGTCGAAGCACGCAGGCCGATGTTCACCTGCCATCGATCGCTGGGACGCCAGAGTTCATCCACATATCCGACCATCTCAAGTGACTGAACGGAATTCGACTCGTCGACGTCCTTGACCAGCGACGCGGACCTTTCGAGCATCGCATCAAGGGAACTGCGAAACCTTAGCTCGGAGACTCTAATGCCCGCACGGAATGTATTTGTAACCGAAGACGTGTAGTCGAGGTCAAATTTGAAACCAAGATCCTTGAGTGACACGACGTAGTCGGAGGCGACAACGGACGTTGCGGTGGGTTGCACGAAGGTGCGTTCGATCGCGTCATAGCGGGACTCGTACGCCGAGAAACGCAAAAGGGCGCTCGGCGAAAGTATGTGCTGATACTGGGCGCTGAGTATCTCGTTACCCCAAGCGTGACCCACTTCGAAGAACAGATCCGCCGGTCGGAGCCAGTCGGAAAAGGTGAGAGAAAGATCAAAGGGCAATCTCAGGTCCAGGTTGTCGCGTCCTCGGTAATAGGCGACCGAGATTCGCGAGCGATCACCCGGGTGGAAGGTGACTTTCGCACTCCAGTCGTAGAAGTAGTAGCCGGTCCGCAGTGTATCGCGCTTGCCGTTCTCTTCAACGGGATGGACCGTGCCGATCAACTTGTCGATGTAAGACCGGCGCGCTGAGATCATGAACGAGCTGGTCGATGACATCGGGGTTTCGATCAGGAATCGAGCGTTCAATGCGTTGAGTGCAAAACTCGCGCGGGGACGATCGCCAGTGCCATCCTTAAGGCGCGCATCTAGAACGGCGGAAAGCATCCCGCCGTGCTCCGCGGGCAACGAACCGCGGTAGAACTTGACGTCCGTAAGTGTCTGCGTCTGGAACGTCGAGATGAGCGAAAAAGCGTGTGAAGGATGATAGACGGGTGCCCCCTCCAGCAGGTACAGGTTCTGGTCCGGGCTGCTTCCCCGTACCGCGAGACCTCCAACAGTCTCACCGGATCGTTCAATTCCCGGTAACCATTCGAGTGCCTGAAAGAGGTCTTGATCGTCCAGCGAGCTCGGCATCTGTTCGAGGTCGGCAACCGGAAGCGCCACCACACCCGGAAGGCTGGCAAGGGCCTCGCGATCCGCCGATTGTCCGGTGACCACGAGCATGTCTGTTCCGATCTCGGTGGGCACGAGTTGCAGCAGGAGGTCGGCGGAAGGCACGACAACGGTCTCGCGCACCGTCGCATACCCGACGAAGGACACGCGAACGCGATGCATGCCCGGACCCACGCCACGAATCTCGAAGGCGCCGTTTGCACCGGTCACCGCACCCGAGCCAAGTTCAGGCAGGAACACGTGTGCGCCGACAATACCCTCGCCGGTGGTCTGATCCATGACTCGACCGGCAATCCTATGCGTCGTCGTCTCAGGCGCCATTAAGGGCACACGAACCACGAACTGCCGTGGCCCGACCTGGTCCGGCTCCAGGTTGAGTTCCGATAAGACGCACTGTAAAGCTTCTAGAACACTATCGCCAGCATAGCTGCAGGTTACCGTCCGACCTTCCAGCAACGAGTGTGCGTAAACGATGTCAACGCCCGACTGCAGTCGCACCGATTCGATCAAGTTGCGGGCGTCCTCGCCCGTAGCCTCAACGCGCAATGCTTGCCCGCTTGCCGTCACAGTCATCGCGACGGCCAACAGGGTCGCACTGAAGAGCATCTTCACGCCGCGCAAGATCGGTCCTCCGAGAGCCACAGAATACGAGTACTACTCTGACGGATTAATACGTGCCACGTTCAGCCGGGTGCTGCCTCCCGGGCAGTAACCGCACCGAAATTGAGTCAAAATAAATACGGCGGACCGCTTTCAAAGCGACCCGCCGTCAAAACGCAGAATTTGGGTGCTACGTGGTCAATCAGACCGGTCTACCAGACGGTATCGGTCATTCTCGTGGTCGACCCGCACGCCGAGGGATAACGCCACTACGCTGAGGATGTCGCGAACATCTTCAGATCGATCAAATGTTCCTGAGATCTTTTGATCCGCAAGGGGGGTTTCGAACTCCACGACCACGCCGTAATGACGCGACAATACGCGTGCGATCTCCGCGATTGACGATCCCCGGAAAACGAAGAGGTCTGCCCAGGCGAATGCCTCAACAAGGTCCACCGGCTCGCCGCGTGACGGTGCCTCTCCGAGTTTCACGGAGCAGGACTCACCGGGCCGCAACTCCACGCCTTCCGCCGGACGGTCACGCCGCGACACGCCGAGCAAACCGCTAGCGAGAATCACCGTCGTTTTCCGATCATCGGCCCGGACACCGAAATTCGTACCCAACACCGAAACGCGTGCGTCGCGTGTCTCCACCACAAACGGCTCACTACCGGCCACGACATCAAAGTATGCTCCTCCCTGCAGCGACACACGATCGGGGCGTTCCGCCGCGTTCAGGCTCCGATAGCTCAGCGTTGCTGGACCGACGAGGCGAATGCTGGATCCGTCAACCAGGTTGACCTGCTGGATCCGACCTTCTGCGACCTGTTGAGTCACCCATGATGCATCCCGCTGCATCACGAAGATCATCACAGCAACGAATACGGCGATCGCCGCAACGGCCGTAATCCTCCACGCGGCACGCGCAGTGGCCCGTCCCGCGCCGGTGCGCGGGGCAGCACGGCGATCCTGCCGCGCAGCACTTCCAACGGACGCCTGCCAGGCGGCCTCAAACTCACGAGCGTCATCGCCTATACGTCGAACCACATCGGCAAGAGCCGCGTGCTCTGACATCGCGTCGACGAGGTCCTGCCGTTTCTCATCGAGACGCCGTTGCTCATCGTCCGTCAGCACGTCGGATCGCCCGGAGGATTCCAGCGCAAACATCACAAGGATTTCCCTGTCATCCACCGCCGGCAGCCACTCCTCACGGACTGTGTCACGAACGGCCAGCGAAATGGCCGTCTCACGCAGCTGCACATCGTCTCCGGACAGTGCGTCGTAGAGGCGCCGGCGTTCGGCGGCCGCCATCCAACCGATATCTTGTGTAAGGATGCTCAAGCTCCGTTCCGTGTTACATGTTTCACCAGATAAGGCCGTTACAACCGGGTCAAAAGTAACATGAGGCCGAAAGCGCACAGACAAACGAGGATCTCGCGAAGCTTCTCGAACGCGCGGCGGACCTGCATTTTCACGGCCGCCTCGGTCGAGTCGACCATTGCCGCTATTTCCGAATACCGGTAGCCGTATTCTCTCAATTCAATGATTCTCCGAGCATGCGGAGACAGCTCCCTGAGCGCGCGTTCCAGATCGATAGCCGCCGCTTCGTCGAATGGCTCCGGAGCACGTTCGCGCAGCGCCGCCTCTTCATCGACGATCTCCTTGGCACTGTATCGGCCTCGGTAGAAATCGTGGAGCTCGAACAGAGCGGCCTTGAGCGCGAAGCCACGGAACCGCGACGGGTCTCTGAGCTCCGAGATGCTCTGGCTGACACGAATCATGCTGTTCTGAACGAGGTCGTCGACCTCAGGTCGTGGACCAATGCGCTTCACGAAGAAGCCTCGGTGCACCGGTTCGAGCCACTCAAGAAGCGCGCGCAAGGCGCCTCTGTCCCCGGCCACGGCCTTCCTTGCAAGAGTTGCGATCTGTCTGGATTCCAGCGACATCGGTACGTAGACGGCTATCGGGATCACGGGATCCGTTCAACCCGCTCGGTGCTACAGCGTGTCGATCCCCGCAGTCGACAGCGCCCCGAGCCCCCAGAACATTGCGAACTTCAGCATTGTGCTCGCCCGGCCTGCATATCCTTCCAGATCACTTTGGAGACCCGCCCACAGCGCCGCCACAAGGAAGCCGTCGGCAATGAGCACCAATAGCAGGTAGAGGGTGCTGTATTCCAGCGCCACGAACGGTATGGGTGTCAGCGCAAGTGTCACGCCAACGACGATCATGTACAGTGCGCCCGCCGTACGGGGCCCCGCCCTCACAGGAAATGACCGGACTGCGCGCGCTGCATCGCCGGCCAGGTCCTGCACGTCTTTCATCAGTTCGCGCGCGAGGTTGGTGAGAAACGCAAACAACATTGCGGGCAGCACGATCCGCCACCCGCCGATCGACATCGCGCCATAGAGGATACTCATCGCGACCAGTCCCCCCACAACGACGTTGCCGACCAGAGCAATCGACTTGAGCCAGCGACTATAGACGTACAGTGCTACAACGCACGCTGCCGCCACCGTCAAATGCCACACGCCAATCACGGCCCCGAGCGCGATGCCGCATGCTCCGAAGATGACCCATATGACACGCGCGGCCGCCGGCGAAATCGCGCCGCTCGGGATCGGTCGATTCGGACGATTGATCCGGTCTATCTCCCGATCAAAGACATCATTGATTGCGTTGCCTGCAGCACCGATCAATGCGGCGGACAGACTGGCTAGCAGCAGGTCGGCATTCGCGGGCCACCTGAACGCGGCGCCGGCAGCAGCGATGATGCCTCCCGCAAGACTGCCGACGAAGATCATCAGACAATTAAGGGGGCGGACCAGACGAACCAGCCCGCCCACCATGGTCGTGAGTCGTCGAATACCAGTGTTCATCACGTACCCAACACCTCGAAGCGGTTCTCCTCCGGATTCTTTCGCACCAGATCGTGACGAAAGACCTGGCCGTTCATCGCTACGTAAGAACCCGGTTCGAGCAACTGCACGGCTGCGAAGGCATAACCGATATTGAACTCGGCGTCCGAGCCTTTGAACCGCGCCGGACTCAACGACCCGACAAGCACTATCGTCTTCCCGGGAACACCCGCCAACTTGGTAGCAGTGGCGACCATGGTGTCGGTCCCGTGTGTGATCAGAACATGTTTCGCCGCGCACGCAGCCACGCGATCGTAGATCACACGCCGGTCGTTATCGGTCAGGTCCAGACTGTCTTTCCTAAAGAGCGTTTCGATGCTGAACGTCACCCCTACATTCACTTCGGCGAGGATAGTTGCAATCTGCGGGTCGCCCACTTCGTATGAGCTCTTGGCGTCGAAATAGATCTTGTCGATCGTTCCACCTGTCGTAAATATTTGAACGTGCATCGTGCCTGGTGATCGCTGTGTACGTCTATCGCTGTGAGAGCCCGTCTATAAATGACCACACCAATGCAGCGGCAAGCCGTACCGTACACGTATCGTGATCGTAGAGTGGATTTGTCTCGACGATGTCGAGTGAACGAACCAGGTGATCGCGTCCGGCCGCAGCTGCAAAAGCCAGCGCTTCGTCCACACTCAATCCATTGGTGGAAGGCGCGCTGACTCCTGGCGCGAACGACACATCGATAGCATCCATATCCAATGTAACCATACGCGCCGAGTCCGATCGCGTGGCGGAAAACACCGTTTCCGGGCTTAGAGACCGAAGATCTTCACGCCAGTACATTCCGGCCTTCCTATTACGAAGGTATTCGACGTGGCGCCTCGGGACACGTGACTTCTGCAAGCCTGCAACGGTGTAGCCCACACACGAGCCTGACGGATGCTCCAGCGCCTGCCGGAAGGGCGAGCCGCTATGTCCACGACCGTCTACGAGCGGCCGGACGTCCGCATGTGCGTCGATGTTCACGATATATACAGGCGTGTTGGCCTCTACATAGCCCAGGAAGTGCCCGTATGAGGTCTCATGACCACCTCCGAGCACGACGAGCGTGCTGCCGGCGGAGAGCACGTGGGCGGCCACGCGGCCTAGCGCCTCCTGCGCTTCTTCGAGCGAGGATCCCGGACGGATATTGCCAATGTCGACGGTACGGGTTAGCAGATCCGTAAAGGCTGCATAGAAGCGAGCGTTCGGCGTAAGACGGTACAGAGCATTGCGCACGGCATCCGGCGCACCCGCGGCGCCGACTCTGCCTCCGTTGCGGCGGACACCCTCGTCGACGGGAAAACCTACGATGACAACCTCCGCCCGCGGGAGCGCATCTCTATCGAATGACACGAAGCCTGAAAGTCGACGATCGTCATCGGTGCCGAACCGCTTAGGCTGGTGTGGCTCGACAAGTCTGTCGATGGATTCATCGAATGCCATGGACACCTATCACATCGCTTCGGAAAGACTGCCGGCCACCAGCCGGCCGCCAAGGAACGTTGCGGTCACTGCATTTGGGCGCATATGATAGAGCCACTGATTCACCGAATCCGCGTTCACCACGATAAAATCAGCAAGTTTGCCGGGTGTCAACGAGCCGATGTCTTCAGAACGACCGATCGCTTGGGCTGCAATGTAGGTCGCGCCCTTGAGCACTTCCCTCGGAGTCATGCGATTCAGGTTGCAAGCCAGTGACATGGCAAGGGGCAAGTGATAGCTCGGCGCCGTGCCGGGATTGAAGTCGGTTGCGACTGCAACGCGCACTCCTGCATCAATCAGCCTTCGCGCATTCAGCGGTGGCGCGTGAACGTACAGCGAGGCGAACGGCAGCGCCACCGCTGTCACGCCGCCATCGCGCAGCGCAAGGATGCCATCGTCCGAGACCTGCTCAAGGTGATCGGCCGAGACGGCCCGCACCTCCGCCGCGAGCGCCGCCCCGCCCCCGTCCGACAACTGATCGGCGTGAAGTTTAGCCCTCAGACCGAACTCCCCGGCACGGGTCAGGATGGTCCGCGCCTCATTGACCGTGAACGCGGATTCTTCGACAAAAACATCGCAGAAAGTCGCCAGCTTCTCGCCCACGACTCGCGGGATCATCTCCTCACAAATCAGGCGCACGTACTGATCGCGTCGCCCCCGGAACTCCTCCGGCACAACGTGTGCACCTAGAAACGTCGGAACGATACGTGCAACCGCCGACTCGGCAAGCAGCCTGTAGACCCGAAGCAACTTGAGCTCGTCGTCCGTGGTGAGTCCGTAGCCACTTTTGCATTCGATGGTCGTGACACCGAGGCCGACCATCTCCGTGGCGAAGCCCGACACGCGATCCAGGAGATGCTCCTCTGACGCACTTCGCGTGTCGCGGACCGTACGTAGGATGCCGCCACCCTGTCTAGCGATATCCAGATAGTTCACGCCACGAACCCGCAGCTCGAACTCGTCCTCGCGCCAGCCGCCGAACGCAAGATGCGTGTGGCAGTCGACGAGTCCGGGACAAACGAACCTGCCTCCGGCATCAAAGGCGAATTCGGATCGATATCTCGACGGAAGATCCTTCTCACGACCGACCCACTCAACACGGTCCTCCGTCCACACGAGCGCGGCATCGGGGATCGGTCCTACGTCGGCCTGGTCGCTGCCGCCCTCACAGGTCGCGAGCGTTCCGATATTTTGCAGGAGCGGCATTCAGGACACTTCGCCGACCGCCTCTCCGACACCTGCGAGCAAATCTCCCCCTCGCAGCAGCACCAGGCACGGCTCGAGGTCCTCGCCGAAAAGGTGATCTTCCTCGCGATGCGGAACGACGGACCGAATGCACTGGTGAGCGGCGAGCACGCCGAGCCCCGGCTTGAGCGGCAGCCGGTAATCCAGCGCCTGTGCAGCCGTCAGCGCTTCGATTGCCAGCACCGTCTCCACGTTTCTGAAGACGTCCAGCAGTTTTAGCGCACTGATGCTCCCCATGCTGACGTGATCTTCCTGCCCAAGGCTGGTCGGCACGGAATCGACCGACGCCGGATGGCAAAGAACTTTGTTCTCGGAAACCAGTGACGCCGCGGTGTACTGGGGGATCATGAACCCCGAGTTGATGCCGGTCTCGCGCATCAAGAGCTGTGGGAGACCGTCATGGCCGGCAAGAAGAAGGTAGATTCGCCGCTCGGAGATGCTTGCGAGTTCCGCAAGGGCAATAGCCGCGTAGTCCATAGCGATTGCAAGTGGCTGTCCATGAAAGTTGCCGCCACTCAACACGGCACCGTCTTCGAACACGAGCGGGTTATCGGTTACCGAATTGAGTTCTATCTCCAGCGTCTCGGTGACGTGCGAGAGTGCATGTCGCGTGGCACCGTGAACTTGCGGCACACATCGCAGCGAGTACGGATCCTGCACTTTGCCACAATCCCTGTGCGACTCCAGAATCTCGCTTCCGATGAGCAGGTTGCGGACGTTGCGCGCCACCGTCGATTGTCCGGGAAACGGGCGTATGCGCTGGATGCGCTCGTCGAAGGGAACGAGGCTGCCTTGGAGGGCTTCGAGACTCATCGCCGCCAGAACGTCGGCCGTTCGGAGCAGACGTATGGATTTCTCGAGCACGTATGCGCCGTAGGAAAGCATCAGCTGCGTGCCGTTGATGAGGGACAGCCCGTCTTTAGGCTGCAGCGTTACCGGTGCAAGACTGTGGCGCCGCAACACATCGGCAGCCGGTTCCGAGTCCGCGCCGCCGGCGGTCCAGAAGCGGCCGCGCCCTATCAGCGGCAACGCCATATGCGCGAGCGGTGCAAGGTCACCGGATGCGCCGACGCTGCCACGTGCCGGCACGACGGGCACCAGATCGTGGTCCGCAAGAAAAAGGAGTCGCTCGAACACGGGCAGCGAGACACCCGAGTACCCAAGCCCGAGGGCGTGCACCTTCAGCCGAAACATCAGCCCTGCGATTTCGAAGGGCACCGGATCACCGACACCGACTGCGTGGCTGATCAGCAGGTTGGCTTGAAGCTTCTGGAGTTCCCCGGCTCCGATGCGCTGGCGCGCGAGTGCACCGAATCCGGTGTTCACGCCGTAGTAAACCCCACCCTCCTGGAGCGCTTCGTCCACAACCTTTCGGGATGCCGCCACGCGGTCTCGGTTCTCTCGAAGGCGAGCGAGACTTGAGTCAAGATCTCCGTAAAGCGTGGCTATTCGGATGCGACTCATTCGGCCTCCTAGAGATCGATCATCGGCAGGTCGACACCGCGTTCGCGTGCGGTGTCGATGGCAGATTCGTACCCGGCGTCCGCGTGTCGCATCACGCCGGTGCCCGGATCCGCCGTAAGCACACGCTTCAGGCGCCGGTCGGCCCGCTCCGTCCCGTCGGCAACGCACACCATGCCCGCGTGAATCGAGTAGCCGATGCCCACGCCGCCCCCGTGGTGAAGTGAGACCCAGCTGGCACCGCACGCCGTGTTGAGCATCGCGTTGAGCAGGGGCCAGTCCGCAATGGCATCTGAGCCATCACGCATTTTTTCTGTCTCCCGGTTCGGCGACGCCACCGAGCCGCTGTCAAGATGATCGCGTCCGATGACCAGCGGGGCAGATACCTTGCCTTTTCTCACCAGCCAGTTGAAGCGCAGTCCCATTTCCGCACGCTCGCCGTACTCAAGCCAGCAGATACGCGCGGGAAGGCCCTGGAACTTGACGTCCCGCCCGGCCTTGTCGATCCATCGCATGAGCGATTCATTACCGGGAAACGTTTCCTTCACCGCGCGATCGGTTTCAGCAATGTCGGACGCATCGCCGGACAGGGCGGCCCACCTGAACGGACCCGAGCCTTTGCAAAACAGCGGTCTGATGAACGCGGGGACGAATCCGGGTATCTCAAACGCCCGCGTCAGACCGCGGAGATCTGCCACCTGACCCCGAAGGTTGTTGCCGTAGTCAAATACAACCGCGCCTCGCGACTGCAAGGCCAGCATTGCGTTGACGTGTTCCACCATCGAGTCGAGAACAGCGGACTCGTATCCGGCCGGGTCGCGTTCACGGAATACGGCTGCTTCCGTCACGGAATGACCCGATGGTATGTAGCCGAGGCGCAGGTCGTGCGCCGACGTCTGATCGGTGACGGCGTCGGGGACGATGTCGCGCCCCACAAGTTCGGGCATCACGTCCGCGATGTTGCCGAGGAGTCCAATCGATAACGGCTCACCGGCCTTCCGCGCCTCACTCAGGGCCGCTAGCGCTTCATCGAGATCTTCCGACATCCTGTCACAATAGCCCGTCTCGACACGACGGCGGATGCGCGCGGGATCCACTTCAACGGCGAGAACGCACCCTCCGTTCATGGTCACGGCTAGTGGCTGGGCGCCGCCCATGCCACCCAGACCGGCCGTCACAACCAGCCTCCCCGCGAGAGATCCGCCGAAATGCTGCCGAGCACACTCGGCAAACGTCTCGTACGTGCCCTGCAGGATGCCCTGCGTACCGATGTAGATCCACGACCCGGCGGTCATCTGGCCGTACATCGTGAGTCCAAGCGCATCGAGTCGGCGAAACTCGTCCCATGTTGCCCATCGCGGCACCAGATGCGCGTTCGCAATGAGGACCCGAGGCGCCTCGTCATGTGTCTTGAAAACGCCCACCGGCTTACCGGACTGCACCAGGAGCGTCTCGTCACTGCGAAGCCTCCTGAGCGTCGCGACCATGCGATGGAAAGAGTCCCAGTCCCGCGCCGCCTTTCCGCCACCACCATAAACGATGAGTTTTGCGGGGTCTTCGGCAACTTCCGGATCGAGATTGTTCATCAACATTCGCATCGCGGCTTCCTGCTCCCATCCACGACAGGAGATCGCGGTGCCGCGCGGCGCGCGAACGATGTCGGCTGATGTCACGGTGCTCATTTCGGCATTCCGCAGTTTTCGGGAAACTCCACCTCCGTCCCCCGCTTTATGACCCTGCCCGCCAAACGTTTCAAATGCCGGAGGCGATCAAAAGCTCGATATCGCGATGAGGCATTCCGAACATCGTTGCAAGACTCTTCTTCGTCAGATGACGACGATACACATATGTACCGTTGCGAAGTCCGACGTCGCGCCATAGCGCCTCGTTGATCGAACCGACGTCGCCTATGTTGATCAGGTACGGGACCAAGACATTGGTGAGCGCATAGGTGGCGGTCCGCGCCGCATTGGAGGGCATGTTCGGAACGCAGTAATGGATCACGTCGTGCTTCCGGAACGTGGGCTGGGAGTGCGCCGTGGGCCGACTCGTTTCGATACACCCGCCCTGGTCTATCACGGCGTCCACGATAACGGATCCGGATCGCATCGAGCGGACCATGTCCTCCGTCACAAGAACGGGAGAACGCTGACCCGCAGACATCATCGCCCCGATGATTACATCGGCACTCCGCACGGCGCCCCGAATGTACTGTTCGGTGGCCATGGCCGTCGTAATGCGCCGGTCGAGGTAGTGCTCGAGCGCTCGGAGCGCACCCAGGTCCGAATCAAGAACAATCACGTGGGCTCCGAAACCCAGCGCGGTTCGCGCCGCCCACTCGCCGACGACACCCGCACCAAGAATCAGTACCGTCGACGGCGGGACCCCGGATATTCCACCCAGCATCACTCCCTTGCCACCTTCCCCGCTTTCCAGGTATCGACCCGCGATCTGCACCGACATCGATCCCATGATCTCGTGCATCATGCGAACGATCGGCAACGTCCCGTCCGAGTCCCTGATGAATTCGAATCCGATTCCGGTAATACCGAGATTCATCAGTCGCCTCAGAAAGTCCGGTGTTGTACCGCCGAGGTGCAGGGCCGACACGAGAATCTGCTTCTCCTGCAATAGGCCCAACTCCTCCTCGTCGGGCGGACCCACCTTGACGACCAACTCGACCTTCGAGTACAGCTCAGCCGGGGAGTGCACGAGGTGCCCACCCGCGTCGGCGTACTCGTCATCGGTAAAGTGCGCCTGTTCACCTGCCTCCGTCTCGACGAATACCTCGTGACCGTTGGCTACCAGCGCGCCGACACCACCGGGTGCCAGCGCGACGCGGCGCTCTTCGTTGGAGACTTCCCTGGGGATTCCGATGCGCAGTGAACGCTCCGTCTCGCCCAGACGCGCGCGCTTCTCCATCGTGAGGAGACCATGCTCGATCGACAGACCCTGAAGTGACGGAACTTCCATCCGGGGGTGAGAAGTGCGGCGAAAGGGGGGGAATAAGAAATATAGTACTTGTAAAGGACAAAACGCCCTCCAAGTCCTTCAGGCGACGGTTTTTGGAGAGCGAACCCAGTGGTGCATGATAACCGCAGACGCGACCGCCACGTTGAGCGACTCCGTGCCTCGGCGCCCGGCCGAGCCGCCAATCCAGACAGCTTCGTCCGACAGCCCGCGAACGGCCGACGCAATTCCCGCCCCTTCACTGCCTAAGACGAGACACACGGCACCCTGCGGCGACCAGGCGCCAACCTCCACGCCCTCTGCGGCAGCGGCAACAATCCTATGGCCGCCTTCCTTGAACGCCGTCAGCGAAGCGGGCAAATCTTCCGTACGAGCCACCGCCAGGTCCCAGATGCCACCCATCGTCGCTCGCAACACTTTGGGACTAAACAGGTCCGCCGTACCGCTTCCCGCAAGTATACCATCGATGCCGAACCACGCGGCTGTCCGAACGATGGTCCCCACGTTGCCCGGGTCCTGCACGCCATCCAACGCAACCAGCCGCGGCAGCCGAGCGAGGGCGGAGGGCTTGGTCCAACGCGTGTCCACGACGGCGAGAACCCCCTGTGAGTTCTTGACGTCGGAGATCCGCACAAAGTCCTCCGCTGCGCAGCACACCGCGACGACTCCCGTAACTTGTTCTAGGCGGCGGACCTCATTGTCGTTCTTTCGCGAATGCACCACGACGAGCTCACGCAACGTAGCGCCACCGTCCACCGCCGCCTCCACTGCACGGATACCCTCGATGAAGGTCTGTCCGGCCTCCTCGCGCCTCCGGCTCCGAGACAGCGAGGCCAATTCCTTGAGCCGTCGTCTCGTTAGTCGCTGCTCCATCTGATCGCCCCTTGGGAAGCACTGAATATACCGGCTCGATGCCAAGGCACGGCAGTTCACTGACGATTCATTCGAGCTGTAGGCCCATGACGATAACTTACCATACCGCCACCGCACAGGACAGGAGAGTGTTGTCGGTGGTAACTTCCACCAGGAATTACCTGCCGTCGGCTTGAGGTCCCGGAAGATGCCTTACAAACGTGACGTATACGAACGCGCCATCTACAAGGAGCCCGCGCCTATTCGGGATCGTGAGAACCCGTTTCAGTCGATGGTCGACAGATTTGACGTCGCCGCTCAGATCCTGGAGCTCGACCCCGGCTTTTATGAATACCTCGTCACACCCTCGCGAATTCACATCACGGCGATTCCGGTGGTGATGGATTCGGGCACCATCAGAGTGTTCGAGGGGTACCGGGTGATCCACAACGACATCCTCGGGCCCAGCAAGGGGGGCATTCGATACGCCCCGGACGTAACGATTGACGAGGTGAAGGCGTTGGCCGCGTGGATGACGTGGAAGTGCGCTGTTGTCAACGTGCCGTTCGGAGGCGCGAAGGGA
>JBFHWK010000054.1:0-14870 GCA_041589075.1 Rhodothermales bacterium
GGGAACCGCCGCGTTTGTACGCCGCCTCATCGAAACCGCCGTAATCCCCGTAGTCGTGGATGCAGACGGTCTGCACGCCTTGGCACGCGACACGGCAATTCTCGCAGGTGGCAGCCACGGCGCTCGCGTACTCACACCTCACAAAGGGGAACTGCGCAGCCTGATCGGCGACGAGGTCGACACACTCGGACCGCTCGAGATCGCACGTAAATATGCAGCCCGCTGGCATTGTGTAATGGTGATCAAGGGAGCGCCCACCGTCGTCGGAACGCCTGACGGTACCACCTTTATTAACCAGACCGGCAATCAGGCACTCGCTTCAGCCGGTACCGGGGATGTCCTTGCCGGCATGATTACCGGGTACCTCGCGCAGGGCTTGAGTCCGGTCGACGCCGCTCTCTGCAGCCTGTACATCGGTGGGCGAGCAGCGGATGTCTACGCGGCACGAATGAACAGAGACAGCCTGATGGCGATGGACCTCGTCAACGAGCTGCCTGAGCTTCTGAAAAGGGAGTTTGCGCTGTGAAGCGAAAGCGGCTCGTCGCCATCGTGTGGACTGCACTCATCGTGGCTGCATGCTCCATTCCGGGCAACGAGCTGCCTCGGGTGCGAGTCGACTACGTAGACAAGAGCGCGCACTTCGTGCTCTTCTTTGTCTTTGCATGGCTGTGGATGAGAGCCGGTACCGGCACATCCGTTTTACGGCTCGGGACAATGCTCGTGGCCGGACTTTTGCTGGCGGGCGGAACGGAAGTCTATCAGGGGCTGCTTCCCATTAACAGGTCGCCCGATGTCCTCGACGCCGTCGCCAACGCCGTCGGCTTGATCGCCGGAATCGCTGCATTCGTCGCGGCAGAGCACGTCCGCAGCAACGAACCGGGGGATTTCGCGTCATAAAACGGGGCGACACAATAGTTGTCGCTTTTCGGCGTTTTTCGTATTAACAGGGTCTGCCGGCTACCCGGAACCGGGCTTACCGCGCTCCGGTACCACAAGCTCTTACCAAAGCATTCATATAGCCGAGTTCTCGGCCACGGTGAAATGGCGTTACGCAAAACCGAAAAGGCGAATCTGAGGCGCAAATACCCGCTTTTTGTGCAGGGTGGTCTGATTATCTCACTGCTGCTCCTGATTCTCGCCTTCAATGTCGACCTCCGCGGTCAAGACAACTTTGAGATTGTCATGCCGGAGCAGGAGGTCGTCCAGATGGAGGAAATCCAGCAGACAAAGCAGATTCAGAAACCGCCTCCGCCGCCACGCCCGCCGGTACCGGTCGAGGTTCCTGACGACGAGATCCTCGAGGATGATGAACTGGACCTCGATGCTTCCCTCGATATCAACGAGGTGATGGACCTGCCACCACCGCCGCCGCCGGCTGAAGAAGAGGAAGAGCCCGAGCCCGAGATTTTTGTCATTGTCGAGACCATGCCGGAGCTCATCGGTGGTCTTGCGGCCATTCAGAAGAAGATCAACTACCCGCCCATCGCGAAGAAGGCAGGTGTTGAAGGTCGCGTCATCGTCCAGTTCGTCGTCAATGAAGCAGGTAACGTCGTCGACCCGGTGGTCGTTCGTGGCATCGGAGCCGGTTGCGACGAGGAGGCAATCCGCGCTGTTAGTGAGGCCAAGTTCACGCCGGGCAAGCAGCGCGGCAAACCAGTCAAGGTCAAGATGTCCCTGCCGATCACCTTTAAGCTCAAGTAATTGTTGCTGTGACCCTCAAGAAGGCCTGCCGGCGTTTAGCCTGCGGGCCTTCTTCATTTCTACGGGAAGTGAACCGGAATCGAAGTCAAGAAAACACGTGGCTTCACAAGGCGACCGACTCATGGAGCACTTCGTCGGCCGACACGCCAACCAGCAAGTCCGTGGTCATACCGACGAAGATTCCGTGTTCGACAACGCCGGCAATCCCGTTGATCGCGTGGTCCAACGCGGCAGGGTCATCGATAGGGCCGAAGTTCGCGTCGAGCAGCCACATGCCCTGATCCGTCACGACCGGCCCATCCTTGTTGGCCGCAAGTCGCAGCTCGACATCGGCGCCTAGACTCGAGAGCGCACGCCTCACAGGTCCGACCGCCATCGGAATCACCTCGACCGGGACCGGCATTCGGCTGCCAAGGACATCTACACGCTTTGAGGCATCGACGAGAACGACGAACCGAGCGGCCTGAACGGCCACGACTTTCTCACGTGCGTGCGCCGCGCCGCGCCCCTTGATGAGGTTGTAATCCGGATCCACCTCGTCGGCCCCGTCGAACGCGAGGTCGAGAGCGTCGACTTCGTCGAGTGTACAAATCGCGATGCCGCTCTCTCGAGCGAGTCTTTCCGCTGCGAAAGAGGTTGGCACACCACGCACATGCAGTCCTTCGCGGCGAACGCGCTCGCCGATGGCGCGAATAGCGCACGAGGCTGTCGAGCCCGTACCAAGGCCAAGCGTCATCCCTTCCGAGATCATCTCGGCAACACGTCGACCCGTCGCCTCCTTTGCCTGCTGCTGACCGTTCGTGCTCATCACGTTAAGGTGTGTAACGATGGAAGTTACGAAGCGAACGACCATCGCCGGAACAAGGCCTCTACTCGTAACGGAGAGACTCGATCGGGTCCAGACGCGCCGCCTTGAATGCAGGGTAGCCACCGAAAACGAGCGCGATACCGGTCACCATCATCACGGCTCCAATCGCCCAGCCCCACGGAAAAGCCGCCGTGATATCGAAGTAGACCGCGACAATGTTGCCGACCAGCACGCCGAGGGCAATTCCGATGACACCGCCGACCTGGCACAAGAAGAAAGCCTCCAGAAGAAACTGCCTCATGATGTCACGGCGCCGAGCTCCTACCGACTTTCGAACCCCGATCTCACGCGTCCTCTCGGTAACCGACACTAGCATGATGTTCATGATGCCGACCCCGGCGGCAAGCAGCGAGATGAGTCCAATGATGGCGCCGGCTATGGTCAGCGTCGCGGTGAACGCCGCAAAGACCGCCTGCATCGTGTCATTCGTCGAAAGCTCAAAACTATTTGGCTCTCCCGGCGGCACCTTACGGATTGTTCGCAGCCGCCCGGTCACCTCCTCACGAACCGCTTCGTACTGTTGGGCCTGCACCGCACGGACACTCGTGCTGGCAATGTTCCTGTTAGCCGAACCATAGAGCGTGAATCCCCTTGTGATCGGCACGTAGATCCGATTGTCGAGACTGAATCCGAGAAAGTTGCCCTTGCTCTGCAGCACCCCGACGACCTCGAATCTGTGCCCGTCAAACCTGATCGTCTTACCGAGCGCTGACTCGTTAGGAAAGACCTGGTCGACAATCTCCGATCCCAGAACCGTCACCGATCGACCATACAACAAATCTTCCTCGGTCAGGAATCGACCCTGATCGAGATTGTAGCTGAAGTTCGTCAGGAAGTCCTCGTCCGTCCCAAGCAGAATGATGTTGGGCTCGGTCTCGAGATCGCGGTGCCTGACACGCGAAAGCGCGAAGTCCTCGATCGGGCTGATCGTAACGGGCAGTCGCATCAAACGCTCAAGGCGTGTGATCTGATCGTACGAGATGCGGGGGCGGTTTCGAATAGCGGGATCGATCGGGCCGAAGTTTAACGTCGGAAACCGCGTAATCGTAAAGGTAGCCGCCCCCAGAAACTGCAGCCTATCTTTGAAATAGACGTCGATGACTTTGACTGCGGTGATGGACACGATGATGGCAAACACACCGATGACCATGCCCGTGAGCGTCAAACTCGATCGGAGCTTGTGCCCGCGAATTGCCGCGAGCGCCATTCGAAAAGCTTCCACGAACGCCATCATAGCAGCACGCTCTACTCGTATCGGAGCGCCTCTATGGGCTCCTCGGTTGCGGCGGTCCACGCCGGCGCCAGGCCGAAAATGATCCCGACGACCACGCAAATCCCAAACGCAATACCAACCATCGCGAAGTCAAGCGACGATGGCAGGATCGTCTTCACGGCAAAGCCTAGCGGGATCGACAGGAGAACACCAATGGCCCCGCCTACAAGGCAAACGATGATCGCCTCAATCAGAAACTGTATGAGAATCGTTCGCGCGGGCGCTCCAACGGCTTTGCGGATGCCGATCTCCCGTGTTCTTTCCTTGACGGACACGAACATGATGTTCATCACACCGATCCCGCCGACCAGTAGGGCAAGCGCCGTAAGGCCGATCCCGATCCCGTAGATCACGGCCTTGATACCGGCCGTTTCCGCCCGTACGGTCTGCTGCTCGTTGATTTCAAAGTCGTCGCGCTCCTTCGCGTCGAGATTGCGTGCGACGCGAAGTATCCCGGTCATCTCGGATTTCGCCTCTTCGAGTACGACGCCCTCCCGCACCCGGACCCGCACCGAAATATCCCGGTGCTGCATTCCGAATTGCCTCTTGAACGCGTCGAACGGAACAACAATCTGGAGGTCGGCAGAACCGGTCGCGTCCAGATCTTCGCCTTTCTTTTCAAAGATTCCGACGACCTCGTATCGATCCCCGCCGATTCGGACGTTCCTTCCGATCGGATCTGCCACCGCAAAGAGCTTCTCCGCAACGGAGGCACCGATCACGGCCACCTTTCGCGCCGCGCGCCCCTCCATCTCCGTAAAAAATCGCCCGTGATCCAACCCGAACTGATGCACAAGCGTGTACGACGGCGTCGCTCCAACAACCTGAACATTGGGGATCGTCTGACCGCTGTGGGATATGGGGCGGGACGTCGTCGCTACGGGCACTGCTGCCAGCGCATAGCGTGACTTGCGCATGATGACGTCCGCCAGGTCCTCCGTCATGTTGGGACGGTTGATGTAGTTCCACCAATCACGCACCACTGTCCACGGCCACTTCTCTATGTATAAGACGTCCGTCCCGAGAGTTGCCATATCCTGCTCGAACTTCTTCTCGAGGCCGTTGACCACGGTGGCCATCAACGTGACCGAGACGACACCGATTACGATGCCGAGGGTTGTCAGCGCCGAACGCATCTTCTGCACGCGCAGGGCGCGAAGGGCGATCATCAGCCCCTCTAATAACTCGGACAGGTAGCGAAACAATGGAATCGTGCGATGTCTATTCCAGACGCCTGAGGACTACGCTGCGGCCTTGCCGATGTTGCGGGATCGAAGCTTCTCCATTAACGTTTAGTGGGTACTCCTAAGCAATCTGACCCGATGGGCAAAATCTCCATTCTTCGCGAGTTCTGGGACTTCCTGCGTATCCGGAAAAAGTACTGGCTGGCGCCGATCGTTATGGTGCTCGTTCTGCTCAGTCTCCTGATTGTCCTTACACAGGGATCAGCACTGGCACCGTTTATTTACGCGCTCTTCTAGGGAGCCGGACGGCTCGACGAATGCGGTCTCGGAACGCGCAAGGCCCCATCACAAATCGCGCTCGAAGCGGAGGCGGAAATCACCGTAAGTGGGGTTGTAGTCGGCACGCGTAACAACAAAGCCTTCGCGAAGACCCAGCACGGTCATGCCGGGGTGTTTGTTTGGAAAGCTGTCGTATGCCAGACACCGGTAACCCCAGCCTCGCGCAATCTGGCACATCTCCTGCAGCAGCATCGCGGCGATCCCTTTGCCACGATATTCGTTCACGACCCCGCCCTTCGCGCTGTAAAACGTGTAGCGATCCTCCTTGTAGCCGATCTTGAATCCCACCGGCTCACCCCGAACGAAGGCCATGAGAATCAGAAGGTCCTCGCGCTCGAAAGTGTTGATCACGCGATCCTCACGAAAGACGGCATGGTTGAGCCGTTTGACTACATCGAGGTGGTCCAGTCCAACAACCCGAATGTCGACTTCGGGGTCGTCGTCGAACCTGGAACGGGGCCGATCTATAATACTTTCCATCTATCGGGTTTGCAGTGCGGAGTCAAGCCCACCGCTTTCCGCGACGGACTCGCCGAGAAGCCGCGACGACTCCTCAACAAGGAGACACGGTTCTAGGATCGTCTCGGGAATGTCCGAAATAAACCGGCTCGGGCGGGCAAAATACTCGCCCTCATAGCGGCGGTATTGGACCGCCGGGTATGATACGAAGAGATTCCGCTCTGCTCGTGTCACGGCAACGTATAGAAGCCGAAGTTCCTCGTCGAGGGCCGAATCTTCCCTGAGCGCGTAGCTGGACGGGAGTATGCCCTCGAGCACCTGGATGATGAACACCGTGTGGAATTCCAGGCCTTTCGCCGAGTGTATCGTCGAGAGAACCAGCGGACTTTCCTCGTCCGGAGCCGGCTCACCGTCCAGCGCCGTCAGTTCGATCGGGTCCAGGGCGAGTGACGACAGAAACTGCTCGCGACTGTCAAATTGGTCTGCCAGCCCGACGAAGTGTTCGACGTCCTGCTGCCGCTTCGGGAAGTCGTCGAAGTATTTGCGCTTCAGTATCGGATCGTAGTAGGTAGCGATGACCTCCACCTGATTGACGAGCGACCCTGCACCCATCGCCTCGCGAAGCATCGCGAACAGGCGCTTTAGTTCGTCAACATACCTTGGCGAGAACACTCTTTCTCTGAGCTGGTACGGATCTTCTCCTGGCGCTGTGATCCATTCGATGAGATCGGCGGCAGTTTTCGGCCCGACACCTTCGAGCAGTTGTAGCACACGATTCCACGAGATCGCGTCCTGACCGTTCTCCAGAATTCGCAGGTAGGAAATGACGTCTTTGATGTGTGCAGCCTCACTCAACTTGAGACCGCCGTACTTGACGAACGGGATATTGCGACGGTTCAGTTCCATCTCCAGGCCGTAGGAGTTGAAGCCACTTCGAAAGAGTACGGCCATCCTACTCAGCGGGATGCCCTCCTCCCGCAGCTGCAAAATCATCTGGGCCACGAACCGGCTTTCGTCCTGATCGTCCGGTGCCGGCACTACTGCCGGAAGCTCGCCGCCCTGCACGTCGCTGAACAGTTGCTTCTCGTACTTCTCATGCGCGAACTCGATAATGTGGTTCGCGAGGTCGAGAATTGGCTGCGTCGACCTGTAGTTTTGCTCCAGCTTTAGAATACTTGTGCTTTCGAAGACGTCCGGAAACTGGAAGATGTTTGCAGGGTCCGCCCCTCGGAATCGATAGATACTCTGGGCGTCATCGCCAACGGCCATCACGTTCTTGTGAACGGCCGCGAAGTGCCGAACCAACTCCGCCTGCGGCCGGTTCGTATCCTGGTACTCGTCGACAAGCAGGTAGCGGCACTCTGCGGCAACCGAACGTCCGATCGGTTCGTGACGCTCGAAGAGTTCGATGGTCTTGCCGAGAAGATCGTCATAGTCCATCAGGCCGTGGCGCGACTTGTATTCGACATAGCCGCGGTAGAGATTTTGCAGATCATCGAGGTTGTCCAGGAACTGCGGGTATCGCTCGACGATGAGGTCCTCGAGCGAAGCGCCGCGGTTGGCGACGGCTGAGAAGAGAGACTGAAGGCGTCGCTTGCGCGGGAAGCGGCGGTCGGTTCTTCGCAGCCCGGCCGATGTTCTGACGGCGTCGATCACGTCGGCCGCATCACTCGCGTCGAGGATGGTGAAGTTGTTCGGGTAGCCGATCTTCGGTGCGAAGCGACGCAGGATCGACAGACAAAACGAATGAAAGGTGCCTCCGCGGACACGGCTGCAGCGACCGTCGAGCAACGCGCTGGCGCGCGAGAGCATCTCGCGGGATGCACGGCGTGTGAACGTGAGCAGAACAATACTCTCGGGCCTGGTACCGGTCTCAACCAGATATGCGACTCGGTAGATCAAAGTCCGTGTCTTGCCCGTGCCCGCGCCTGCGATCACGAGATAGGTGCCTCCCGGCGCTGTGACGGCAGCCAACTGCTGCTCGTTCAGTTCGCTCGAGTAGTCGATGCTCAGCCGAGGCGCAGCGACGGCATCGTCTTTCTTGAGTATGATGCGGCGAGCCATTCCGGGAATCGTAGCCGATCTGCTTATGGAGCGGGCGCCTATCGCGTTCACAGCACCCGCTCCGACACCATTCGTGACCTAATCTACGAACTAACCTTCACGGCCGTTTCCCGCCAAATCATTGGTTTGCGAGGCGCTTTCTTCATAACTTTCGCGTTACTCCCGATACGGATTTAATCGCTATCTACTACAAGAGCTGCAGCCCACCCCGGACCCGACGGTCAGCCTGAAGCCGGCCCTGCAGAGCGCCTTGATGGGTAAAACAATTGCCGTAGCCAATCAGAAAGGCGGCGTTGGCAAGACCACCACGTCAGTCAATCTCGCCTGTTCCCTGGCGGCAACCGAGCACCCGACGCTGCTGATCGACCTCGATCCCCAAGCCAACGGGACCTCGGGCGTGGGACTCGACGCGCGCACAGCCTTACGAACAACGTATGAGGTCCTCATCGGCGACTCGACGCTTTCAGACGCCATCGTACCGACTGAGATGCCGTTCCTCGATGCCGTTCCGAGTCACATCAACCTCGTGGGCGCTGAGATCGAGATGGTCGATGTTCTCGATCGCGAGCGGATTCTAAAACGCGCCATCGCACCGGCAGCCTCGAACTACGATTTTCTCATCGTCGATTGCCCACCGTCGCTCGGACTATTGACGCTCAACGCACTGACAGCGGCGGACTCCGTTATCATCCCCGTGCAGGCCGAATACTATGCGTTGGAAGGACTGGGTCAGCTGCTGAACACAATCAAGATTGTGCGGCAGAATCTTAACCCGGGCCTGGAGATCGAGGGCGTCGTCGTGACAATGTTCGACACCCGGCTGAGACTCGCCAATCAGGTTGCGGACGAAGTACGCCGGTATTTCGGAGACAAGGTGTTTCGGTCCATCGTACAGCGCAACGTTCGGCTCTCCGAAGCACCGAGCTTCGGCAAGCCTGTGCTGTTGTACGATGCGGCGAGCATCGGGTCGCGTAACTACATTGCCCTCGCGAAAGAAGTGCTGCACAATAACCGCGCCTTCCTCGAACGCGAAGAGCGCGTCACTGAGTCACTCTAACAGTCCGCTCCCTGACCCAAACCCACCTAACGGAACTCTACAATGGCCAGTAAGAAGGCAGCCCTCGGCCGAGGCCTGGACGCGCTCATCGCCGATGACACGATCGCCGGCGACCAACGCGGTGAACGACCCCGGGCATACGACCTCGAGGATCGACTGCGGCTCGTCGGGCGCGTCGCCGACGTAGAAACCGATAAGGTTCGGTCCAATCCGTATCAGCCGCGCGCAACGTTTGACGAAGCGGGACTCGAAGAACTAACGGCGTCAATAAAGCAGTTGGGCATCATCCAGCCGATTACCGTCCGGTCGGTTGGCGGAGGAAACTTTGAGCTGATATCCGGCGAACGCAGACTTCGCGCGGCCAGAATGGCCGGTCTCGACCGCATACCGGCCTATGTCCGACAGGCCGACACGGAAGCCATGCTTGAGATGGCAATCGTGGAGAACGTGCAGCGGGAGGAGCTCAATCCCATCGAGGTCGCCCTTGGCTATCAGCGCCTGATCGACGAGATCGGTCTCACACAGGAAGAGGTTGCAGATAAGATCGGTAAGAGCCGTGTAGCCGTCACGAACCAGTTGCGGCTCCTGAAGCTGCCGCCGTTCATCCAGGCCCTTTTGAAAACCGGCACCCTCACGACCGGACATGCAAGGGCACTCATAAATGTCGAAGACCCGGGCCGACAGCAACGCATCGTCGAAGAGATTGTGCGCGAGGGTCTCTCGGTAAGACAAGTGGAGCGGCGTGTACGACGAATTGGACAGCCGACACGGAAAAAGAAGAAGACCGCGGACAAGGCGACCGGCACCGACGATCCTAACACGAGAGCGATCACGGACCAGTTGCGCTCACACTTCGGAACGCAAGTCGCCATTCGGAAGACGACCGACGGTAACGGTCGCATCGAGATCACCTATTACTCCGAGGACGACCTGCAACGTATTCTCGACATGCTGCTGACAGGTCATGATCGGTGACGACGCGAGCGCGGTGACTCCGCGGCGCGCGCGTACGATCGGCGCTCTCATCCTTGCTGTGATCGTTGCCGGCAAAGTTGACAATCTGCAGGCGCAGTCAGTGTCGCCCGACACGATTGAGACTGTCTCGCCACTTCGCACGCACAGCCCCTCCGGTGCGCTGTGGAGAGCAGTTGCGCTGCCAGGGTGGGGGCAGGTCTACAATCGCCAGTTTATCAAGCTTCCCATTCTATACGCAGCGATCGGGGGACTCGCTTATCTCGCGTTCGACATCAACGACGAATACCTGTTGTATCGGCGCGCCTTCCTGTACAAATCGTTTCAGGAATTGGTGGACGCGGGCACTTTGATGAGCAACCCGAACGCATCGCTCAAACCGTACTACGACGAGCTTTCCAGTCGATTCGGGCCGATCTCCTCCAATCCCATTCGGGCAAGACGGGACAATCTTCGCCGCAACCGTGACCTTTCGTTCGTTGGCGTCGGCTTAGTATATGCGCTTTCGGTTCTCGACGCCTATATCAGTGCGCATTTGCTGAATTTCGACATCGGTGAGGACCTGACCGTAGAGCTTCGGCCGGTGCCGGAGGGCTTTGCTGCACATTTGCAACTGCGTTTTTGAAGACGATACGCAGGCCCGATGCGGCAGAAACAACTTGCGCAATTGATGCATTTAACCCTACTTAGCGTGTCCTCAGAGCGCGGAAACCATCCGATCGCTCGTGCGCCCGAGTCCAGCCGGTGTCTGAAGGCATCTCCGGTCAACCTCGAATTCCGGCACCCCGAGCGCGCACCTTGCAGCAACCTCTCTTTGTTCCTTCACTCACCCCGAACATGCCGATGACGGAAGGCTACAGCCATGCACGGCGGGGATCGCCAATGCTGACTTCCAGATCAGCTACGCCTGCAGAGCCCTCTCTCTTTCAGAAGTGCCACGCGTTTTTCAGCAAGGGCACCGCATACACGAACATCAAGGAGTCGGGGCTCTACCCATACTTCCGGCCAATCGAGCGAAACGACGGCACCCGTGCCATCATGAATGGCCGCGAGGTCATCATGGCCGGCTCCAATAACTACCTCGGACTCGTGTCCGACCCGCGGGTGCGAGAGGCGGCGATCGAAGCTGTTCGGCAGTACGGCACCGGATGCACCGGAAGCAGGTTTCTCAACGGTACGCTCGACATTCACATCGAGCTCGAAGAGAAACTCGCGGCGTTCATGGGCAAGCAGGCCTGCGTCCTCTACTCGACGGGGTACATGACGAACCAGGGCGTGATCCAGGCGCTGGCCTCGAAAAGCGATATCATCTTGTCCGACAAGGACAACCACGCCTGCATACTCGCCGGTACGCAGGTGAGCCTGGCCGACACGTGGCGCTACAAGCACGACGACATGAATCACCTGCGCGTGCTTCTTGAGAAAGCCGGGGCGGAACGTCCGGACGCCGGAAAGCTCATCGTCACGGACGGCGTCTTTTCGATGTCCGGTGTCATTGCGAAGGTCCCCGATCTCGTCTCGATCGCACATGAATATGGCGCCGCGCTGATGCTCGACGACGCACACGCTGTCGGCGTTATCGGTCCGGGTGGGCGTGGATCGGCTGCCTCATTCAACATTACGAACGACGTCGAGCTCACAACCGGCACTTTTTCGAAGAGCTTCGCATCGCTTGGAGGATTCTGTGTTGGTGATGCCGACGTGATTGAATATATCCGCCACAACAGCTCGACACACATCTTTAGCGCCTCAATGCCGCCGGCGAATGTGGCAACGGTGCTCAAGTGTCTCGACATCCTGGAGCAGGAACCGGAGCGCCTCGACCGACTCTGGCAGATCTCGGAGTATATGCGTAACGGATTTCGTGCCGTCGGCTTCAATGTCTGGAACAGCCAGACGCCGATCATCCCGGTCGTGATCGGCGACATGGAGACGTCGTTCAAGTTCTGGAACGCGCTCATCGAGGAGGGTGTGTTCGTGAACGCGGTCGTTCCGCCGGCCGTGCCGCGCGGTCAATCACTGATGCGAACATCCTACATGGCTACGCACTCGGACGCCGAACTCGATTTCATCCTCGACACGTTCGAGAAAGTGGGACGGAAGCTCGGCGTAATCGGTGCCAACGGAATGCCGCTCGGACCAGTCTGACCGTGTCACGCTGAGATTAACAACGGGGACGCGTCCTTCCGGGTGCGTCCCTATATTTTTGTCCCAGGCACCCAGGACACCATACCACCGTGACAATCAAGCCGGTTAGCAACCGCTCGGAGAAGAAAGCTTTCGTCGACTTCCCGTACGAGCTTTACCGGAATTCCCCGTACTGGGTACCGCCGCTCCGCATGGATGTAAAGCACACGCTGCATCCGCGCAAGAATCCCTTCTTCGAGCACGGGGAGATTCAGTTGTTTCTGGCCACCAACAACTCCGGCAAGACAGTCGGCCGCATTGCTGCGATCGTCAACGGCATGCATCTCAAGAAGTACGATGACGGCGTAGGTTTCTTTGGATTCTTTGAGTGCGTCGAGGACTTCGAGGTGGCGCGGCGCCTGGTTGAAGCAGCGGAAGCATGGCTCGGCGAGCGCGGATTCAGCGGCATGCGAGGACCCACCAATCCCTCTATGAACGAGGTTTCGGGACTTCTCGTAGACGGATTCGATCGCCAGCCGTCAATCCTGATGCCGTACAACCCGCTGTATTACGTAGAGTATCTTGAGAGATTGGGGTTCACGCGTGCGATGACAATGTGGGCGTACTTCGTACACGCCAAGTACGGCGCTTTCGAGAAACTCTGGCGAGGACGCGATCTCATATTGACACGTTACCCCGATCTCAAAGTCCGCACAATCGATATGAGCCGGTTTCTCGACGACGCGAAATGCATCGTTTCGATCTACAACGAAGCGTGGTCCGAGAACTGGGGCCATGTCCCGATGACCGACCGCGAGTTTAGAAAGCTAGCCAAGGATATGAAGCAGGTGGTCGAGCCTGACCTCGTCGTTATCATTGAGGATAAGGGGAGGCCGATCGCTTTTGCGCTCTCACTTCCGAATCTGAACCAGGCGCTTCGCCACGTCTCGAACGGACGACTGTTTCCGACCGGGCTGATGCAGATCTTGCTACGAAGCAAGTTCGGTGGTGTCCACGAGGTCCGAACAGCACTAATGGGCGTTAGGAAAGAGTACCGAGCGAAAGGACTGGACACTGTACTCGTCGCATACACGGTCGAGGCAGGCACGAAGGTCGGATACGACGGCTCAGAGATGAGCTGGATTCTGGATAACAACCCGCGGATGATAAACCATCTGAAGGCGATCGGCGGTGTGATTGACAAGGAATACGCAATGATGGAAAAGCAACTGGAGAGGCAAGGGACGGGGACGGGCACATGAATCCGGGCTTTGTCTACTTCGATCTTGACGATACGCTGCTTGATCATCGGAGTGCGGAGCGTGCCGCGCTTAAGGACGTAACGGACTACGTCTGGACGGAGGCCGACGGCGAGCGTGTCGCCGAGATCCAGCGACGATATCATGAACGCAATCTGGAACTCTGGCACGCCTATGCCGCCGGTGAGATCGGGCGCGCAGAGTTACGGCACCTCAGGTTCGCACACATCGTGGAGTATTACGATTTGCCGCACTCCTGGAGCGAACTCGATACTTTTTACATGCAGAGGTATGGCCATTATTGGCGTGAGGTGGTGGGGGCCAGGGAGGCTTTTGAGACGATCGCCCGCCGTCTGCCGGTAGGTGTAATCACAAACGGCTTTGCCGACACGCAGCGTGAGAAGCTGCAAAGATTCCCCTTCATAGAGCGCCGGAGTCGTGCCGTCGTTATAAGCGAGGAGGTTGGCTTTCTCAAGCCGGACCCGCGACTGTTCTTGCATGCTGAAAGGGCCGCGGGAGTGGTCGGAGGAGAGATCCTGTATGTTGGAGACTCATTCCGGTCGGACGTTCTCGGTGCCCTGAACGCGGGCTGGAAGGCCGCGTGGTTTACCCCCGCCGATTCGACGGAGGAACTGCCCGACGACGTCTTTGCGTTTAGCGCGTGGGACGAGCTCGTAGGCGCGCTGTGCGGAACACCGGACGTCGTTTAGGCGCAAAAAAAAAGCTGCCACATGGACAGCTTTTTCTATATATCCCCCGACGCGATGGCCTCCAACAGAACCGTTCAACCGCATGCGCAATTTTGCGTGTTCTTACGTTGGAGGCCCGTCTCGTAGTACCGCGTTTACACGCGGCTACCCGATCGCCGGCGCACTCCCGAAGGACTGCGCTGTTACACCGCATGGGCACACAGTGTGTTGATCGGCGGCGCTGGATTGATAAGGTTCTTTTTGACGGACCCGTGGTCTTTCAACCGTGCGGGCCTTATCAATTCTCACCCCGTGGACGTTTGTCTCGGCACCTGGCTGGTTGCTCCCGATGTGCCGATGACACCGGGACCAGACAGGCACGTAGACATTCGTGCCGTCGCTGCTGGCGCAGCTGATCCATCCGGACAACTCGCGCTATCCGGCGGGAGCTGCGCTTTTCACTTCGGCTTCCCCGGTAATCGTCAGGCAGCGCCTGACATTCCGGAGAGCACGGTATGATCGGCCATGAAAGCTTTCACCTTCATGCCCGCAACCTCACCCAGCCGTCCGAAACGCATCGCATCCACGGCGCACCTTGCGGCACGCTCTAGGTCACGCTGCTGGCACTTCCTGTCTCGTTCCCATCTCCCGCGTCTTTCCCATCACGGCGTCGAACAAAGTCCGACGTCTTGAGGGTTCCAACGCGAGCGGGTCGCGAAACACCTTTCCACTCTAACGAACCCGCGGTCTGGCAACCCGGCCGAAACCGGATCCCTTCGCATGGTTCTCGCTGTCCGGGCCCGCAGGTATTCTCGGCACTTTCGTACCGGTCCGCACCCACAGGCAGTGTGCCACTTAGGTTCCGGCGAATCCTTCGA
>JBFHWK010000055.1:0-14713 GCA_041589075.1 Rhodothermales bacterium
CAATTTCTGCGCGAACAATTATCTGGGACTGTCGAGCCACCCCGCCGTTCTCGAGGCCGCCCAGGCGGGACTTCGCCAGCGCGGTTTCGGCATGTCGTCGGTGCGTTTTATCTGCGGCACGCAGGATATCCACCGCGAACTCGAGGGCCGACTGGCCGACTACCTCGCAACTGAGGACACGATTCTGTACTCCTCGTGCTTCGATGCCAACGGCGGCCTGTTCGAGGTCTTCATGAAGGAGCAGGACGCAATCCTGACCGACCAGCTCAATCACGCCTCGATCATCGACGGCATCCGGATGAGCAAGGCCAGGCGCTATATCTACCGGCACGACGATATGGCGGATCTGGAGCAGAAGCTGCAGGAGGCACAAGACGCCCGTTACCGAATGATCATGACCGACGGGGCCTTCTCGATGGACGGCACCATCGCGCAACTGGACAAGATCTGCGATCTCGCCGATGAGTACGATGCTGTCGTCGCCATGGACGACTGCCACTGCACGGGCTTCCTGGGTGAGAACGGACGAGGATCACACGAGTACCGTGCTGTGCTGGGTCGTGTCGATCTCATCACGAGTACGCTGGGCAAAGCCATGGGTGGCGCCTCCGGGGGATTCACAACGGGACGAAAAGAAATGGTCGACATGCTGCGCCAGCGGTCCCGGCCCTACCTCTTTTCGAACAGCGTTTCTCCCGTGATCGTGAAGGCTTCCCTGAAAGTACTGGACCTGATAACGGAGACGTCGGAACTGCGGGACCGTCTCCACGCGAACACGAAGTACTTTCGTGAGAGCATGACTAGCATCGGCTATGACATACGCCCCGGCGTGCATCCCATCGTTCCAATCATGCTTTACAAGGCGAAGCTGTCGCAAGACATGGCACGGGACCTCTATGGCCGGGGCGTGTATGTCATCGGCTTCTTTTACCCGGTCGTTCCAAAGGGGCAGGCGCGCATCCGAGTCCAGTTGTCAGCGGCTCACAGCCGGAAGCACCTTGACACGGCTGTCACCGCGTTTGAAGAGGTAGGAAAGAGCTACGGCATACTCGGCAAGTCAAAGGACGAGATTGTGGAGATGTACGGGGAATGAGTGGAGGGCATTGCGTCGTAACACCGTGCCTTGGTGGACGCGTAGCCCGGCATTGCCTACCGGCGAGCCAACCACTCCGCATAGAGGCCGGGACGGCGATCTCGAAGAAAGAGTCGTCGTGCGTGTGAAGCCGCGGTGGTGTCAAGATCGACGTCGCAGTACAGAATCTCCTCCACGAGCTTGCCGGCTTTGGCGATCACCACCCCCGATGGATCGCATACGAAGGACTCGCCGGCAAAAACCAGTTTCTCTTCACGCCCCACCCGGTTACACAGCGCGACGTAGTACCCGTTCTGGAACGCCGCCACTCGCATCTCGGCTTCGTAGAGTCCATCGGGCCACTCATCGACGGCCCCCGCCTGCGGAACGACGACGACTTCGGCGCCTCGGAGCGCGAGCGCGCGCATGTATTCGGGATAGTGGCGATCATAACAGATGGCAACGCCGACACGTCCGACCGCAGTCTCATACACCGGCGCGCCCGTGTCTCCGGGTGCATAGTAATCCTGCTCGTGAAAGCACGGGTAGTCGGTGATATGCACCATGCGGGTGACGCCAAGGAGGCTTCCGTCTGCATCGATTACAGGAGACGAATCGAACGTGCGATCACCGGCACGCTCAAAGAGATTCAGCACCACCACAGCGCGGTATTCGGCAGCGAGTGCCGCGAACGCGTCGGTTGTCGGGCCGGGAATCTCCTCCGCCAGATGCTTAACATCTCCCGAAGCCGGAGACGCCGGATGGAAGAGCTCGAACGCAAGCTCCGCAAAGCACATTAGTCGTGCGCCGGCGGCGGCGGCGTGCCGCGCTGCTTCCAATCCACGAGCGAGGTTCGCGACGCGATCCGACGAAGCCTCCTGTTGGATGAGTGCAATCCGTAGAGAACGAGACATCCCGTTACTGGCGTACTGACGCGTTCGCTGAGGTCTCCCGCAATCCGAGCATAATGAAATCGCCGAACTCCGAGTTGTCGTCGTTTGACGCGTTGCCTGCAACGTGAAACAGAACACGTTCGCCCTCGATCGGCGCCCGCCAAGACAGCTGCCAGACCGCGCGGCCCGGACTCCCTGACGGCTTAGCGTGCGTCACAAACTCGACATCGGTCGAGTCCGTGGAAACGCGCACGGTGTGCATGTCGGTTGCCGACCATTGGCCGGCCTGCCGTCCCAGTCGCGTCTTCTCGCCAAATCGCGCGGACACCTGGAAGCCGCCCAGCCGCAATTCCGGGTGCTCGAGCACGATGTGCACGTCATAGGTCTTGCCATGCAGGAACGACGCCGGAATACCGCGGATCTCGATGGCGCCGCGCGGGTCGTTCAGTTCCCGATCAAAGTGACAGCGATGACAAGTCGGCTCTGCGAATCCACCTGTATGCCCGTTCGGCGGTGCGTCACTATAAAGACCGACCCACCCGACAAACGACAGGGCTGTCAGCGAGCCTAGTACGCTGCGCCACCGACCGTATCTACCTGACACGTGCACGACCAATCGTATTCGTGTCCGCGCCGAACCAGACCTCACCAGACGGGGTGTGATAATACATGTGTCGAACCGTGCCTCCTCCACTAGGAATCTCGGTTATACTGAAGAACCCTTCAGTTGAAGGATCGAATCCGACAAACCGGTTCGGGCTGGGGCCGCTTTCGACAAACCAGATACGATCGGTGTCGTCGATGGCCATGCCGTAGGGCCGCGCACCGCCGCCACCGGGAGTCGCCCACTCCTTGAACGACCCATCCGCTGGGCGATAGCGCCCGAGAATGCCATCGGCATAATCGACATACCAGACATCGCCCGCGGTGTCGACCACCAGCCTGCGCGGTCGCGCGCTCTTGCGCGGCAACTCAACCTCGCTGAGAGCCATCGTCGCCGGATCCACGACACCAATTTTGTTCGATCCGAATTCCGTGAACCACGGGCGATCGTCGCCGGCCACAAAGATCCCGTACGGCCGTGATCCCGAGGTCGGTACGCGAATAACGTCGACCGAGCCATCAGCCATCGTCAGCTTCCCGACGAAGTTGCCGCCCTGAACGGTAAACCAGATGTCTCCATTCGAATCAAACACCAGTGTGTGCGGGTCACGGGCATCGGTATCAGGCATGGGAAACTTCTTGATGTCGCCGGTGGCGGGATCCAGTCTACCTATATGTGCCGCACGATTGCCGGCGTACCAGACGATCCCCGAATCGTCAACGATGAGGTTGTGCGGTCCGTCGCCCGGCAGCAGATCGAAGCGTTTGAACTCGCCCGACTGCGGTTCCAGGTAGGCCGCGTAATCGCTGCGCTGACCGACGAACCAGACACGCCCGCTGACGTCCACGTAGGGATCACGCGGGCGCGATGACTCCCAGGGCACCTGCCACTCCGTGATCTCGACTTCCTGAACCAGCGTGACATCCGGCTGGTCTACACAAGCGGCAGCAAGACATGCAAAGAGAATCGTGATCATGGTACACCTCGGCGACGCGTGCCGCCCATCTGTAGATTGACTAATCATCGTTCGTTCCGACTCCGGACAAACGGGCCGCTTCCCAAACCCACGCGCGAAATGTCTCGTCGAGATCGTCCGGATGCGTTATGCGAAGCTTGTGTACAAAGCGGCCCGGTGATATTTCCACGACATCAATAAGATTCGATGCGGTAATTCGCTTGGTCAGCATAAGCGACACGTCAAGTCGCTTCTTTCTAACAGCCACCGACAGGAACGCCGTCTCACCGCGGAACAAGATCGTGCTCTTCATCGCATCCACGGTCACGCCGTCCAGATCGCGGACCATTTCTTCGAGCAGATAATACAGCGCGACGACTCCAGCCGGACGATTCCACAGGTGCTTCTCGACGGAGAATACGGCACACGAATGGTACTGGTTGTTGTTTCGAAAGCTGCGGCCGCAGCTCGGACACGTCCACATGGATCACTTTCAGTTCCAGGAAACGATCCTGACGTCCGTTACAATACGCCAATTGGCGTACATTCGCGTCAGCAGACTGTTCGTCGAAGACAAAATTGCACGGTTCACGATGGATATGTTGACTGCGCTGGCCGTTGGGGTTGTCGCCGCCGGCGCCCTCGTTTTCGCAATTCGCAGCGAGGAGAAAGACGTCGAGCGCTACCGGCTGGCGGTCGGCCTTGGCGTTGTGGCAGCCGTGTACGCCGCGTTTTCGATGAATGCCGGGCCCGGAGTCTGGGTACTAGCGGAACTCGCGGGCGTAGGTCTTTTCGGCGTCATCGCCATCGTGGGCTACCGCCACTCCGCCCTGGTTGTGGCCGCGGGTTGGATGCTGCACGTCGGGTGGGACGTCATGCATCACGTTGTCGAGGTACGGTTCGTACCGTCGTGGTATCCGGATGCGTGTATTTCTTTCGATCTGGTGGTTGCCGTCTACCTTGCAGTGCGATCCTGGCGAGCAAGTGAAGCCGCGCCGGCATGACGAGGTGACAGCGTGCGACTATCGGATGCACAGGTAAACCCTTGCGCATTCGACCGCCTTAGTAGATGGAAAAAGGCAAGAGAATATCGCACTACGAGATTATTGAGCGAGTCGGCGGCGGCGGGATGGGAGTCGTGTATCGCGCTCGCGACCATCGTCTCGCGCGCGACGTCGCGCTGAAGTTTCTACCAAGCCACCTCGCGTCGGAGGACCGTGCAGGCGACCGCTTCATGCAGGAGGCCCAGGCTGCGTCAGCGCTCGACAACCCGCACATCTGTACGATCTACGACGTCGGTAGGACCGAGGACGGAGAGCTTTTTATCGCGATGGCCTACTATCGCGGAAAGACACTGAAGGCGCTGGTCGAGAACGGACCGGTCGATTTAGAGAAGGCGGTCGACCTCATACGGCAGGTGGCCACAGGACTGGCCGTCGCTCACGAGAATGACATCCTCCATCGAGACATCAAACCTGGAAACATCATTGCAACTCCAGACGGAGTCGCGAAGATTATCGACTTCGGCCTCGCGAAACTGGTTGGCGAGGCGACGATGACGACGATGGGCAAGACGCTGGGGACGGCGGCGTACATGAGTCCCGAGCAGGTGCGTGGCGAGCAGCTCGATGCCCGGACAGACATCTGGTCGCTCGGTGCAGTCTTTTACGAATTGCTCACCGGCTCGCGACCGTTTCGTGCCGACTATATCCAGGCCGCGATTTACTCGATCCTGAACGAGGATCCGCCCGCACCGTCGGCGCTGGTGCCCGCAGTGCCCTCCGCCATCGACGCAGTTGTGAGCCGGTGCCTTCAAAAGAAGAGGGACAATCGGTATCCCGAGGCCCGCACGCTGGCCGATGATTTGCAGAGTTATTCAGCGTCGGGAACAGTTCAGGCCATAACGGTGCCGGCACAAAAGTCCGAAAGACGCCGATCACTGGCAGTTGTCGACTTCGCTAACATCGTGAGCGATGAGACTGTAGCCTGGCTCTGTTCGGGCATCGCCGAAACTGTCACCTCGGATCTGAAACGCCTCTCCTTGCTCAACGTCGTCGGTCGTGACCAGGTGTACCGCGCACTGAAGGAGAAGTCCACGTCCATCACGGAGAGCGAGGTGTCCGCAATCGGCGCGGCGCTTGGTGTCGACTTCGTGGTCTGGGGTGCCTTTCAAAAGATGGGCGACGCCGTACGAATCACGGCACACGTCTCGGAGACAACCACGGGAGCAATTCGCGGTTCGACTAAGGTGGACGGCTCCGTAACCGACATCTTTGCGCTGCAGGACCGCATCGTTTCGGCTCTAGCCGAGTCCCTGGATCTGAACGTGACAACGCGTGAGTTCGAGAGGGTCCAGCGACCCGAGACACAGGACTTCGAGGCGTACGAGCATTACGTTCGAGGTCGCCAGTTCTTCCACGAATTCGGTGTACAAAGCTTTATCGAAGCTCAGAAGCACTTTGAAAAGGCGATCGCACTCGACCCCGAATACTCACAGGCCTACTGTGGTCTCGGCAGCATACACGTGTTTCGGTACATCCCAAGCAATGACCTGGACGAGCTTGACAAAGGAATTGCGTACCTGCAGAAATCCATCGAGCTCGATCCCACCTACGGCGAACCGTACGAACGCCTGACATATGCCTACTCGCGACGCGGCCGCCTGGACGAGGCGATCGCAGCAGGCCACCGCGCAGTGGAACTCGAGCCCGACGAATTTATGGCCACCTATTTTCTGGCGACGACGCTCGCATTACAGGCAAGCGTCGAGGAGCGACCATCGCTGCTCGATGAAGCGCTGCGGTGGCTGACCAAGACAAGCGAGATAGAACCCCGGTACCAACCCCAGTTTCAGATTGCCGGCATCATACATATGCTGCAGGGACGCTACGATCAGGCGGAGAAACGTATCGACCGTGCGTGTGAACTCGAGGATCCGCGCAAGCGTGTCGCCTCGCACGTCGTGGGGGCACGCACCATGAAAGCCAACCTGCTGTTTCGACAGGGTCGCATCGAAGAAGCAGAGGATTTGTTTCGGGAATCGCTGGCGCGTCTGGAAAAGGAAGACAACCTGTATCGCATACCTGTAACCGCGTTCACACACTGCTGCTACGGACACCTCCTCCAACACCAACACCGTCTTAGTGAAGCACTCGGCGAGTACCGCGCTGCCGACACGATCCTGTCCGAAAACCCGTCGACTACGGGAGCGGGCTATCTGCTTATAAAGATGTTTCTCGGCCGGGTACGTGTGTATCGGATGATGCTCATGCCTGCCGAGGAGCGCGCTGCCATGCAGGCCGCGCTCGATCTCTACGAAAACCGCCAACAACACGACTACTTCTGGATGTGGGAGATCGCAGACATGCAGGCCCCGTATGAGATCGCAAGCGCGTTTGCAGCCATGAACCAGAGAGAGAACGCCCTCGAGTACCTGGAGAAAGCCGTGCGCTGCGGATGGCGGGACCTTCCCTTCCTGGAGCTAGATTCCGCGTTCGACGTGATGAGGACGGACACGGAATACCAGCAGTTTATCGAAGAACTCACGGCCATCACCGCAGGCGCGTAATATCTTCTTCTGCACGAAGGCGTGCTCAGGAGATCAGGTAGCCCTACACGAGTGAAATCGGCGACATCTATGACGGTGGTCGAACCAACGATGTCACACAAGCCCACAAAGAAGTCCGTCGATCCCTGGTGGGGCTCATTCTCACTGGATGTGGACCGCGCCGGCCGGTGGCGGGTCGGCCCGACGACGATCTGGATAGAACGGCATGAATACGAGTGGCGGATCACACGATGGCACGAAGGAGACCCCCTCGACGAGAACACCAGAATCGATGTGCCCGCTTCCATGGTGAAGTCGGAGATCCCGACAAAGGACTCCGGTATCGTCGTGACCTCCGAAAGGTATAGTTACGAAGAGACGACTCCCGACCTCGAAGTAACTCCTGTGCTCGCCGATCGTCCGATAATCATTCGACCCGAAGAAGCGCTTTACGTGCCGTCGGGTGAGACGGTCACGATGTTTGTCTCGACTCCGCTGTGGGTGCGTGTCGAGGCCGGTGAGGACCGTGATCTGCTGACAGAGATCCCGTCCTATCGACCGTCCGACTCCTGGTTCGGTCCAAACACACGCGAAGGCGAATTGTGCTACGCCACGAGTACGCTTGCACGCCTTAGTCTGCGCGACGTACCCCTGCGTCTGCACCGTGCCGTCACGCCAGTTGTCGTTCGTAACCCGCTTGGCGAGGTGTTGAGCGTAGAGCGTATACGCGTACCGGTTGGGTACCTGTCGTTGTATCGGGGAGCAAACGGGTTCCTCTGGACGGAGGCGATCGAGTTCGATCGTGTTGAGAACGAGGAGCTGGCTTCATTGAGCGTCGGCAGGGGGGCGCCGAGGCAAGCAAAGGACGCCAAGCGTATCGTCGGCCCCCGTCAGACGCACGATCGAAGCGCCCTTGTGCGAACATTCAGCTCCATCATCCACCGCATTATCGACGTCTGACCTATGGAAGGGATCTGGAACTCGATAACGGACTTCTTCTCGGGCGAGACCGCCGTGTCGTATCTGCAAGCCGCACTTATGGTCGTCGGCGGCCTGATCCTCGCACGTCTGGTCAGCGGCGCGCTTGGGCGCATATTGCGCCACGCAGCCCCACATCAAGTGCTGATCTTCAAGCGCTTCGCCTTCTATATCATCGTCGGGCTTTTCTTCGCTTCCGCCCTGGTCGAGATCGGCTTCGATGTTCGCGTTCTTCTTGGTACAGCCGGCATCTTGACGGTAGCGCTCGGCTTTGCATCTCAGACATCAGCTTCAAACTTCATAAGCGGGCTGTTCTTGTTGGGAGAAAACCCGTTCTCGGTGGGCGATATCATTCGGATCGGTACGACGACGGGCGAGGTCCTCGCCATCGACCTCCTGTCGGTGAAGCTGCGGACGTTCGACAATTTGTTCGTCCGCGTTCCCAACGAGCAGCTCATCAAGACGGAGATAACAAACCTCACGCGCTTCCCGATTCGCCGCGTCGACATCCTGCTGAGCATCGCCTACAAAGAAGACATGAACAAAGCACTCGAGGTGCTCGGAGAGGTAGCCGAAGCAAACGAGCTGTGTCTTGCGGAGCCCGCGCCCGTGTTCATCTTCAAAGCGTTCGGAGATTCAGGTCTCGAGTTTCAGTACTCGGTTTGGGCCAACCGCGAAAACTTCCTCGATCTCAAGAACGCGATACAAATCGAGATCAAGGAAGCGTTCGACAGAAACGGAATCGAGATACCGTTTCCGCACAGGTCGATCTACACGGGAGCTATCACGGAGCCCTTCCCGGTGCGAGTGATCGAGGCCGCTGCGTACGAGCGCAGCGGGGAATAGAAAGATTGAGAAGGGCGATTTTCGACGGACGGACCCTCGTGCATTCTTGCGTCCGATTCCCCTACCGGTGCCTCTCAGTCCTCTTCGCGCAGGAGTGGCCTAGCGTCCGGGACGGGTTCAAAGGGTGTGACCCGCGGTTCGATGATGGGCTGTACCGATCGGTTCACGGACAGCCTAAACACGTCGGGGCGTGCGTAGTGCCCGGCCACGTCCAACTGGTACCGAGGACCCGAGAACGCCTCGGCGTTCACTTCCGCCGTGAGGATTTCCGACCTCTCAAATACTGGCTCTGCTAGGAATTTCCCGTCAGGATCAACGATCGCGCTTCCACCCGGGTTGATCCACTCGGCGTCGGGAAGGAACTCCTCCAGAAGCCCGGTCGGGTCCACGATATCGTCTTTTCGCACCGCCGAGCAGCATCCGATCACGAATGCGCGACTTTCCTTACCGATATGTCGCAAGGTAGACAGCCACGGCTCACCTCGGTCCCAGGTCGGTGCGACATAGATCTGAATGCCAGCGGCATAGAGTGCGTAGCGGGCGAGCGGCATGTAGTTCTCCCAGCAAATCAATCCGCCGACACGACCGATCGACATGTCGTACGTACAGAGGGAGGACCCGTCGCCACGACCGTGAACCATCCGTTCACCGACGGTCGGAACCAGCTTGCGGTGACGCCCAAGTAGCTCTCCCATGTCACTAATGAACAGGAGCGAGTTGAACAGTGTGGCGCTGCTCGCCTCCGTGTTGCACTCGTTGACACCGAGGACAACGTTCGTCTTTGCTCGTCGGGCGGCGTTCTGTATCTCTCGCAACTCCGAGCCGTCAATGGTCATTGCGTTTTGCACGAGCTGGGCGTAGAGCTCGCGCAACACTTTTGTCTTGCCGGCCGGGATTAGCCAGACCCAGAAGGGGTACGTGGGGACAAACGCTTCCGGGAAGACCGTCAGCCGCGCACCAAGCCGTCCGGCCTCACCGATCAGCCGGCAGACTTCCGCGACCGATCGCCGAAGATCAAGAAATGCGGGAGCTGCTTGTACGGCCGCGACCTGAAATATCAGTTGCGAAGTCTTCATCGAGTAAGGCTCCTCAAGCCCGGAGGTCGATTTGGACGACAAATGTACTGCTCGACGTGCCACAAACCGACTTGTAGTGCAAAGAGGGCGATGGTGACACCGTTCAGGTCGCCCCTCGAAGCTATCGTGAAGACTGGGTAACAGATTAAGGTCATAAACCCTTCGCCGATCCCGATGATGCAGGGAGCGCCTTCTTCCGCCTCCCGCCCCTCGTACCCTATTATCGTCATAGACCCTGATGAACCGATTAGTATTCACCATTGCAGTAGCGGCCTTTTTCGCCGCCGTCACATCATCTGCGAGCGCACAGTGCTCTGCAACGGACGGCATCATCACGGTGACTCTCGATCAGGTCAACCAGAGTCAGTTCCAGTACCAGTGGACGGTCACCAACAGCGACAACGGTAACGGCAACCGCCTGACGGACGTGTGGTTCGAGATTGGGAGTGCAGACACGGTGTCGACATCTACGGTGGTCGCCGGCTGGACAAACACGATAGAGCTAGTGGATGCCACCTGGACAGGCCTTCATTTTCTCCACGCCTCCGGCCCGTCTATCTGTGCCGGTGGTGGGTCGTGCGGCTCAACGTCGGAGACGTTCAACTACGCGTTGAATCAACTCGTGTCGAGCGTTCGCGTTCGTACGATCCAGGCCAACGGCCACCAGGCCGACTTTACGAATTTCAATTCCAGCACGCCGGGCTGCGAGTTCCTGCCCGTCGAGCTTGCGAGCTTCGATGCGCAGGCCGATGCAAGATCGATCCTGCTCAGCTGGACCACCGCGTCAGAGGACAACTCGGCCGGTTTCGAGGTGCAGCACCGCCGCGCCGACAGGTTCAAGGCGATCGGTTTTGTGGCGGCCGCGGGAAACTCCGACCGCTTGCGTGACTACTCCTTCGTCCATCACATCGATGGCCCGGCCTTCGGAGCATACCGTCTTAAGATGATCGACCTCGATGGTACGTTCGAGTACTCGCCGATCGTTGAGATCGCCGGCTCCCTTCCGGACGGGCACTACCTCTCGCCCGGCTATCCGAATCCTTTCAACCCGGAGATGAGCATCGAGCTGCTCGTCGAGCGAGATCAGCACGTGCGCGTGGAGGTGTACGACGTGCTAGGCGGGCTCGTCGCGACCCTCGCCGACCGCGTACTCTCGGCGGGTCAGAATACGGTGCTCACCTTCCGGGCGGACGGTCTACCGAGCGGCTTGTACATCGTGCGAGCGGCCGGCGCAACGTTTGGATCATACCGAACCGTGACACTCCTGAAATAGGACGGGTTCGATCGGACCCGGCCTGATCCAAGCGGCCCTCTGCAACTGTGGAGGGCCGCTTCTCATTTGCATGAATTCGGTGATTTCCTTCGCACGTGTTTGAAGTGACAGACAGCCGGTTATAAGTTGTCTTTTAAGAAATCGCGACCCACTTCAACACCACCGTACCGATGTCAACGATGACAAGAAGCACCCGTGCACTGCTGTTTGGCCTTGCGATGTCTCTCGCAGCTACGACTTCCTACGGACAGGACGCGAGTGACGAGCCGCTCTTCGAACAGCTCAGACAAGCTGTGAAATCCAGAGTGTTCAACGTAGGCGTCGTCGTCCAGACGGTCGGCGATCTTGTCTGGGACCGGAGCAACACCGCCGGTAACAACGGGTTCTCGATCGCAACGACGCGCCTGAAGGTGAACGGTGAGCTGGACTTCGGCCTCGCGTATCTGGTGCAAACGGATTTCGTGCAGACGCGATCAATCATCGACGCCAAGCTCAGCTATCGAATCACCGACAACCTCACATTCGATGCCGGTCTCTTCAAGGCACCGTTCAGTGCCGAGCAACTCATACCGGCTCCCTCGATCGATTTCGTAAACCGGTCGCAAGTAGTCAGCGCACTGAGCCCGGGCCGACAGGTTGGTATAGGGTTACGCGGCACGGCGTCCAACGGTGTGTTCAGCTATGCCCTCGGCGCGTTCAACGGCAACGGCCGAAGCCCGCTGGGAAATGACAACGGCAAGTTGATGTTTGCCGCGCGCGTCGTCGCCACACCGAATGTATCGGACGGTTCGTTTGAGATCGGCGTAAACGTTGCGCAGAGCGAGGACGACACGGGAGCGTTCGAAGGCGACCGTCTGCTGTTCGGCGCAGACGTGCGGAGATCGTGGGACCGCTGGCTGGTCAGTGCGGAAGCCATCTACTCCGACCTCGATCCCGTAGTCGGCGAGTCGAGGCAGCCCTTCGGGTTCCATGCCACGGTAGGTTACATGCTGGACCCGGGACGACACCAGATCCTGGCCCGCTTTGACTCTTTTGACACGGACACGGGAGCAGGCGACTCGAACTTCCTTGTACTCGGGTACAACTTCTGGCCGTCGCAAGCCTTCGAGTTCCAGGCCAATTACCTCATACCCGTACACGACGGGGCGGACTTTGGAGATCAGCAGTTACTGCTGAACTTCCAGGTAGCGTTTTAACGTTCCGGATTCCACCACCAAACGATGCGAACTCGTTCGGTCATGCTAAGGGCGTGCATCGCCGGTACGCTGTGGTATGCGTCGTCCGCGTCAGCGCAAGTGACAACAGACGGCCTCAGGTTAGAGGTCGTCTACACGGCAGATCTGGCCGCCAACATCTCGGGCGGCGTACGCCGTGACGTTGTTTATTTGGATAACGTCGACGTCACCTTGTCGGTGGACGGTGCAGCGCTGGGATGGGGGGATGGCACGACCCTGTTCCTGTACGGCCTCGGCAACCAGGGTGGCAGTATCACCGAGCTCGTGGGAGACGCACAGGGCACCAGCAACATCGAGGCCCCGACAAGCTGGCGCCTATACGAGGCGTGGATCGAAAAACTACTATTCTCACACCGGCTGTCGGCGTTGGTCGGACTCTACGACGTGTCCTCGGAGTTCGACGTCATCCACAACGCCGCCATGTTCATCCACGGCTCACCCGGAACGGGACCTGACTTCTCGCAATCGGGCACGAACGGTCCGTCGATCTTTCCTTTCACGTCGTTGGGAGGCCGCGTGCGTCTCTCGCTCAGCGACCGGTTCATTGTCAAAGCGGCCGTTCTTGATGGCGTGCCCGGGAATCCGGACAAGCCGCGTGGAACACACGTGGTTCTGGACCACGAGGATGGTCTGCTGTTCGTCGGCGAGGCCGTTGCGCTCGTAGGTGGCGTCGTACGGATGGAAAGAAGAACCGCGGCGCGACGGCTCGTCGCACGAAATGCCGACATCCCCGACTACGATGCCCGTGTGGCAATTGGCGGCTGGACGTACACGACGGCTCTCCCTGAGATTGTAGATCCTCGGCGGCCGGGACCGGCTCCTCTTTCGAACGATAGCCGGGGCGCCTACATCTTCGGCGAATGGAATGCGATGCGCGAACCAACGGACCGCCACCAAGGTCTTTCTGTCTTTGCACGCGCCGGCGTTGCGAACGATCGCGTCAACCGCTTCGGATCTTACGTCGGATTCGGTGCAGTGTACACCGGGCTGATCGCGGATCGCGACAGCGACCACCTCGGGGTCAGCATCGCGATTGCCAACAACGGGGGTCCATACGAGTCGGCGCTCGGCAGTGTTACGCGTCTCACTTCGAACGAGGCCGCGATCGAAGCGACCTATCTGGCCCATGTCACCGACTGGCTGGCTCTCCAGGCGTCACTGCAGTACGTGATCAATCCGAATACCGATGCGGACATCGACAACGCGCTGGTGCCCATCCTTCGCGTTCAAATCGCCCCCTGATTGCACTCGTCAACCTCTAGAAGTGATAGAAGAGTGAAAGCAGACCGCGCGATGTCAGCTCAGAACCTCGGCTGACTGGAATGCTGACACCGGCACCGACAAAGAGCTTGCTTGTCAGCGGCCTGAACCGCAGCCCCGCCGTTGCCGCCGCTTCTGATTCCCCCTCCTCGCCGCTGAGAACACTCTCGCCGTCGAGCTCAACTAGTCCCTGAACACGATCAGAGACTTTGTACAAAAGCGACAGGTTGAAGCCGAATTCGGTTTCGATCTCCTCTCCATTTTCCTGCCTGGTCGGTATGCCGAACTTCGCGAAGCCAACCGCCTCAAAACGGCGAGACCAGTAGCCGATGTTGAAGAACGGCTCTAGTTCCAGGATGTGGTCGCTACCTATACCGGAGGCGTCGTTTCCTGTAGGCAATCCAAACTCGATCCCGTAACCGAGAAGAATTCCCCGATTTCCAATCGCGAAATTGGCAAACTTAAGCGCAACCTCCACGGTCCCGACGCGAGTCGTGGCGGACTCTCCTTCAGCATTCAACCGCACTACCGGCAGGCCCACCTCGACGCTGAAGCTGGGATGAAACGCATATTCTCCTTCAAGAAAAAAGGAGCTGAGGTTTTCGGAGATGTCACCATGACTGAACCGCGAGTACTCGACTCCGGCACGCAACTTGGTATCCGGCGACGGCGATTCAGCCACCAGGGGATGGTTGAAATGGGGACGGTCTTGATCATGCACGTGGCCTGTTCCGTGCGCGTGGTCACGATCATGGAATTCTGCCGAACTCGGCTGTTGAGCGACGGCTAGGTTTCCGATACATAATGTGCAGAGTATTGCCGGAAAAAAGACCAAGCGAATGAATGACATATCTATTGAATACTTCGTGGTTCATAACTGAGAGTGGACGTGCGTCAACAATATGGCGGCAACGTGCCGAAAGGGTAGACGGTATCCCGCGACGACAAGGTCGAGAGCGTAGTCCACTTCAAAC
>JBFHWK010000056.1:0-14658 GCA_041589075.1 Rhodothermales bacterium
GCCAGCGCACAGGCGGGCGTTGCGTCCGCGCCTTTCGGCACGACCAACCGGTCGCTCTGGGTAGGCCCAACCGCGTTGACTGCTCTTTCGACGAGCAATAGCGCACCGGCCTACAATCCGTCATTGCCGCTTCCGTACCTGATGTACGCGGCCTTCTCGGCGGAAGATGTCAAGATTCGGAAGTACGCGGCTGTCACCGACGACCAGGACCTCTCCTTCAACGCGAACGTCCACGCCAACCGCGAGCTTCGCGTCGAAGACGGAACGGTCACGATCGAGGGCTTCGGCACCTACGGTGACAAGTCCGAGAAGGGCGACACGGGCTTCAGCCCGATGGGCAACATTGCAGGCCTCCCGGTTGTGGCACGCGTGAGTGAGATCGCGATGCCCGAGATCGACGCCGAAGACTACGAGCACCTGGCAACCCGCGAAACCAGCGGCGACCTGCGGCTCAGCGGTCACTACGACCTTGGTACGCGGACCAACCCGACCATCTGGTATGTGGATGGCAAGCTGAAGACCGAAGGCGACGTAACCTTCTCCGGCTACGGCATCTTCCTAGTGGATGACGACGTGGAGATCAGCCACAACATCTCGTCGCAACTGTTCGGCTCCGAGAGCTCAGTCGCTTTCCTCTGCAGCAAGCGCGTCGAGTCCAAGGATGAGGATATCTCGATCGACGGCCAGTGGATCGTGGACGAGGAGTTCAAGCTGAAGAAGCGCAACATCCTTCGGGGCAGCGTTGCCGCAGGAAAAAGCATCGACATCGAGGACGGCGCAGGCATCCTTTATCGATTAGGCTCCGGTGCTCTCACGGATCTCCTCTCCAACTAGATGACGCTCTGTTGCCGGCCCTTCGGGGCCGGCAACACCTTTGACTTACTGAACCATGTGCCCGGTCGGCGCTCCCTCTCGACGCCGGCCCGCGTACGCGCGGCTGTCAATGTGGACGCTGCGTGGCACATGACGATGTTACCCTATCTGCGCGGGCGGGGTGTGAGAAGTCAACTCTCAAACCACGTCTGCAATGACATCGATCTTCAGCAACCCCCTTCGCCTGGCGGCCGTACTAACGGCCACAGCCTTACTCGCAACCGGCTGCACTGACAGTATATTCGAATCAACCCGCGACGACGGATTCGCAGGCTTATCGACGGGCTCGACAGCAAAGATGCGCAATGAGCATCTCGCACCACGCGCCCTCAAACTTCTGAGCCGCATGAAGGACGGTGAGATCTCGTCGATGGGACTCATCGTTTCGGTATCCAATGGCGTCGAGAAGCAGCGCGTGTTGGAGCGCTATCGCGTCCTAGAGCGCTACAAAGTGATCGAGCGCTACGAGTACAACGAAGTCTTCAACGGCTACGCCATTGTCGTCACTGACAGCTCCGGCCTGAGTGAATACGACGAGTTCATGTCGCTTCTGATGGCCGACCCCGACATCATGTGGTTCGAACCGGACTTCGCCGTCAGCCTGCCTGATGCAGGCTCGCAGTATGACGCACTAGGACAGAAAATTCCGTGGAGCGTTGCGAGCATCGGCGGTATGCACAGCTGGGCCAACTCTGGCAACGGGACCGGTTCGGTCAACGTCGACCTTTACATCCTCGACACAGGTGTCACGAACGACGACCTGAACATCGTCGAGTCTGTCGACTTCGTGGGCTCCGGCGATCCGAAGGACTACGACGGCCACGGCACCCATGTGGCGGGCATTGCGGCGGCGCGAGACAATGCATTCGGTCTGGTCGGCGTGGCACCTGGGGCACGCGTTCACAACTTCAAAGTACTCGGCAACGATGGAACAGCCGACGTTTCAGTGGTCATCGCTGCCGTTGAAGAGGTGACATCTCGCCGGATGCAGAAATCGTCCACGCCGATAGTCGTTAACATGAGTCTGGGCGAGGACGTCGGGACGACCGATTATACGGCGCTTGACGAAGCCATCGAGACTTCGATCGCCGCCGGCGTCACCTACGTCGCCGCGGCCGGTAACTACGGCGCCGACGCTTCCAGAGTTACGCCGGCACACGTGCCAGGGGTGATCACCGTTGCATCGCACGACGTCGAAGCCAAGTTCTCGTGGTTCTCGAATTATGGGAGTATCGTCGACATCGTCGCACCCGGCGAGGGCGTTATCTCACTCGCGCCGGGAACGAGCACACCGGTCTCGATGAGCGGCACGTCGATGGCTGCTGCGCATGTCACGGGAGCGGCCGGCCTCTACCTGTCCATTAATCCGCAGGCCTCTCCCGAGCAGGTGCGCGAGCATCTCGTTTCGCGAGGGAAGCAGAGTATCCTCTATGCACCTCAGAACACCACGAACCTGATGGTGTGGGTTGCAGACCTTGCCGAAAGAGACCAGTTTACAAACCTCACGTTCGACAACGACGACGGACTTGAGACCTGGGCCGGACCGTGGGCCGAGAGCGGTGAGGCGGACGGACCCGCACTCGGATCGTTTCGCGTGACAGCGAGCACGTACTGCTCGGACGGGAACTGCCTGCGTATTGGGGAAGGCGACGAGAGAAAACTGGCGAGAAAGTCAGTGTCGCGGTCTGTGGATCTCTCCGGCATGGAGCACGCTACTTTGGACTTCGACTACCACGTCTGGGGATTGAACGGACATGGCTCTGCGCGTCTTCAGATCTCCAAGGACGGCGGCGCGTCCTGGAGCACACTGCAAACCTTCTCGTTCGCTTCCGGCGACCGGTCTGGTACCAGGATGATCAACATCTCTGCGATGCGAGCGGCCAACGCTCAGATTCGTGTCGAGCTGGTCCCGACGGACCGCGGTGGCCGTGTCTCGGGGTATCTCTACCTGGACAATGTTCAGATCAGGGAACTCGACTACGGATCCGCAAGGGTCACGCCCATCTACGAGTACCTCTATCCGACATACCCGGTGATGTACTAAAAAGGGTCGCTCAAGCTCATTAACAAGAAGCATCCCGGGGACAATTCCCGGGATGCTTCTTGCCGTTCTGAGCCATCGTGAAAACGCGACAGACCCCATGCCTTCGTTGACCTTCTGCGCGCAACCGTGACCTCTATCGCATTTAGACATCAACGGTACTAACACCGCGTGCGGAAAGACGATTCAGCTTAAGACTTCGCCGCGACTGCCGATACTCTTTTTGTTTGATGTGCCCGGTCAGCGTCATCGGCGCTGGTTCGCGTACGCACAGAGTCAGCACATCTTATTCTGTGCGGCACATCGCATCTCATACAACGTCCCTATCTGCGCGGGCGGGGACATCCGGTGCAACGGCGATCACTCGCTCATATCGGAATTCTCTCGCACGTCCGCTTGGAGACGACAACTCCTCAGCTAATCCAGGAGAATTATGAAGCGGACTGTAGTCTCTCTTGCCTTTGCTGCACTTGTTGCCGCTGCCGGTGTCTTCGGACGACCTGCAGCGAACGAGACGGCTCAGGTACAGGTATCACTCGATCAGCAAGCCCCTGCAAGTTTCAAGCTTCTCACGCGAAGCTGATAACCGTAGCACGGCCGGCTTGACGTCGGATCACCCTTAAGTCCCGGGAGAGCATCGATTCTTCCGGGACTTTCTTATTGTGATTCCGTGCGCGTCGATTACACTCCCCCAGGAGCAACGGCACGAGCCCACGCGTGCCAAATAACAAAGGCCGCCTCTACACGGAGACGGCCTTCTGTACACTCTCGCCCGGGTGATCGACGAACGTGTCGTTAGGAGCGGATTACGTCGGAACGGAATCTCCCTCTCCCGGTTGGCGCCTACTCGGCGGCATCGCCGGACGATCCGTGGCAGGCTCCGTTTTGTCTGCAGCAAGAAGCTCGATGACAAACGTACTCCCCGTTCCGTGCTCACTCTCTACCCACACCATGCCCTCGTGCATATCAACGATCTGCTTGACGATGCTAAGACCGAGGCCCGTTGAGGACTCACCGCCCGTAGGCTGGTTCGACAGCTTCTGAAACTTGTCAAACACGCGCGGCAACTCTTCATCCTTTATGCCCGGCCCCTCGTCCTTCACCTCAAAGCGCACCTTGTTTCCGTCGTTGACAACCGACACCCAGATGTCCCTGTCTTTGGCTGAGTACTTGATAGCGTTGTTAATCAGGTTGTCCATGGCCTCCTGCAACCGGTCGAAGTCAGCCATCACTATGCTCTTGCCCTCACCGGCCTGCGAGAAGTGAATTTGCTGTCCCTTGAGCTCGGCCTGCTTGGCACTCTTGTGGACAACGAGCTGACCCAACGCGCCGAGATCCACCGGGCGCCTGTTCAGTTCAAGCTTGCCACTCTCAAGCGCCGACGAATCCAGCAACTGTGTAACCAGCCGCAGCATCTCGTCCGAGGAGCTGAAGATCAAATCAACCAGCTCGTTCAAGTGGGACGTGTTGTCCATCTCCTCCTTCAATATCCGAGAGAATTCCCGAATAGCCGTGAGGGGATTCTTCATGTCATGCGATGCGATACTCAGCAACTGACTTTTCAGCTCACTCGCCTCGCGCAATGTCTGGTTTGCCTGCTCCAGTTCGTGGTTAAGCCCTTTCAGTTGTGCTGCCTGCTCTCGCATGCTGACAAGGTTGGCCACACGCACCCGAAGCTCTTCGGCGTTGAAGGGTTTCGAGAGATAGTCGTCCGAGCCGGCCTGCAGACCCTCGATCTTGGCTTCCAGTGAAGCCTTCGAGGTCAAGAGGATCACGGGGATATGATTGAACCGCGGGTCAGCCTTGACATTGCGGCAGAACTCGTAGCCGTCCATGCGAGGCATCATCACATCGCTGATGATAAGGTCCGGTAACATTTCTTCGAGCTTTTCGAGCCCGTCGACACCATCCTTGGCCACTTCGATCGAGTAGATCATGTCGAGACAGCCGACGACGTAGTTCCTGATGTCCGCGCTATCGTCCACGACCAAGATTGACTTTCGTTCGCCGCTTTCTTCGATCACATCACTCGCTGCCTCGCGCGTCTCTACATCTTCAAAGACGGCCATCTCCATCATCGGGCCGCGCGAGATCTCAAACAGATCGGCTGCTTCGTCGTCGTCCATGATTTCGAAGTTGCGCAGGTGCTGCGTGCCCTTGGGCAGAATCACGATGAACTCGGTGCCCATACCGATCTCGCTTTCGACGCGAATGGTGCCTCCGTGCAGCTCGACGAGCTCCTTCACCAGCGACAGTCCGATGCCGGTGCCTTCCTGAACTCGCGAGACGGTGCCGTCCACCTGATGGAAGCGATCGAAGATGTGCGGAAGCTCTGCGGAAGGTATTCCCTGACCGGTGTCGGAAACACGGATCTCCACCACCTCGAACTCCGCACCCTTGATGATTTCGGTCGTCTCGGTAATCGATACCGTAATGCGTCCATCCTCGGGAGTGAACTTGACTGCGTTCGATAGCAGATTGAAGAAGACCTTTTCGAGGTTCTCCGGATCGAAGAAGAGCTTCGTCTCGCCTGATCCCGCGTCGAGCGACAGTTCGATTCCTTCCTTCTCCGCGAACGCCGTGAATGACATGACGACGCCCTCTAGCATCTGTACGATGCTGCCCTCTATGACTTTGAGCGTGAGGCTTCCGGATTCGAGCTTTGAGAGATCAAGGAGCTGGTTGATCAGACGCAGCAGACGGCGCGAGTTGCGAAGCATTATCTCGAGCTGGCGCGACAGCGCCGGGCTCACCGGGCCGTACATACCTGTAAGTGCATTCTCGAGCGGACCGATGGTGAGCGTGAGAGGAGTGCGAAACTCGTGCGAGATGTTGCCGAAGAAGCGCGACTTGATCTTGTCCATTTCGCGCAGCTTTCCGGCCTGCGCCTCAATGACGGCCTTGGCGCGTTCGGCGATTTCTTTCTGCTCCTCGGCCTCTCTGCGTGCTTCCTCGGTCTGCTGAAGTGCTGTTTCGGTGCGCTCTTTCTCCTCTCGAAGATCTCGGGTGCGCACTTCGATAAGCTCTTCAAGTTCAAGCTGCCGCTGCTTGAGGTGACGGACGCGCATCCGGTAAACCATGAACGGTGCAGCAAACGCCATCAGGATGCAAAGCGCAAGGAACCACGTGGTCTGATAGAAGAACGGCTTCAGATAAAACGTTGCCGCGGCTTCCTCTTCGCTCCACACGCCGTCGCTGTTGGAGGCGCGAACGCGAAACGTATACTCACCCGGAGACAGGTTCGTGTAGAACGCAATGCGGCGCCGACCGGCATCCACCCATCCTTCGTCGACACCGTCTAATGAGTATTGATACCGGACCTTCTCGGCAGCGATGAAACTCAAACCGACGTACCGAAACTCGAACTTGTGCGTACCCGGCTTGATTTCAGCCATTGTCGATTCGCTCACCTCAATCAGACGGCCGTCCGCAGTGATGGACTCGACGTGCACAAGCGGCGGAAGCTGGTTTACCGCAATCCGCTCCGGATTAACGGCTACAATTCCCTTGTCTGACGGAAACCAGAGGCGGCCATCCTTTCCTTTCCAGCCGGCGGGCTGAAATCCTCCGTTGAACTCGTCGCTGCGCAGGCCGTCCGTCCGATCGAAGTATTCTGTCGTCACGCGATCCCGCCTTCCGTCCGCAAAGGCATTCAGCTCGGAGCGGCTGACGCGGAAGAGACCCTTGTTGCAAGTCATCCACAGGGAGCCATTGTTGTCCTCGACAATCGTATTTACGATGTCGTTGAACAACCCGTCCTTCGTCGTGATGGCAACTACACGGCCATCCCGAACACGATGCAGGCCGCCTTCACGCGTTCCGACCCAGAGAATGCCGTCAGAGTCCTCGTAGAGGGCGAGAACGAAGTCGCTCTTCAGTCCGCTAGAGGTCGTGTACTGGCTGACAACCCGCCCGTCCTTGAGATAATTCAGCCCCCCATCGTACGTGCCGACCCACAGCCCGCCGCGCTCGGAATCGGTGAACGTAGTGACGAAGTTGCTGGAAAGGCCGTCTTCAGAGTTAAAGGTTGTCAGCCGGCCGTTCTCGTAGCGGCTAAGCCCGCCGGAGCTCGTCGCGACCCACAGCGCTCCGTCAGCGTCGACAAAAAGCGAGTAGACGGTGTTGGTTGGAAGTCCGTTAGCGGTCGTCAGTGTGGTGACCTGGCCTCCCTTAAGGCGCACGAGGCCGCCACCCTCCGTACCCAACCAGATCGAACCGTCGGGAGTCTCTTCCACGGCGTAGACGACGTCGCTGGGCAGGCCATCGGCGGACGAAAGATTGACAACACGACCGTCCGCGATACGGCTGACGCCCCCACCCTCGCTACCGACCCAGATATTGCCGGCCGAGTCTTCGAAGACGCCGTAGCTGTAGTCGTCCGCTAACCCTTCACGTTTTCCATAAGGTGCAAACTTTCCGTTGTGGATGCGGACCAGTCCGCCGCCATCGGTTCCGATCCAGAGACTTCCCTCACGATCCTCGAGTAACGAACGGATGTTATCGCTCGGCAAGCCCGTGGCCGCGGTCAACGCCTGTGTCGCCCCGTCGCGAAGTCGGTACAATCCGCCATGTTCAACGCCTACCCATATACTTCCCGACCCGTCCTGGCTGACCGCCGAGACGGCACTTGCCGGGATGCCTTCTTCGTCGTCGTAAACTCTTATCTGGTCTTCGTCGATACGCGCCAGTCCGCCGTCGCGCGTACCTACCCATATCGACCCTTCCCGGTCTTCGAAGAGCGCCGCGACGTTGTCGCCCGGCAGACCCTTCGATCCGTCATAGTACACGAATTTCTCACCGTCGAAGGAAGCGACACCGGCCCCTCGCGTACCGATCCACAACTTTCCGCGCCTGTCCACCAGAAGCGCATTGATGTGCTTGCTCGGGACACCGTCTTCCAACGTATAACTGTAGAACTTGCCCTTGCTGTACAGGTTGAGCCCGGCGTCGTCGGTTCCGATCCAGAGATTTCCCGCTCCGTCGCCGGCGATACCGCTGACGTTCTCACTCGACAGTCCGTGCGATCGGTAGTAGGTCGTCGACTTGTTTCCTTCGAACCGGGTCAGACCGCCTTCCCGAGTACCGACCCATATGGATCCGTCTGCAGCTTCATGCAGTCCAGATACCGCGTTACGGGGCAACTCGGAGTTCGTCTTGTCGAAGACGTGGAACTCGATGCCGTCGAATCGAACCAAGCCCTCCTGCGTCCCGAGCCAGAGGTAACCGTCACGCGACTGTAGAATTGCGTAGATGGACTTTTGCGGGAGACCTTCGTCGGCTCCCCAGACATCCATCGGGTACTGCGTGACAGCCTTTGACGGATCCAGGACGAGTCCGGACTGCCCGTGCGTCGCGACTGGCGCCACGAGGACGGCGAGCAGCGTTAAGGCCGTGGCGATAGTTCGATGTATCGGCATTCGGTGGGGCCGCCGGCGATTCCGAGCTACGGTACCGGCCGCCGTGGGTTAGAGTGTGCGTGCGCGCACCGCGTGTCCGTGAAGAACAGGTGATATCAAATTCGGTATCGGCGGCGCATAGCCCCCCTTAAGCCACCTGGAAGCCCACGATTGCGCGCGAAATCACATCCGCAGACCTTGAGGGAATCGTCGTGAACAGGCGCCTGAGCCTCCTTAGAACCGGAATCAACGACTGCTACGGTGCGAGCCTGTCGATGACCCAGCCGTCCCCGGCTTTTCGGTAACGGATGCGGTCGTGTAACCTGCCGATCCGCCCCTGCCAGAACTCGATCGTTTCCGGCCGGACCACATAACCGCCCCAGAAATCAGGCCGCGGCACCTCCCCGTCAAATCTCTCCTCAAACTCGCGGACGCGTGCCTCCAGCTCTTCTCGTGACGTAATAACACGACTCTGCGGTGATGCCCACGCGCCGATCTGACTCTGCCTAGGCCGCGACCGAAAATACTCGTCGGACACTGCCGGATCGATGCGCCGCGCAATCCCCTCAATTCGAACCTGACGTTCGAGCTCCATCCACCAGAAGACGAGGCCGACGTTCGGATTCGCATCGAGCTCGCCCGACTTTCGACTCGCGTAGTTCGTAAAAAAGGTGAAGCCGTCCGGCCCCGCGTCCTTTAGAAGCACTATCCGCGCCGACGGCCGGCCGTCGGCAACCGTCGCCAAGGTCATCACATTCGGCTCGCTGATCCCTGCCGACACCGCATCATCAAACCACCGTCTGAACTGAACGATCGGGTCCGGGTCGACCCCGTCCTTCGTAAGGTCGGCCTGACCATACTCTTTGCGAATCGAAGAGAGGTCTTCCATACAAAAGCGAGTTACGAGAGAGGAGGCAACCCCTGACAAGCACGGTTGCGTTCGGTTCCCTTTGACTATATTTCGGCGGCTATCGACCGGCATATCTTCCCGACCTCCACAACATCAACCCACCGAACCGCTAGCATGCAGCTGCCCTTCTTTCTAGCTCGGCGGTTCGTTGCGGCGGAGACCCTTGATGAGACGATCCCGGTTCTCGTCGACCTGAAGAACCGCGGACTGCTGACAACTCTCGACCTGCTCGGCGAGTACGTGCGCAGTCGCGATCTGGCCACCGAAGCGTGCGACCTCTATCTGAGAATCGCTGAGCGTGTGGCCGAGGAACGTGACAGGACCGGCGTTTCAGCGAACATCTCTATAAAACTTTCGATGATCGGGCAGAAGATCGACGAGGAATTTTGCGTCGGGAATTTGCGTCGCATACTCACGCTGGCCCGCGACAGGAACGTGTTTGTGCGCCTTGACATGGAAGGCAGCGATATCACAGAATCGACCGTGTCGGTATTCGAGAGCGTCTACCCGGAGTATCCGGAACATGTGGGAATCGTGCTACAGGCGTACCTGAAGCGCACGGCGTCGGATATCCGTCGAATGTGCAACCTCAATGCTCGCGTGCGATTGTGCAAGGGGGCCTACAAAGAGCCCGCGTCCATCGCATACCAGAACATGAACGAGATACGACAGCGGTTCATCGAGTATACGCAGCTTCTCATCACCGAGGGACGCTATCCCGGAATCGCGACACACGACGACCGCCTCATTGCCGCCACGAAATCTTTTGTGACGGAGAACGACATCGGACGCGATCGCTTCGAGTTTCAGATGTTGTATGGCATTCGTCCCGAAACGCAGGCCGCCATCGCAGCGGAAGGGTACAACATGCGCATCTACGTTCCGTACGGACGTCAGTGGGTGCCGTACTTTTCGCGTCGCCTCCGCGAGCGCAAGGAAAACATCTGGTTCGTCCTTAAGAACCTCGGTCGGCGTTAGGCGGTGGACTCCGCCGTCGGTTCAGGTGCCGGTTGCTCGGCCAGCCAACGTTCCGCGTCCATCGCCGCCATACATCCGGTCCCTGCCGCCGTTACGGCCTGACGATACACGTGGTCCTGTGCGTCACCCGAGGCAAATACGCCGGGCACGTTGGTGTGGGTCGAGTCCGGCGCCGTCTTTATGTAGCCGAGTTCGTCCATCTCCAGCAAGCCCTTGAAGATGTCCGTGTTGGGCTTGTGGCCTATGCCGAGGAAAAGCCCTTTCACCGGCAGAACACTTTTCTCATTGGTCTGTCGATTCAACAGCTTGAGACCCTCGACCTCCGCCTCACCCAGCACGTCGGTCACGATCGTGTTCCAGATGAACTCGATCTTCGGATTGGCAAAGGCGCGGTCCTGCATGATCTTTGAGGCTCGGAGTTCGTCGCGCCGATGGATGACGTAGACTTTGGTAGCGAAGCGCGTAAGGAAAAGAGATTCCTCCATCGCGGTATCGCCGCCGCCCACAATCGCGACCTCCTCCCCTCTGAAGAACGCACCATCACAGGTGGCGCAGGCGGAGACACCGTGGCCGAGAAGTCGTTGCTCGTTCTCGAGCCCAAGATACTTGGCCGATGCGCCGGTGGCGATTATAATCGTGTCCGCCAGCACCGGCATCTCATCGTCGACGACGATCTTGAAGGGCCGTTCTCCAAGATCAACCGCCGTGACGGTTCCGTATCGAAGATCGCTGCCAAACCGCGTCGCCTGGTTCTCGAATGTTTGCATGAGCTCCGGACCAAGAATGCCGTCGGGAAAGCCAGGGTAGTTCTCGACGTCGGTGGTCGTCGTGAGTTGGCCTCCGGGTTCGGCGCCCTGGAACACGAGTGGTTCGAGGTTGGCGCGAGACGCGTAGATGGCGGCCGTCAGACCGGCCGGACCGGTTCCGATGATCACAACCTGCCGGCGTTCGGCACCTTCAAAATCGAACCGTGACAGGTCCGCCCTTATTGTTGCACCCTCAATGTCTGCCATCGCTTCTTGCTTTGATTGCCTTCGGAAGAAACGGCCCGCAGACAGGATCCGCGGGCCGCGCCTCTACCGAAGAATCTATCTAAGACAAACGCTCAGCGGCCGTCGTCACACTACCTGTCCGACGAGCGCCTCCAGCTTTTCCGCGAGTAGCTTCTTTGGAGCCACGCCGATCAGCTGGTCGACGACCTTGCCGTCCTTGAAGAAGAGCAAGGTGGGAATGGAGCGTATACCGTAGTTCATCGGCGTCTGCGGATTGTCATCGACATCCATCTTCGCCACCTTGGCCCTTCCCTCGAAATCGCCTGCCAGTTCCACTATCGTCGGTGCGATCACGCGACACGGGCCGCACCAGGCCGCCCAGAAATCGACAAGCACCGGCTCCTCGGCGTTGAGGACCTCTTGCGGGAAGTTCTGGTCGGTCAGCGTCACATACTTCGCATCTTGTGCCATAATGTCAGTCTCCTTGATTGCATGGGGCTCCGGAGCATTCGACAAGTATGATGCCAGAAGGCTCTTCGCCGTCTTATGTGCTGTTTTGGTGCATTTCGGCAGTGCCGGGTTACACCCGGGCGGCTCTGCTATGCTCTCTTCGTCTCGGCCGTTCCACGAATTTATGTAGCGGTCATCCGGCGCGGGATGGACTCCTCATGGATTCTCCGCAGGTCGGATACACGCTCATTCAGGACCTGATACCCGCCCACCGAGAAGGCCAGAGCCTCTCCACCAACCGTGCCGATTGGGGTCGCTGTCACACTTGTCGGTATTGAGGCCTCCAGGGCTTCTCGGCTCTCCGCCGGGACCGTGAAGACGACGCGTGACTGTGCCTCGCCGAACAAGGCCGCGTCGAGACGCACACCTTCGGGCAGCGCCAGTGAAATCGCGGCGCCCGCTCCCGTGTAGAGACAGCACTCGGCGATGCACGTCAGGAGCCCGCCGTCGGAAACGTCATGGGCGCTCCGCACGAGCCCGGCACGGATCAGTTGTAATAACGCACCTTGCACTGCTATCTCTTCTTCAAGGGCAAGGTGCGGCGCGTCACCCGCCGTCAACCCGTGGACCACCGCGAGGTACTCGCTGCCACCGACATCGTTGCGATGGACCCACGCTCCGGGCGACAGGAGATACACGATATCGCCGGCCGATCTGAAGCCCGAGCGCGTCGTCTGCGTCGCTACATCGTCGATGAGGCCGAGCATGCCGATGGTCGGTGTCGGAAACACCGCACCGTTCGGGTCTTCGTTATAGAACGAAACGTTACCACCCGTAACCGGTGTGTTCAGCCTTCGGCAAGCATCGCCCATACCTCCCACGGCCTCCTTGAAGACCCAGTAAACGTCCGGCTTGTACGGGTTGCCGAAGTTCAGGCAGTTGGTCACGGCTAGCGGCTTTCCACCGGCGCACACAACGTTTCGCGCTGCTTCCGCCACGGCGATTTGCCCGCCGCGGCGCGGGTTAAGGTATACGTACCGGCCGTTGCAGTCCGTCTTTGTCACGAGCGCCTTGTCAGTGCCCTTTATCCGGACGACCGCCGCATCAGATGCGCCCGGACCCAAGACCGTGTTCGTCCTCACCATTGTGTCGTACTGCTCGTACACCCACCGCTTGGACGCGATGTTCGGGGAGTCGAGGAGGGTACGAAGCGTCGGCGCGACGTCGCGTTGATTCAAGTCCGCCAACGCATCGATATCAAAAGCCTGGACTTCGTCGAGGTACGCCGGCCGTTGTGTTTCTCTGATGTACACGGGCGCGCCGCCACCCAGTACCAGATGCTCGGCCGGTACATCAGCCACGAGATCGCCGTGCCAGTAGACGCGAACACGCCCATCGTCGGTGACTTCCCCAATTTGCACCGCATGCAGATCCCAGCGTTCGAAGATCGACTCGACCTCAGACGCCCTACCTTGCTCAACAACGAGAAGCATGCGCTCCTGGCTCTCCGACAGCATGACTTCGTACGGCGTCATGCCCTCCTCGCGCATCGGCACGCGCTCTACGTGGAGAATCATTCCACTCTTTCCCTTTGCGCTCATCTCGCAGGATGAGCACGTCAGGCCGGCTGCTCCCATGTCCTGGATGCCGACGATGGCACCGCTCCGAATCGCCTCCAGCGTAGCCTCGAGGAGCAGTTTCTCCGTGAAAGGGTCACCGACCTGCACGCTCGGCCGCTTGGCCTCACTGGCCTCGGAGATCTCCTCCGATGCGAAAGTCGCACCATGAATCCCGTCGCGGCCGGTTGAGGATCCGACGATGTAGACCGGATTGCCTACACCCGTGGCAATCGCGGATGCGGTGCGTCCCACCTTTACGGTTCCCACGCTCATCGCATTCACGAGCGGGTTGCCTTCATAGGCCGGATCGAAGTACACCTCACCGGCAACGGTCGGCACACCGAATGAGTTGCCGTAGTCGCCGATTCCCCGCACGACGCCGTCGAACAGATACCGCACCCGCGGGCTGTCGAGCGATCCGAACCGAAGTGAGTTGAGCGAACAGATTGGGCGCGCACCCATAGTAAAGATGTCACGCTGTATTCCCCCGACGCCCGTTGCTGCTCCCTGATACGGCTCGACGGCGGACGGATGATTGTGTGACTCGATCTTGAACGCTGCCGCCAGACCATCTCCGATATCCACGAGGCCGGCGTTCTCTTCACCTGCTCCCACAAGGAGGGCGTCGCCCTCTCGCGGCAGCGTCTTGAGGACGGCGATCGAGTTCTTGTAGCTGCAATGCTCGCTCCACATCACAGAATAGATGCCGAGTTCGACAAATGTCGGCGTGCGACCGAGCTTGTCGCAGATCCAGCCGTACTCTTCATCCGTGAGCCCGTGCTCGCATGCAAGCTGGAGGTCGACGGCGGGAACTTCGAGTACGGCAGAAGTCATACGGTGTCGGATGTTCGCTGTGGCAGTGCTGGCAGGTGGATGCACGATGTGACGTGGCCTCGTGGCGGTACGACTAAAATACGGTGCGTCCTAGCCCTCTTGCCGCGAGCACTTGTCAAGAATCGGGAAGAAAGTAGTTTTGGCATTCCATCCGGCTGCAACCTGACCTCGATTTGGCTCAGCAGTTGACCGACCGCAATCGATTTGCCCGACGGCCTGCACTGACGCTCGCGGTGACAGCGATAGTCGGGTGCATCGTATTCGTACTCGCGGCGGAGCTTGGCGCGCGTATACTATTTCCGGAATGGGCACCTGCGGTGGAGAGGGTTGTCTTTCTGAAGTACGACCCCCTGCTGGGATGGAGTCATCGCGCGGGCCAGAAGGCACGCTTCGTCCAAGCGGAGTTTACGGTGGACGTTCAGATCAATGCGCTCGGGATGCGCGACAGCGAGTATTCGAACGAACGCGGAAGCAAGCAACGCATGCTGGTGATTGGCGATTCGTTCGCATGGGGCTTTGGCGTTGAGCACTCCGAACGGTTCTCGGAGATAATCGAATCGGAGCA
>JBFHWK010000057.1:0-14616 GCA_041589075.1 Rhodothermales bacterium
AGATGGTGATGCCGGGTGACAACACGCAGTTCAAGGTGAAGCTGATCGTACCGGTGGCGATGGAGCAGGGGCTGCGCTTTGCGATCCGCGAGGGCGGCCGCACCGTCGGCGCCGGCGTCGTCAGCAAAATCCTCGACTGACGGACTGGGGTCGTCGCTGGAGGCGGCCGCCACGGCATCGCCTCGCGGTGCTCCAACGTCGAGACCAACGGGCGTAGCTCAATTGGCAGAGCAGCGGTCTCCAAAACCGCAGGCTGCAGGTTCGAGTCCTGCCGCCCGTGCCATTAAGCACGGATGGATCATGCAGCGGCAGGGCGAGTAAAGGACTGCCGGGCCGCGCGTGAGAAGACGGCACCACCAACTAAACCCTCTCGGGCAACGGATGAACGCAAAGGCTTACATCGAAGATGTCCTCAAAGAGATGCGAAAAGTAAGCTGGCCTTCGAGGAAAGAACTGGTCAGCAATACCGTCGTGACGCTTGGCGCAACGGTCGCCATTTCCCTCTTTATCTGGGCTGCCGACTGGGTTATAAACCGTTTTCTGGAGATCATCTATCAGTAGCCCGCCCGCGGCCGGGTGCGAGTGCGTGATATGGCCCCAAAAGTGAAAGACGTCCACAAGTGGTATGTGTTGAGGACCTTCTCCGGTCATGAGAAGAAGGTCAAGCAGTACCTGGAAAGCGAGGCCGATCGTCTCGGCGTCAAGGACAAACTCGGAGAGATCATGATCCCCACCGAGACCGTCTTCGAGATGCGGCAGGGCAAGAAGCGCACGCGTGAGAAGACCTTTTTCCCGGGTTACGTCCTGATCAACGCGCTTCTGGACAAGGAACTGCAACACGTAATCTCGAACGTGCCGTCGGTGGTGGGATTTCTCACAACCGGGGATCAGCCCACACCGTTGCGCCCCGATGAGGTCAACCGCATCCTCGGCAAAATCGACGAGGCGCGCGAGCTCGGGGAGCAGCCGGAAATCCCGTTCAGCCAGGGGGATGCGATAAAGGTTATCGACGGCCCGTTCAACAATTTCACGGGATTTGTCGAGGAGGTGTACCCGGACAAGATGAAGGTCAAGGTGATGGTATCGATTTTTGGCCGCAAGACGCCCCTCGAGCTGGACTACCTACAGGTTGAGCACGAAGAGTGACTCAATCTGAAATTTCTGCGTAGCAGATGCGCGCAGAAGATGAAGTGGCTATTTTAACCCGATTGCCGCTTTTTGCACCGCGAGCAGTTGATTCACCTTTTTCGGCGGGAGCCGGGTCCGTCCGGCGCTTGAACCGCATGTACTATGGCAAAGAAGATCGACGGATACATAAAGCTGCAGATAAAGGCAGGCCAGGCGAATCCTGCCCCGCCAATCGGCCCCGCCCTGGGCCAGCACGGCGTCAACATCATGGAGTTCTGCAAGCAGTTTAACGCCGCCACGCAAGACCGCATGGGCCTCGTATTGCCCGTCGTGATCACGGTCTATGCCGACAAGTCGTTCAGCTTCATTGTCAAGAGTCCGCCCGCCGCGGTTCTGCTGAAAAAGGCGGCCAAGATCGAGTCCGGCGCCGCCGATCCCCTGCGGCAGAAAGTAGCCAGCGTTACCTGGAGCCAGTGCGTCGAGATCGCCGAGACGAAGATGGAGGACTTGAACGCGTTCGACATTCAGAAAGCGGCCAAAATGATCGCCGGGACCGCGCGATCGATGGGAATCACGGTCGATGATGTTCCGGAGGGCGCCTGAGGTCTAACCAAGCACCCCGGGACCGCGGGTGACAGCACAGGCGGGAGCCGGCCCAGTCCGGCGATTGAACCGCATAGACAAGACATTCATGGCAAAGAAAGGCAAGCGCTACAAGAAGGCGCAGGAGCTGATCGCATCGCACGACGGGCCGGTCGACGTCGGTGCCGCCGCTCGAATCATAAAGGAGACGGCTTCGGCCAAGTTCGACGAATCGGTCGACATGGACGTGCGTCTCGGCGTGGATCCGCGGCACGCCGAGCAGCAAGTGCGCGGAACGGTCACCCTGCCGCACGGCACCGGTAAGACGGTCCGTGTGCTCGTTGTTGCCAACGAGGGCAAACAGTCGGAGGCCCGCGAGGCAGGAGCCGACTATGTCGGCCTCGACGACGTGATCCAGAAGATTCAGAAGGAGAGCTGGCTGGACTTCGATGTACTGATCGCAACACCGGACGTGATGGCGAAGGTCGGCAAACTGGGTCGGTTCCTTGGCCCGCGAGGCCTTATGCCTAATCCAAAGAGCGGGACGGTCACAATGGACGTCTCAAAGGCGGTCTCTGACGTGAAGGCGGGCAAGATCGACTTCCGCGTCGACAAGTTCGGTAACCTGCACACGGCGATCGGCAAGGCGTCGTTCTCCGCAGACGAGATTGCCGAGAACGCAACGGCGTTCCTGAAGGAAGTGCTTCGACTTCGCCCGTCGGCAGCAAAAGGTATCTACATGCGCTCGGTAACCATGTCGACCACGATGGGTCCCGGGATTCATCTGGATCAAAACGAGCTTCTCAAGAATCTGCGCTAAGCCGGGCGGCGGGCGAAAAGCTTTACAGAGGTCAGCAATGGCACAAACGAAAGAACAGAAGGCGCAAGCGATCGACCAGTTGTCGGCGCTGCTCGACGAATCACCGATCGTGTACCTGACCAACTATACGGGACTGACGGTATCGCAGGCTACGGAGTTGCGCGACCGTTTCCGGCAGATGGGTGTGCAGTATCGGGTGATCAAGAACACCCTCCTGAAGAGAGCGATGGAGCGAAAGGGTGGCTTCGACGAGTTGTTCGAGCACCTGGAAGGACCGACGGCTGTGGCTTTTGCCGCCGAGCCGGCGGCTCCGGCACGCGTCATTAAGAAGTATATAGCCGACGAGAAGATCGAGATCCCCCGACTCAAGGCAGCCTACGTCGATGGTGCGATATACCATGCCGACGCACTCGACGTACTGGCGGCTCTCAAGTCCAAAGAAGAACTCATAAGTGACATCCTGGGCCTCCTGCAATCGCCGATCACCAACATCGTCGGTGCACTACAGTCGGCGGGAAGCAACCTGGTGGGCGCGGTGAAATCCATCGCGGCACGCGAAGAGTGATGCCGCGGCTCGGAGACTATCAGAGTAACAACCACACGAACCCTTAATAGGCAGCGCAGCCTTTATGGCGATGACCGCTGCAGGAGAACACAACGACAATGGCGAAAGACCTGAAGAAATTGGCCGACGACCTCGTCGGCCTCACGATCAAAGAGGCCAGCGAGCTGGCCCAGATTCTCGAGGAGGAGCACGGTATCAAGCCTGCTGCTGCAGCCGTCGCGGTCGCCGGACCGGTGGCAGGCGGTGATGGAGCCGCAGCGGCCGAGGAGCAGACCGAGTTTGACGTCGTCCTCAAGGCGATCGGCGGCAACAAGATCGCTGTGATCAAGGAGGTGCGGGGCATCACCGGTCTCGGTCTGAAGGAGGCGAAGGAACTCGTCGATGGGGCCCCGAACCCGGTGAAAGAGGGCGTCTCGAAGGACGAGGCTGAGTCGATCAAGACGAAGCTTGAGGAGGCGGGCGCCGAGGTTGAACTCAAGTAATCCGGCTACCCCGAAACGAGTATCCGCGTCTGTGATAGCCGACTCCGCCGCTGCGGGTGTCGGCTTTCGCGGCTTCATCGGTGGAATTCGTGCAGAAACATGTGTTTACGCCCAACGTAAATACTCAGCTACGCCCTCCACCCCGATTTCTCCGTTTTTGCGCTGATCCAGGCTAGGACCAGTTCACCAACACCGCAGAGTTATTGCACTATGGCCCGGAAGAACGGCACGATCCGCGAAAGTTTTCAGAGCATTCTTCCCGTAAAGGACTACCCCGATTTTCTCGACGTTCAGCTGCAGTCGTTTCGCGACTTCGTGCAGGACGACGTGGCCCCCGAAGAGCGGGAGGACGTCGGCTTGCAGGACGTCTTCAAAGAGCACTTTCCAATCCAGGATAGTCGCGAGCGCTACACACTTGAGTTCCTGAGCTATACGCTCGACGCTCCTAAGCACTCGGTCGAGGAGTGTATCGCGCAGGGTCTCTCGTACTCGGTCCCACTGAAGGCAACGCTCAGGTTGTCCCGAAAAGAAGACGAGGACGAAGACGAGACGGAAGAGGCGGTTCAGCAGGAAGTCTATCTCGGCAATCTTCCGTTCATGACCGAGCGTGGCACGTTCGTCATCAACGGTGCCGAGCGGGTGGTCGTCTCACAGCTGCACAGAAGCCCGGGCGTCTTCTTCGGGCAGAAGATCCATCCGAACGGCACGGAGCTGTTCTCTGCGCGTGTGATTCCTTTCCGCGGGTCTTGGATCGAGTTCTCCACGGACGTTAGCAACGTCATGTGGGCCTACATCGACCGTAAGAAGAAGCTTCCGGTCACGACCTTGCTCAGAGCGCTCGGCTACTCGACCGATGCCGACATCGTCACACTGTTCGACCTCGCCGACGAGGTCACCGTCAGCAACAAACGTGCGTTTAACAAGACGGTCGGCAAGCAGCTTGCCTCCAACGTGACGATCGAAAAGATCACTGAGATTGTCGACGAGGATACGGGCGAGGTGATCGAGGAGCGGACTGAGCGCGAAGTCGTTTTGCCCGCTTACCACGAGATCGATGAGCGCGACTACGAGACGCTCAAAGAAGCTGGTATCAAAACCGTTTTTCTGGTACGCGCGATCGAGGATGATGAGGAGGAGATAGATCGGATCTCGCTACTCAACACGTTGAAGAAGGACCCGACGCACACTGAAGAGGAGGCGCTGGAGTCCATCTACTTCAAGCTGCGTGGAACGGAGGCGCCGGACCTCGACACGGCACGCGGCGTGCTGGAGCGACTCTTCTTTTCTGAAAAGCGTTACGACCTCGGAGAAGTCGGCCGGTACCGAATCAATAGTCGGCTGCGGTTGGACCAGCCGCTTGACACGCTGACACTGACGATCGAGGACATCGTCTCCATTATTCGAGAGTTGATTCTGCTTCAGAACGCAAAGAGCACGGTTGATGATATCGACCACCTCGGCAATCGGCGTGTCCGCACGGTGGGCGAGCAGCTGGGTGCGCAGTTCTCGCTCGGACTAGCGCGAATGGCACGGACCATCAAGGAGCGGATGAACCTGCGCGACGCTGAGAACTTCACGCCGCAGGACCTGGTCAATGCGAGGACGGTCTCGAGTGTCATCAATACCTTCTTTGGTACAAATCAGCTAAGCCAGTTCATGGATCAAACGAATCCGCTGGCCGAGCTGACGCACAAGAGGCGAATGTCTGCACTGGGTCCGGGCGGACTGACGCGGGAGCGCGCCGGCTTCGAAGTGCGTGATGTACACTACACTCACTATGGACGGCTCTGTCCCATTGAAACGCCGGAAGGCCCTAACATCGGACTGATATCTTCGTTGTGCGTGCACGCGAAGATCAACAACTTCGGCTTTATCGAAACACCGTATCGTGTGGTCAAGGGGGGCAAGGTTACCAACGAACTCGAGTTCTTGACTGCCGAGCAGGAGGACAACGCCGTCATCGCACAGGCCAACGCGCCGATTTCCAAGGTTGGCAAGTTCGAGAACAAGTACGTCAAGTGCCGCTACAAGGGTGATTTCCCCATCGTGGCGCCGAAGCACGTCCAGTACATGGACATCGCGCCGAACCAGATCGTGTCGCCGGCTGCCAGCCTGATCCCTTTCCTAGAGCACGACGATGCGAACCGCGCCTTGATGGGCTCGAACATGCAGAGGCAGGCCGTGCCGCTGCTGCGCGCCGACTCGCCGATAGTAGGTACGGGGCTCGAGGGCCGCATCGCGCGCGACTCGCGTGCCGTCATCGTGGCCGAAGGTGACGGGGAGGTCGAGTATGTCGACGCGAACGAGATCGTCGTCCGGTACAAGCCGGAGGGTGGAGACGAGGACGTGATCTTCGGCGACCTTACCCGACGCTACGATCTCACGAAATTCCGTCGAACAAACCAAGACACCTGCATCAACCAAAAGCCGATGGTCGAGGTGGGGCAGAAGGTGAAGACCGGAACGGTGTTGACCGACGGCTTCTCTACGGACGAAGGTGAGTTGGCCCTGGGTAAGAACGTGCTCGTGGCGTTCATGCCGTGGCGAGGATACAACTTCGAGGATGCTATCGTCATCTCCGAGAGACTGGTCTCGGCGGATGTCTATACGTCAGTGCATATCGAGGAATTCGAGCTGCAGGTTCGCGACACGAAGCGTGGCGAAGAAGAACTGACCCGAGAGATTCCCAACGTGTCCGAGGAGGCGACCAAGGACCTTGACGAGCGCGGCATCATCCGCATCGGCGCCGAAGTGAAAGCCGGCGACATCATTGTCGGTAAAATCACGCCGAAGGGAGAGACGGATCCGACGCCGGAAGAGAAGCTGCTCCGAGCCATCTTTGGTGACAAAGCGGGTGACGTGAAGGATGCTTCGCTCAAGGCACCTCCGGGAATGAACGGAGTCGTCATCGATACGAAGCTCTTCAGCCGTCGTAAGCTGGATCCGGCCTCCAAAAAGGTCGAGCAAAAGCGCCTTGCCGAGATCGACGCCCAGCTCGAGGAAGAGCTGACGGTGCTCAATGATGGTTTCTGGCAGAAGTTCTTCAGACTCACCAAGGGCTGCAAGACCAAGTACGAGGTCGAGAATCGCGACGGCGAGATCATCGTCAAGGAAGGCGCTTCCTTTACGAAGAACTCCTTCAAGGACATGGATCCGATTACGATCAACTCGCGGACGCTGTCGACGGGCAGCCGCAAGACCGACAATCGGGTCACTAAGCTGTTCCGCAACTATCAGGCGGAGTACCGTCGTATTGTCGGCATCGCGAAGCGCGAGCGCCACCAGGTACAGATGGGCGATGAGCTGCCACCTGGAATTGTGCAACTGGCGAAAGTCTATGTCGCCAAAAAGCGTAAGATTCAGGTGGGCGACAAGATGGCGGGACGCCACGGAAACAAGGGCGTCATCGCGAAGATCGTCCCGATCGAAGACATGCCGTTTCTGGAGGACGGAACGCCGGTCGATATCGTCCTGAATCCTCTCGGCGTGCCCTCACGAATGAACCTTGGGCAAATCTTCGAGACGTTGCTCGGATGGGCCGGACATAGACTGGGCCGAAAGTTCGCCACGCCCATCTTTGACGGCGCGTCGATGGAGGACATCAAAGGCCTTCTGGAGGAAGCGGAATTACCGCTCGACGGTCGGGCGCAGCTTTACGACGGCTATACGGGTCAACCCTTCGATCAGAAGACGACCGTGGGCATGATCTATATGCTAAAACTCAGCCACCTTGTTGAGGATAAGATCCACGCGAGGTCTATAGGGCCTTACAGCCTTATTACGCAGCAGCCGCTTGGCGGTAAGGCACAGTTCGGCGGCCAGCGCTTGGGTGAGATGGAGGTCTGGGCGCTCTATGCGTACGGTGCCGCAAACGTTCTGCAGGAGATGCTGACATATAAGTCGGACGACGTTCAGGGTCGCTCGAAAGCCTACGAGTCAATCGTGAAAGGTGAGAACATGCCGGAGGCGGGAACGCCAGAGAGCTTCAACGTCCTTGTTCGAGAGCTGCAGGGCCTCGGACTGGAGGTTAAGCTTGACTAACGTCCACACGTTAACCGCCCAACCACGGCCACGAATTTTTGCACTGAGAGGTCTTACGCATGCCGTACGGTAAAACGCACAAGATCAAGAAGAACTTCGGCAACATCACCGTCAGTCTCGCCTCACCCGAGTCGATACTTGAGCGATCATTCGGCGAGGTTCTGAAGCCGGAGACCATCAACTATCGCTCGTTCAAGCCCGAGAAGGACGGCCTGTTCTGCGAGAAGATCTTCGGACCGGTCAAAGACTGGGAGTGCCACTGCGGGAAATACAAGCGTATTCGGTACAAGGGTATCATCTGTGACCGTTGCGGTGTCGAGGTGACGCAGAAGGCGGTGCGGCGCGAACGCTCCGGACACATAACCCTGAGTGTCCCTGTCGTTCACATATGGTACTTCAAGACGCTCCCAAACAAGATCGGTCATCTGCTCGGCATCAAGTCGAAGGATCTCGAGAAGATCATCTACTACGAGAACTATGTCGTAGTCCAGCCGGGTGCCGCGGCGGAGATTGGCATTGAAGAAAAGCAGCTGTTGTCTGAGGAGGAATACTTCAGCGTCCTTTACCAGATACGTGAGGACAACAATCGGCTCGATGACGACGATCCGGAGAAGTTCATCGCGCGCATTGGTGGCGAGGCCATCGAGGACATGCTGCGTCGTATTGACCTTGACTTTCAGTCGCAGGAACTCCGATTCCAAGTCAAGACGGAGACCAGCCAGCAGCGTAAGGCAGAAGCTCTGAAGCGGCTTCGGGTAACCGAGGCGTTTCGCGAGGCGAACCGCACGATGGACAACCGCCCCGAGTGGATGGTGATGCGCGTCATCCCCGTCATTCCACCGGAGCTGCGTCCGCTCGTGCCGCTTGAAGGAGGACGGTTCGCTACGAGTGACCTCAACGATTTGTATCGGCGTGTGATCATCCGCAACAACCGGCTCAAGCGACTGATCGACATTAAGGCGCCGGAAGTCATTCTCCGCAACGAGAAGCGAATGCTTCAGGAGGCGGTGGACTCGCTGTTCGACAACAGCCGCAAGGCAAATGCGGTGCGTTCGGACTCGAACCGTGCGCTGAAGTCGCTTTCGGACATGCTCAAGGGCAAGCAGGGCCGCTTTCGGCAGAACCTGCTCGGAAAGCGCGTCGACTACTCGGGTCGCTCGGTGATTGTTGTCGGCCCGGAATTGGATCTGCATCAGTGCGGCCTGCCCAAGGAGATGGCCGTCGAGCTGTTCAAGCCGTTCATCATCCGCAAGCTGATCGAACGCGGTGTCGTCAAGACGGTCAAGAGTGCGAAGAAGGTAGTCGACCGCCGGACATCCGACGTGTGGGACATTCTGGAGAAGGTGATCGCCGGTAGGCCGGTACTTCTGAACCGAGCACCGACGCTTCACCGGTTGGGCATCCAGGCTTTCCAGCCCGTTCTCATCGAAGGCAAGGCGATTCGTTTGCACCCGCTGGTGTGTACGGCGTTCAACGCCGACTTCGACGGTGACCAGATGGCCGTGCACGTGCCGTTGAGCCATGACTCCTGTCTCGAGGCCATGGTTCTGATGCTTTCGAGTCACAACATTCTCAGCCCCGCGCATGGCGGTCCGATCACCGTGCCCACACAGGACATGGTGCTCGGCCTTTACTATATGACGAAGGCGCGACAGGGCGTCAATGGAGAGGGCATGCGCTTTGCCTCGCTGGCCGAAGCACGTCAGGCGTTCGATCAGGGGGTTGTCGACTTGCACGCCCGCGTAAAGGTACGCGACTACGAAGGTGAGCTTGTCGACACGACCATCGGTCGGGTCCTCTTCAACGATGTGGTGCCGAAGGAAGCGGGCTTCATAAACGAGGTGCTGACGAAGAAGAACCTTCGCTCGATTATCGCGCGCGTCCTCAAGGTGACCGGTTTTTCGGAGACGGCCACGTTCCTTGACGACATCAAGAGGACCGGCTTCGAACTCGCTACGACCGCGGGCCTCACCTTCTCGCTGTCCGATATCATTATTCCGGACGCTAAGCACACCTTGATCGATGATGCGAGCAGCGACGTCGAAAAGGCGCGCGGTAACTACGAGATGGGCTTCATCACGGAGAACGAGCGCTACAACCAGGTGATCGACATCTGGACCCGGACAAACAACCGTGTCTCTGATGTTCTCTTCGATACGTTAAAGACGGATAAAGAGGGCTTCAACGCCATCTACATGATGGCAGACTCGGGTGCTCGTGGTTCCAAGGAGCAGATCCGGCAGCTTGGCGGCATGCGTGGTCTGATGGCCAAACCGCAGAAGAGCCTCGTTGGTTCAGCGGGCGAAATCATCGAGAACCCGATCATCTCCAACTTCAAAGAGGGGCTGTCGGTCCTCGAGTACTTCATATCGACGCACGGAGCCCGGAAGGGACTGGCGGACACGGCGCTTAAGACGGCGGACGCCGGATATCTGACGCGCCGGCTCGTTGATGTTGCGCAGGACGTCACGGTGATGCAGAACGACTGCGGCACGTTGCGTGGTATTCGTATCTCGGCGCTGAAGGACAACGAGGATATCGTGGAGCCACTGGCGGATCGTATCCTCGGCCGAGTTTCGGTCCACGACGTGACGGACCCGCTGACGGGCGAGACAATTGTAGAGGCGAACGAGGTCATCGACGAAGAAAAGGCCCGTAGCATCTCGGAGACCTCGATCGAGGAGGTCGAGATTCGATCGGTGCTTACGTGTGAAGCGCGTCGAGGCGTTTGTGCGCTGTGCTACGGCCGCAACCTCGCCACCGGCAGGCTGGTGGAGGTCGGCGAAGCCGTAGGCGTCGTGGCGGCGCAGTCAATCGGCGAGCCGGGTACCCAGCTTACGCTGCGTACCTTCCACATCGGTGGAACGGCAAGTCGTATCTCCGCCGAGAGCACGATCCAGACGAAGTTCGCGGGGAAGGTTGTGTACGAGAACCTTCGCAAGGTTTCCTTCGACGATGTCGACGGACCGAAGGATGTGGTTCTGTCACGTCAGGGCGAAATCGTCATTGTCGATCCGAAGGACGACAATCGCCACCTCATCACGTACCTGATCCCGTACGGAGCGGAGATCCTCGTGAAGAACGGGGCGGCGGTTGAGAAGGGTCAGGTCATGGCGAGCTGGGATCCTTATAACAGCGTGATTCTTTCCGAGGTTGATGGAAAGGTTACCTTCCAGGACATCATCGAAGGAACGACGTATCGGGAGGAAGCGGACGAGCAGACGGGACACAAGGAGAAGGTGATTGTAGATAGTCGCGAGCGCAATCTCACGCCGGCGATCATCGTCAAGACGACGGAGAAGGGAAAGAAGGCCGAGCGGGAATATCCGTTGCCCGTGCGCGCGCGCATCCAGGTTGACGAGGGCGACTCGGTTCAGGCTGGCCAGATTCTGATCAAGATCCCGCGCCAGACGGCGAAGACGCGTGACATCACCGGCGGCCTTCCGCGTGTTACCGAGCTTTTTGAAGCACGAACGCCCGCCGATCCTGCAGTCGTTAGTGAAATCGATGGCGTGGTGAGCTTCGGTGGCCGAAAGCGCGGTGCGCAAGAGGTCATTGTCACAAGTCGCGACGGATCCGAGTCCCGCACGTATCTGGTACCGTTGACGAAGCACCGCCTTGTTCACGAGCACGACTTCGTCCGCGCGGGCGAGCAACTGTCCGACGGTCAGATCTCGCCGCAGGACATACTCAGCATTCTCGGCCCGAAGGCCGTACAGGAATACCTCGTGAACGAAGTTCAGGAAGTCTATCGGCTCCAGGGTGTGACCATCAACGACAAGCACATCGAGGTCATCGTTCGACAGATGATGCAGAAGGTGCGGATCGTCGATCCGGGCGACACGACCCTGCTCGAGGATGACTACATCGACCGCTTTACGGTTGAGGAGATGAACGACGATCTGCACGACAAATTTGTCGTTACGGATCCAGGCGATGCCAACCTTTCGATAGGTACCGTAATCGATCGACGCCGCTTGCGTGAGGTCAACTCCGACATGAAGCGTCGTGACCTCAAGCCGGCGGAAGTACGGGACACGCAGCCAGCCGTTGCCGAGCCGATCTTGCTTGGCATTACGCAGGCGGCTTTGTCCACGGACTCATTTGTGTCGGCAGCCTCGTTCCAGGAAACTACGAAGGTGCTGACGAACGCGGCGATCCACGCGAAGACGGACGACCTCTTTGGGTTGAAGGAGAACGTGATCGTCGGTCATCTGATTCCGGCGGGTACCGGCCAGCGGCGTTTCCGAGACCTGGTTGTCGGGTCGCGACGTGAACTCGAAGAGCTGCAGGCGGCTATTGCGGCCGGTGGAGACGGAGAGGCCAGCGAACCCGAAAAAACGGTGGAGGCTGCTTCGTAGCCGATCAAACAATTGGAAGTGAAAGCCCCGTCAGTCCTTGCGCACTGACGGGGCTTTTTGATCTGCGTGACAATCGAACCGTGCAATTGTCGCAGTTTCGTGACAGTTCTGACGCGGTCACGACTCAACTGCTTCCGATAATCCTCGTTGAGAAAGGCAGGCAAAGGAAACTGCTTCGGTCTGAATCTTCTTTTCGAGGTATATCATGAGAGCATATCAAAGAATCTCCGCGATCCTGTTCGGCGTCGCTGCATTGTCGTGGGTGCCGGCACAGACTACGGACGCGAGTCCAGCGCCGCGTGTCCGTGTAGCCGCGGTTCAGGTGAAGGGTCCACATCACCACAGAGCGCGCGTCGTGGTGATCCATCGCCGTCCGCCGGCGGTCCGCATTGAGGTCCGTTCGCGCCGCCCAAGCCGACGGTATGTGTGGCTTGACGGCCATTGGGAATTTCGGCGAGGACGGTACGTGTGGGTGAACGGCCGGTGGACCGTTCCGCCACGTGCCGGCCTCGTGTACGTGCGTCCGAGGTGGAAGCGACATAGCGGCGGCTACGTGTTCGTCGTTGGCGGTTGGCGCTAAGATCATCGGGTCGGTCGTTCTGGAGAATGTATCGTTCCTCGGTTCCGGCGTATTCCAGTTTTCCGTTTCGGCCGGTCCAGTCAGGACCCGCTCTTCTTACCCGAACGGGTTGGGAGCGGGTCTTCTGTTTTTCATGGCAGTCGGTGGGCAAGATCACCTAAAGGGCGGCGACGTCGCCAGGGTAGTCGTCGTGGGGCCGAAATACGGCTGAGCCCCGTAACAACTGGTGTCTCGGTCCGTACACCTCACAACCAGACACCGGCAGACGACCTCCCCGTACGAATCATGACATCAAGCCTAGCTCGATTCTCTACAATCACGGCTCTTGCCGTGGTGCTGTCGACACCGGCATCGGTTGCTGGTGACCTCCCTTCAGCCGACATCAAAGACACCGTAAAGAAATCATTTCCGGTTCAACAGGGCGGTACACTGGCGGTCGATATCGATCGAGGCGATGTAGAGATTCGGTCCACCAATGAGCAGAGCGTGCTGATCGAGGTCGAACGGGTGGTGGATGCGTCGTCGAAAGACGAAGCGAAGTCGATTCTGGACGACCACCAGCTCGAGATGTACAAGAAGGGAAATGACGTCGTTCTGCGTTCTCGACTGGATCGTGACGGCCGAAGCTGGCGGCGGTGGAGTGACAGGGAGCGCGTTAAGGTTCGCGTAGTAGTGCGAATCCCGAGCAAGTACAATGTCGACTTCAGCACGGGAGCGGGCAACGTTGCGGTGGAAGATGTGGACGGTGTTGTTGAGGGTGAAACGGGTGCCGGAAACGTCAAGATCGGCCGTGTGTCGAGTCACGTCACAGTCAGCTCTGGTTCCGGCAATGTGGAGATCGATGGCGCGCTTGGAGGAGTGGAAGTGAACACAGGCGCAGGCAACATCACGATTGGCGAGGTTGGCGGTGACGTCACGGCTAACTCCGGTGCCGGCAACATTACGGCAACGATAACGCGGCAGCCACCGGCGCGGTCTCGGCTCGAGACCGGCGCGGGTAATGTGACGGTTTACCTGGCTCGAAACGTGGGGCTTGATGTGCTCGCCGAGACCGCTCTGGGCTCGGCAGATACGGATTTCGGACTGAAGGTCGAGGGCAAGTGGATGTCAAAGACCTTCAAAGGCAGTGTGAATGGCGGCGGTCCGGCACTGACCATGAGGTCGGGTGTTGGCAACGTGAAATTGAAAAGCCGTTGAGATGTGTTATAACTGATTGATTTGTTCTACGGGTGAAGGGAAAGGGCGGTCGCGGCGCGGCCGCCCTTTTTTTACCTAGCGCTTCATCACGTCGATACTGGAAGGGAGGCGGTGGAAAGTGCCCGGGGATCCTGTACAGGTTAACGGTGTTAACCTCTATTATGCCTTCCTCTTCGTCAGACAAGACCCTCAGACGGGCGATTCTCGATACGGCGCGCGCGGTTGTGGTCGACCAGGGCTATCAAGCATTGTCGATGCGCAGGATCGCGAGCGCGATCGGCTACAGCGCAACAAGCATCTACCTGCATTTTGAAGGAAAGGACGCCTTGCTGCACGCCCTGATTGAAGAGGGCATGCAGCGCCTGGGGCGGCTTCTACAGCGAGCCGCGAGTTCCGACGAGACGCCCGTCGTGCGTCTACAACGTGTTTGCGAAGCCTACATCCGCTTTGGACTCAAGAACCCGGAGTACTACGAGATCATGTTCATGCTGCACCCTGAGCACATGAAGCGCTTCCCGCCGGAGAAGTACCGGCGCGCTCGCCGCAACCTCGAGATTATCGGAAAGGCTATCCGCAATGCCTCGACGAACGGCTCCGCTTCTGCCGAAGAGTTGCTGATCCGCGCAACCGGCGTGTGGGCTTCGCTGCACGGTGCCGTCTCATTGATAATTGCGCACCGCATCGACTCGAAGATCGACCAGAAAGAACTCGTCGAACGCGTTGTGAAGAATACGGTCCGTGGTCTCAGTTTTACGAAATAGGAAACGAACCAGCGAATTCGCCGCACAAACTTTAACAACGCAAGGACTCGATTTCGAAACCGTGACAAACGCTCGCATCCACACGGCTCCAAGACCCGG
>JBFHWK010000058.1:0-14612 GCA_041589075.1 Rhodothermales bacterium
CGCCTCGCGGCTGGTAAACCGACCCTCGCGTCGATAACGCTGCACGGCTTCATGGAGGTATACGTGCATGACCAGACCGGTTTCCGCCGCGAGACCGGCCACGGCGATGATGCCCACACCGACTGCGATGCTCATGTTGAATTCGAGCAGGACCAGAATCCACACCGCGCCGATAGCCGCAAAGGGCAGCGGTAGCATCAGCAGGAACGCGTCGAGCGCGTTTCTGAGATGTATGAACAAGAGCAGGAAGATAATAGCGAGTGTGACCGGTACGAGGACCTGGAGGCGTTTTGTCGTTCGCTCGAGGTATTCAAACTGGCCGCTCCAGGTGAGCGCGTAGCCGGACGGAACCTCTACTCCCTCGAGTACCGCGTTCCGCGCACGGAGCACGTATGAACCGATGTCGACATTCTCGTTCAGGTCGACGAACACCCAGGCGTTGGGCCGGGCGTTCTCGCTCTTTATCATCGAGGGTCCTGTTGTCAACGTCAACGACGCAAGCTGGCCAAGCGGAAGCTGTCTTCCATCGGCAACGGGCACGAGCAATTCTCTCAGGGCCGCCAGGTTGTCGCGATAGGCCTCCGGGTAACGCACGTTGACCGGGTATCGCTCGAGCTGCTCGACGGTTCGCGTTACATTCATGCCGCCGACGGCGGACGCCACGACGTCAAGGACGTCGCCGGTCGTCAGACCGTAGCGTCCGATCTCTTGACGGTCGACGTCGATGTCCAGGAAGTATCCGCCGGTGGCCCGCTCGGCAAAAACGGACCGCGTCCCCGGCACGTCGCGCACCACGGCTTCGATCTGTGCGCCGATATGCTCGAGCGTCGTCAGGTCGGGTCCGGCGATCTTGATACCTACCGGAGTCCGGATCCCCGTTGCCAGCATGTCCGTGCGCGCGCGTATCGGCATCGTCCAGGCGTTCGTCAGGCCCGGGATCTGTATCGCCGCATCGAGTTCCCCTATGAGCTTCGAGGTCGTCATCCCCGGCCGCCATTCGCTCACGGGCTTGAGTACAATAGTGGTTTCAAGCATCGATAGAGGCGCGGGGTCGGTGGCAGACTCTGCACGTCCCGCTTTACCGAACACGGATTGCACCTCGGGGAAGGCTGCAATGATGCGATCGGTTTGCTGCAAGACCTCCTTGGCCTTCTGAATCGACACGCCGGGCAATGTCGTCGGCATATACAAAAGATCACCTTCGTTCAGCGGCGGCATGAACTCGGATCCGACCTGCGGAAACGGAACAATGACCTTGTTCAGAAGCATCCGTTGGAGTGGAAGCACCGAGACGAGTGGGATGATGCCGCTGATCACAAAGACAGTGAACGGCCTGCGCAGCGTACCCCGGATCATCGGTCGATAGACACGAAGGAAGAAGCGAGCGATCGGGTTGCGATTCTCCGGCCGTATTCGACCACGGATAAATATCGTCATCAAAGCCGGTACGAGCGTGACCGCAAGGATCGAGGCCGCGGCCATAGCGAACGTCTTCGTAAACGCAAGCGGCCTGAAAAGCCGGCCCTCGACCTGTTCCAGCGTGAACACCGGAAGGAAGCTGATGGTCACGATTAGGAGCGAAAAGAACAGACTCGGTCCGACCTCGACCGCGGCGTCGATTACGACCGTCGTCCGTTCCGCAACCGTCAGTTCGCGACCAACTTTTGCTCGGGCGCGCTCGATATGCTTGTGCGCGTTCTCCACCATGACCAGGGAGGCGTCGACCATCACACCGATTGCGATGGCAATTCCGCCCAGGCTCATGATGTTGGCGTTGATGTCGAGCAAGTACATCACCATGAGCGAGATCAGAATTCCCACTGGAATCGTGATCACGGCGACAAACGCACTGCGCACGTGCATTAAGAAGATGACGACGATCAAGGCGACGATGAGCATTTCCTCGATCAGTTTTGTGCGCAACGTGTTGACCGCCCTTTCGATCAGGCCCGAGCGGTCGTATTCCGTAACGATTTCGACCCCTTCGGGAAGACCGACGGAAAGTTCGTCGAGCCGCTCTTTGACGCGCTGGATGACGCTGCGCGCGTTATCGCCGTACCGCATGACGACGATGCCGCCGACCACCTCGCCCTCGCCGTTCTTGTCGGCAAGACCGCGCCTGAGCTCTGGACCGATTCGCACGGTCGCCACATCACCGACTCGAATGGGCGTACCGTCCCTCGACTTGAGCGGGACATTGCGAATGTCATCGATGCCGGTCAGGTATCCGCGGCCGCGGACGACAAACTCGCGTTCCCCAATCTCCATCAAGCGCCCACCCACGTCCTCATTGGATCGCATCAGCGCCATACGGACATCGGAAATCGGAATGCGCAGTGCGGCAAGCTTGTGGGGATCGACCACAACCTGGTACTGTTTGACAAATCCCCCTATCGACGCAACCTCGGCGACGCCGTCGACGGACTGTATCTCGTAACGAAGAAAGAAATCCTGCAAGCTGCGGAGTTCGGCGAGGTCGTAGTTGCCGCTCCGGTCCATGAGGGAGTATTCGAAGATCCAACCAACACCGGTTGCATCGGGGCCGATGGACGGCCTCACTGCCGGGGGAAGCCGCTCCGCCGCGTAGCTGAGATACTCCAGGACGCGGCTGCGCGCCCAGTAGAGATCGGTGCCGTCCTCGAATATCACGTACACGAAGGATGTACCGAACATCGAATACCCACGGACCGTCTTGGCAAACGGAACGGCCAGCATCGCCGTAGTCAGCGGGTAAGTGACCTGGTCCTCCACAATCTGTGGACCCTGGCCCGGGTACTCGGTCTGGATGATCACCTGGACGTCGGAGAGGTCCGGTATTGCGTCGACTGGCGTATTGACAGCGGCCCAGACGCCCATCCCGCCAATAAGAACCGTTATCAGGATCACGAGAAGCCTGTTCTCGGCGCTGTAGCGAATGAGTCTTTGTATCATGGGTTGACCTTGCCGGCGGCCGTTTAGTGCTGGTGTCCGGCCATCGCGCCGACGGCTGATTTCAGTCTCGACTCGGAGTCAATCAGGAACTGAGCGCGAGTTACCACGACTTCGTCCCCGACGAGTCCGTCGAGAACCCGGTACCGTCCCTCGGCGAGGACGCCCAGTCGAACCGCCCGCGGCATGAAGCGACCTTCACCGAGAGAGAGGATTACGACGTCCTGATCTCCGGTGCGAATGACGGCTTCTTCCGGGACAACTGGCGACGGGGGCAGTGGTTGCCCCTGGAGACGGACCGTCGCATACATGCCTGGCTTGAGCAGGCGGCGGCTTCCCGGCATTATGATCCGAGCCCGTGCCGTTCGCGTAGCCGGGTCAAGCATGTAGTAGATGTGGTCTACATGTCCCTCGAACGACTTTCCCGGATCGTAGGGAAGTTCAATCGTGACGGGTGAGCCTTCGCGTATCCACGTGAGGTCCTGCTCGTATATGTCAGCGATCAGCCAGATCCGGCTTGTGTCGTAAATCTTGAGGAGCGGCTCACCTGCATTGACGTATTGTCCCTCGATCACCGACTTGCTCATAACTTCGCCCGAAGCCGGTGCGGTGAACCGAAGCGTCCGTTGCGGCTCGCGTGTTCGTTCGAGCTGCTCGATCTGATCCTCGCTGATGTCCCAGAATAAGAGCCTTCTGCGCGCGGCATCCAGCAACCTTCGGGAGTCTTCCGCGAGGCCGGCGATCGGGCTTTCCGCCATCTTCTCCACATTGCGAAGCGCGAGGAGGTACTCCTCCTGAGTGGAAACGAGATCCGGACTGTAGAGGTCGAGTAATGGGTCACCCTTGGTTACGAGGGCGCCCTCATAGGTGACATAGAGTTTTTCGACCCAGCCCGAGGTGCGAAGAGTCACGGTGTGCGCGCCGGTCTCATCCATCTCGAAACGCGCAGTCGACTGGATGACGCGACTCAGCGGAGCGATGGTCACTTTCTCCGTGCGCACGCCGATGGTTTGAATGACCGACGGCTCTATCTGCACGACGTCCGCGGATGCATTGGAAGGGGAGGCGTTGGGTTGCTCCTGCGGCATCGTATGACCTGCGTGGGGGTCGGCGGAATCGGTAGCCATCGGCTCCTTCGCCGGCATGGCGTGCCCCGCGTGCGCATCGGTCGTCTCCGCCGCCATATCCATGCCCGACATGTCGGGTGCATCGCTCTCGACTCCGTCGCCGCACGCCGCCACAAACAGCAGCGCTACGGTGAGGATCAGCGGGTGTCTCACCCATCTCGGTGATGTTGATCTCATGTTCGACACACGTTTATAAGTTGTCTGGATGGCCAACCGCCCGCTGAAGCGAAGCGACGGCCCGATGCAGCTCCGCGCGCACCGATGTTTCTTCCATGTGAAGCGAAAAGAGTGCGCGCTCCGCATCCAGCAGGTCGATAAAGGCTGCCTTGCCGGTCGTGTATGCGGCCAACGTCGCGTCGCGGGTTATCTCAGCCTGTGGGATCAAACCCTCTGATAGCAGCGAGAGGCTTTCACCGTGGAGCGCGATGCGGCGGCGCAGTTCGGCGATCTCGGTCTCGATCTCGAGGGTGAGTGCTTCCAGTTGCGCGTCCAACTGGCGGCGAGCAACACGTTTCTCTTCGATACCGGCGCGAATTCGTCCACGCCACAGCGGGATGCGCACACCCGCACCAATCGAAAAAGCGTCCACCCCGTCCGGGTTCACCGGTGGACTGCTCTTAACGATGTCCGTGTACTGGAGGATGAAATTGAAATCGGGGTAACGCTCCTTGCGCGCCAGTCCGACGGCATGGTCGGCTTGCGCCTGTGAGGTGCGCAACGCCAGCAATTCCGGGCGCCGTTCGGCCGCACGTTCCAGGCTGGCATCACGAGGCGCATTCTCGAGACCGGTCGGGCGGTCGAGCACCAGGTCCCGTCGAGCAAGCTCGGGTTCGTCGGTGAGTCTGCTCAAACGTGCAGCCGCCTCCTGCCTCTTCGTGCGCAGGGCCAGATCTCTCTGCGACAACATGTTCTTTTCGAGCTGCGCTCGCAGCAGTGCCTGCTGCGGCCCGCGGCCCACCTCGTACTGACTTGCGGCCGCTTCCTCGAATCGCTGCACATCGTCGCGAAACGCCGCAATCAGACGGCGCTGCTCCTGAATCTCAAAGAGGTCCGCATAGGCCATACGTACCTGCATTGCGAGTTCCTGAGCGAGTGTCTCGGTTGCCAGCTCCGCCACCTGCGCATCGAGGTCCGCAATCTCACCCCGAAGACCGCGCTTGCCGGGAAACGGGAACGCCTGCTCGAGGCGCCACTGTGAACGCTGGGCACCGCGGGCCGTGTGCAGCGGGCGCGGCGGTATCATAACCATCAGCATGGGGTCGTCGAGGCTCGACTGCTGCGGCGCGGTCTGCCACCTGGCTTCCGCTTCCAGACGCGACGCCATCAGTAACGGGTTTTCCAGCGCGGTCCTTTGAATCAGCTCTCCAAGAGCAAGGACCGTGTCCGGTGCCGCCGTCTGCGCGGCCACGGGACGTGCAGCAAGAACAATGGCTGCGACAATGTTGAGCGGGACCAGGTGCGGACCCCGCAATGAAAGAATGTTCATGTCCTCCTTTCTCGTATTCGCTTTTCAGGGAAAGCATCGGGCCGCGAGGGATCCATTACACCCCGCGATCACGTACGATCAACAAAGGAAGACGCTATTGACGAGAAATCTTGGCGGGAGCAGACCGCGGGTTGGCTCCTGCTCCGACCACGTTTTGGTGTCCGGCGGCAGGTGAGGAGGGTCCAGTCCCGACGTGTTTGGCGCCAGCTTCAACGTAAGCTTTGCCGTCGAGTCGAGAGCGGGGGCGCGGGCCGGCTCCGGCGACACCGATGTCACGACGCAGCAGTGTTGGGCCAGCGCCGGTGTTGTCGGCAATACGGCCGCACCCGGGTCCGAGTGGTGTGCGCAATGCCCGGTGTCACGGGCCGGCGGCTGTGCTTCGTGTCCGGCCATACTGCACATCTCGCCATGTGCCGAGCCTGAATGATGCGTGCAGACGTTCTCTAAGACCGGACCCGCCGTAAGGAGCAGTAAGGCGCAGCTTACGATACCGGCAACGATTCGATATGACCTCGAAAATCTGGACACCAAGCGTGCAACCTCAGGGCAGGCGGGTGGTTCCAGCGTCTGCAACAGGTCAGACCGACCGCATAAATTATTTGCGATTAGGCCTGAAACGGCAATAGGTGCCTCCGGTACTTATCTAGAGAGAAAAACACACGATACCCTAGGAGAAGAAATGGACCGCAGGACCATCCGAGCCTTAAAGATGTCTGCACCGAGGAATTCCAGCGCCTTCTCCAGGAACAACCGTGAGTGGTGGGACCGCTTCAAGCAGCTGCTCGACGAGCAGAACGAATGGCCCTCCGAGTATCTGTTCAAGTTCATCGTTCCCCGGGCGGGCTTCGAGGAACTCAAGACGGTCTTTGGCGACCATCCGATAAAGGTCCGTGCTTCTACACGCGGCAACTATCTGAGCGTCACGGCCAAGATGGTCATGGAATCGAGCGCCGATGTCGTTCGCGTTTATTCGGCGGCCGGGAGAGTAGAGGGAGTCGTTTCGCTATGATCGTTTCTTGCGTAGTCTGACCGCTTGTCGTTAACCTCCACGACGCGCGCCACACGACGGCCCGCGATCGCCCGTCCAGGAAAAGGTTGACGCTATGAAAAACGTTGTTGTCGGTTCGCTGCTCGCCGCTCTGGCGATGTTTGTCTGGGGTTTCGTGTTCTGGGGTGCGAACCCGCTGGCTCCGATCGGCTCTCCGGACGATGACTCCGCACTACGCGAGGCGCTCGTGTCTTCACTGCCCGGGCCCGGCGTGTACTTCGTTCCTTCGTTCGACAGCGACGACTTTGCGCTGAAACATGCGTCGGGTCCGATTGCCCGCATCTTCTTTCAGCGTGACGGTGCACCGGTCATGAACCCGGTGATCTTCGTGTTCGGCTTCGTCCACATGTTCGTCATTACGCTCTTGCTGTCGTTCCTGCTGGCTTTCGCAGGTGCGTACGCTGCAACCTATCGGCGCAAAGTCATGGTGGTCGGGGTGGCCGGCCTGGCGGCAGCAATCTGGTCAAATGGCGGTGACGTCGTATGGTTTTACTCACCGTGGGCTCACCACCTGAGTGTAATGCTGTACGACTTCGTGGCCTTTGTTCTTGCCGGACTGATTCTGGCGCGGTTCGTCGGCCGGGTAGAGGCGTAGGCCCGCACAACAGCACGGAGTGGCCCAGAGTAAACGCCGCTCGTGTCTAGATCTCCTTGAACACCGACACGTCTACGTGCGTGAGTGTGCCGCCGGACGGGGTGGTCGAGTCCGTCACCGTGAACTCGACCTTCATATTCTGGGCATTCGCCTGTACCAGCAGTTGGTTCAGCTCGTCGATGCGGTGACGTATCTCCTTCGAGAGGAGGTAGTCATGGTCTCGCAGCAGGTAGTCGACGACCGCGTCGATATGCTCGTCAATCGGATTCGAATCCATCTGGGCAGCGTATTGATGAGGCCCTGAAATGTACGGCCGGGCCTTGAGAGTTGAGCGCAGGTTTTCGTCTGTCAAAGAGGCGCGCGAACAGGATCTCCAAAAGTCGGGCCACAGTCGGTGGAACGGCAAAAAAGCTGGTTTTCGGCACGGCGATGCCTATAGGTGGGCTGTCTGACGCCGAATCCTATCAGAAGGGACCGTAATCTGAGACTCATTGCAATACCCGCGGAAGTGGCTGACCGAACGTACCACGTATATGTGATCGCGCTCTCGACCGAGGTGGCTAGAAACCGGCGCTTTGCCGGAGCGAACCGCAGGCGCAACCCGTCGCTTCCGTGTGTCTACGTCGGATCGACGGCACTGCCACCGGAGCAGCGATTCGAACAGCATCTCAACGGTTACAAAGCGAATCGCTTTGTCAGGAAGTATGGCCTGGAACTCGTTCCGAAGCTCTTTGAGCGCTACAATCCCATCGAGACGCGGAAAGAGGCGGAATTGACCGAGCAACACCTCGCCGAGCGACTGCGCCGACAAGGGTACGGTGTCTGGTACGGATGAGCTGGGGCGGCTAGAATCGGCTGAAATCCGGAGGGCGTTTTTCCCGGAACGCCGCGAACGCCTCTGCGGCTTCCCTGGACTGCAATCGCTTGATGAAATGCCCCGCTTCGAGGCGAATAGTCTCGCGCACGGTCGCCGCGCTTGCTCTTCGGAGAAGAGACTTTGTCAGTCGCACCGCTGAAGGTGGAAGTGCGGCAAGCTTGCGTGCGAAGTCGAGCGTCGTCTCATAGACGTCGCTATCGGGGACGACGTGATTGACGAGGCCGGCCTCCTGAGCGCGCGCAACGTCGAAAGGCTCACCGAGCAGGAGCATCTCGGCTGCCAGCCGATGTCCGGCACTCGCCGGCAACAGTAGACTGGAACCTGCCTCGGGACAAAGTCCCAATCGTGTGAACGGCATCTGGAATTTCGATCCGCCCCCGGCCACGACGATGTCGCAGTGCAACAATACGGTCGTGCCGATCCCGACGGCCGGTCCCACGACACCCGCAACCAGCGGCTTCTCAAGCGTGCTCACGCACTCAAGAAACTGGAGCACGGGGCTATCGGCACCTTGGGGCGGGTCTTCCTCAAAGTCCTTGAGGTCATTGCCCGCCGTGAAACAGCTCTCGGTACCTGTCAGAACATGAACGCGGACGTCATCCGTTTGCTCACCGCTCGAAAGTGTATCGGTGATGGCCGCATACATCAGCGTCGTCAACGCATTCTTTTTGTCCGGCCGATCGATCGCGATCTCTGAGATGTGGTCGAACGTTCGTGTTCGTATGTGCTCTGTCATCAAGCGGTTCGCAAGATTGAGTTCGTCATGTATCCGTGATATCGACGCCTGTGAGCATGGATGCAGAACGGGACCACGAGTGTTCTGTCGCAATCCGACGGAGATTTTCTCGGTCCTCAGCCGTTATGCCATACCTTTGAATCGTTTGGATGTGGTCCAGCCAGGCGGCCGGATCTTCCGACATGAACCCTGGACTTTGTATCAGGTTCATCTGGCCGGCCAGTACCGGAGTCGAGAGTACGGGCACGCCGTATGAAAGCGCTTTGAGGAACTTGAGCCCGACACTCGTTGCGTAGGGAAACGGGAGGATAGCAAACGTGGCGTGGAGGTAGAGGTCCTCGAGTACGTGCTCGGGAACGTCTTCCCACAACTCCCATCGATTCGAATCGGCGAGAGCTCGGACAGAGGCGGTTGGCGAGCTTCCAGCGATCACAACTGTCAGAAGGCCCTCTAGGCCGGTGGACAGCGGTGGGAAGAGGTTCTTTGAGAAGTAGTTGAGAGCGTCAACGTTCGTCTGCGTTTCGAGCGAGCCTGCAAACAGAAGCGTGACCTTGCGCGTGTTCGGCGCAAGGGGCAGTGCGATGGCGCGCGGCAAGTCAACCCCCACCGGGGCTATGGCGTGTCGAAGACCGACTATTCTCTGCTCGTAGCCCGTCCGGTCTTCGTCGGTGACATGGACGAGCGTGACCCGGCCGGAGGTTTCTCGAAGGTACTCGTTGAGCCATTCGATCGAACGACGAGCGAGCGAGCGTGCTGCCGGTATCGAGGCCGAAATCGTCATATTCTCGAACCAGCGAAACTCGTCGTTATGGGTCAGGGCGAGTACCGTGCCGCGGACTCTTTCGAGGTCGAGCAGGGAGGCGGTCGCGATGTAGCTGCAGACAATCGTCCCGTAGGAAGTCTCTTCCGCCAGCTCTCGAGCGCGCTTCACGAAGGCCGGTGTAACGAATCTCTCGCGAAGGTAGTGGCCTCTTTTGAACAGTGTGCGCAGAGCCGCCATATTGTGCGTTCGGTAAGCATTGGAGAAGATCTCCCGCGATGTCTCTTCACACTGTTCATATTTTACAAAGCTGCCTTCTGCGAGCACGTCTACGTAGGACAGCAAGCGTGACAGGGCACAGGCGATCCGGTCCGCGTAGATATCAGCCCGGTTGCGAGTTGGATAACGCAGGTGAGGCGCCAGAAACAGTGCGGGTGCCCGAACGTCAAGCTTCGCCGGGGATGCTGCCATGGGACGTGCGTGTGCCGTCGGCGGGTTGTCCTGACTTGCACGTCGTCAAGGTAACTAACGCGGTCCTTTGCGTTTGCGAATTCTGCTCCGCGACCGTGGGATTGACGCGATCTGTAACCAATGGGTGTCTCAAGAGTCACATGGATATGGACGGAACCATTGACCGGCAAACCGGGTGGCTGCCAGGACCTGTCCTCGCAGCGTGTATCGTTGTGTCGCTGGTATGTGCAACTTTTGTGCAGGCTGTGTCGGGCCAGTCTGTACTGCGTTTCACACCTTCGATGATGCTCGAGCGCGGGCAGGTCGAGGTGAAGTGGTTCAACAATCTCTATACGCAGACGTCGGCGTTCGACGCCGAAGGGCAACGTGTCAAGTTCGATACGCGGTTGAGCTACTTCACGTCCATTCTTCAGGCTCAGTACGGGCTTAGCAGTAGGCTGAATGTGGGTTTTGATGTCATGCTGAAGTCCGTTACGAGCGATCAGTGGACTGCTTCGCCGTTCGAAGTGCTGACGTTCGGGAACGATCAATCCTCACAGACGGCTGTGTCGCTGGTTGGTCCGCGTGTGCGCTACGCACCGTTCCGTTCAGCGCGACTGTCGCTGCAGGGCGCGCTGCTCATTCCGGCGTCGTCCGATATGGAAGGTCGGGAGAGTGGCAAGCCCTTTCTTGAATACGATGACCCGCAGATCTGGCTGCAGGCGTTTTACGATTACGCGATCGACCGGCAGTATCTCGTCTATCTTGAAACCGGCATCTTCTTCAGGCCCGACAACACGGACGGCGATGCCAGCGAGTGGACGCTTCCGCTGAAGGCCATTCTAAACTTCTATCCGACCGAACGGTGGACCGTCTACGGACTTACGGATTACACAGTCTCGTCGAACGATGCGTACTACTTTCAAGCCGGTCTTGGTCTCAAGCGGCAGGTGGTTCGCAGTCTGGAGGTGGAGATTCTTTTCACGGGTTTTCCGATCGGGCGCAATCGCGGCGGCGGCAAGACGTTCAACCTGGGCGTGCGCTGGATACGTTTCTGATGTCGTGAGGGTGGCAGTCTCGGGTGTGGTTGAGCGCCCCGGCGCGCTGCCTAAACTATACGGGCTTGCCGCCCTCCGAAGCGTCCGGGCGTCCTGACTTCGCGATCGGCCCGGAGCGTTTCCCGTACGGCCGACAAGAATTTTTGCCGCACCATGCCTCGGCCGGAACGAAGGCCAAAGGCCGCTGTTCGAGCGCCATCAATCAGCCGTTTGGTCATCCTGGGCGACATCGTCGCCGGGCGGCTAGCGGGCGGTTGTACCCGATCGGTTCCCCGAGCCCCGGAGCCGGTCATTACATAAAGCCGGTATAGGCCGGGCACCCTGCGCGTGTGGCGTGACCGGTCGTTACCGGTTCGGGTCATTCAATGGGCCAACACGTTAGCGAACCGATCGCGGACGCTCCAGCGGCAGCGTCATTCGTAGCAGGTACGAAACCTGCCCGCTCTGCAGCCCCAGATGCCGTCCCAGCAACCTCGGCGAGCGGGCTTGCCGCCGTAGGCACGTTCAATACCGCTCTTGCCGAAGCAAGCGAGGCACTTCGAGCTTCGGAAGAGAGCTACCGGACTATCTTTGAGCTTGCCGGCGATGCCATGTTTGTCCATGACATCGACAGCGGCGCGATACTGGATGCAAACGTTCGCGCATGCGAGCTCCACGGGTGCTCACTCGAGGAATTGAAAGCTCTGGGCGTGGGCGGTATCAGCGATGGTACACCTCCGTTTGACACCTTGCACGCGGCCGAGTACATCGCCCGGGCGGCAGGGGGCGAGCCGCAGCGTTTCGAGTGGCTGGTTCGGCGAAACAGCGGTGAGCGCTTCTGGGTGGAGGTGAACCTGCAACGTGTTCGGATTCGTGGCCAGGACCGTATCCTCGCAAGCGTCCGAAACATCCATGAGCGCAAGCGGGCGGAAGCCGTGCTCCAGGAGGCGCATGCCGAGCTTGAGCGGAGGGTCACGGAGCGCACCGCCGCCCTGGCGGAGCGCACGGCCGAACTGGCACAAGCGGAGCAGCGATTCAGGGCGATCGTGGAGGCGAGTCCGGTTCCCCTTCTGCTCAGTAGAATGCAGGACGGGGCGATACGTTACGCCAATGACCGCGTGGAGCGACTCATCGGTGCCGAGCGCGGCGCCCTGCTGGGCAAGAAAACGACTGATTTCTATTTCGACGCCTCCGACCGCACGCGACTGCTCGCAACAATTCGCGATCAGGGCTATGTGCAGGACATGGAGATTTGCATCCGTCGCGCAGATGGATCGCCCTGCTGGGTGGCCGCGTCCGTACAATCGCTGAGCTTCGACGGCGAGCCGACACTGGCAACCTCGCTGATCGATATAACCGAACGCCGGCAAGCGGAGGAGGCCTTGCGCGCGAGTGAGGCAAGCTACCGGAGCCTCTTCGACAATCTGACCGAGCTCGTATACGTTCAGCGTCTCGACGGCACGTTTCTCAACGTGAATGAGGCGGTCCTGCGTGCCTATGGCTACCAGCGTGACGAGTTGATCGGAAAGACGCCCGGCTTTCTCGCCGCACACGATCGGGTGGACATCGAGGATACCATGGAACGCTTCCGAAAGGCGGCCGCCGGCGAGACACAGCGGTTTGACTGGTGGGGCCGAAGAAAGGACGGCAGCGTATTCCCGAAAGAGGTCGTGCTCAATCGCTCTACGTACTTCGGCCAGGATGTCGTCATAGCCGTCGCTCGCGATGTAACGGACCGCGTGGCCGCGCAGGAGATGCTGCGTCGGCGCGAGGAGCATTTTCGAATGCTGATTGAAAACGGCTCCGACATTATCGCCGTCGTCGACAGAACCGGCAGGATCAGCTACGCGAGCCCGTCCACGGAGCGGATTCTCGGTTACCGCCCTGACGAGAGAATCGGCCGCCGATCAGATGAGCTTCTCCACCCGGACGATGCGCAGGAGCTGCGTAAGACGTACCAGCGATTGAAGGAGTCAACGTCGCGGTCCGAGCGGTTCGAATATCGATTCCAGCACAAAGACGGTACTGAGCGGGTGCTGGAGGGCATTGTACGTGCGATGCCCGATGGTGTAGATGCGTCGGGTGCGATCGTGAACGCCCGCGACATCACACTGAGAAAGCGTGCGGAAGAAACTCTGGCTTTTCAGAAGACATTGCTCGAAGCCCAAGGAGATTCGTTGATGGACGGCATGCTCGTCGTCTCTCCGGAGGGAGAAGTTCTATCTCACAACCGGCGCTTCGTCGAGCTGTTCGGGATCGACTCACGAGACATGTCGTCGCGTTCGGACCAAGTCCTGTTGGAGTCGGCCCTGGAAAAGATTCAGGACCCGCAAGGCTTTATGGCTCGCGTAGAATATCTCTACGCACACCCACAGGAAAGTGCACGGGACGAGATTCAATTGCGTGACGGGCGAGTTCTCGACCGTTACAGCGCACCGGTAGTCAGTGTCGGCGGCACATACTACGGCAGGATCTGGTTTTTCCGTGACGTCACTGATGAGAAGCGATACGCGGAGGAGTTGGACGCGGCGCGGCGCGAAGCGGAAGTCGAGCGTGAACGAGCCAGAGACCTCGCAGGTCGTCTCCAACGTGAGATCGAGATAGGACAGAAGATCCAACAAGGATTCCTTCCGGCCGAGCTCCCGCGACTACCAGGCTGGGAGATTGCCGTCCGGTTCCGGCCCGCATGGCAGGTGGCCGGAGACTTCTACGATGTGTTTCAATTAGCCGGAGGCCGGCTCGGGATTGTGATCGCCGACGTGTGCGGCAAGGGAGTTGGGGCGGCCCTCTTCATGGCCATCTTCCAGTGTCTTCTGCGCGCCTACGCGGAACGGGCCGCGACGGGGTCGGGCGGTGCTGTACGCGCTCCTGAAGATGTTCTGCTGGACTCGGTTGTGGCCACCAACGGCTACACGACCAAGGTTCACCGGCCCGCAAATGTGTTTTCGTCAGTCTTTTTCGGAATTCTGGAGCCGGACTCCGGCATCTTGCACTATGTGAACGCTGGTCACGAGCCACCTGTGATCATTGGGCCGTCACGGCGCCCCGTGCGACTCGTCCCTACCGGGCCGGCAATCGGGCTCGTACGGGGTGCGCGTTTCCGCTCGGGGCGCACGGTGATCAGCCCCGGTGACTTGCTTGTCGCCCTGACGGATGGAGTGACCGAAGCTCGTAATTCCGATCGAGAGTTTTTCGGTGAGCAGCGCTACCTCGACCTGCTCCGAACCCGGCCGCATTCGGCAGCAGCCGCACTCGATCTTATCGACGAAGCGGTATTGGAGTTTGCTGCCGGCGCAGATCAGCAGGACGATGTGACCATGATCGCCCTTCACCGCGGCAACGTGTGAGGCGAGGGGGTGGGAGTGCGTTTATGATACCAGCGCGTTTCGCTGAAACCAACCACAGCTCCGGATGCCTACCCGAGAGCAATCGGCGCCTCGCACCGTCCCACGGTGAATCAGCGTTCGGCCCAGACCACGAAGCCAAGCGGGCATCTGGTTTCGGCCTGGCGGATCCTTGCTACGACAGGGTTGAGCCAACTCAGTAATCCCAGCGTACGTTTGCTGCC
>JBFHWK010000059.1:0-14389 GCA_041589075.1 Rhodothermales bacterium
AGAGCGTGGCACGATCCGCGTCGAGCATGTACAGACCCGAGTTCAAGGAACCAATCCACAGGTTGCCGGACGCATCTTCATGAAGTGAAGAGATAGCCGCCGGCCCGGATCGCTTCGATGCCGGATCGTCGACCTGCATGCTGTGCTCGACCTTGCCGAGACGCTGAAACTCCTCTTTGCGCCGGTCGAACTTGAACAACCCACTGCGGGAGCCAATCCATATGACCCCGCGGCGATCCTCATACATGGTCACAATCGCATTCATGTAGTGGCCCCCGCTGCGCTTCTCCGTCAGCGGGTAGTGGACAAACGAGCCAGCGACTGGGTCGTATCGATCAAGCCCTTCCTCCGTGCCAACCCACAAGATGTCCGCCCCGTCAATCAGTAGTGACATCGGGCCGTCGCTACTGATCGTTCCCGCGATGTCAGGACGATGGCGGTAGTGTGTAATGTCACCTGTTGTCCGGTCGAGTCGGTTCAGCCCACCACTGAACGTGCCGATCCACACCGTACCACTGGTGTCCGCCGCAACCGACCAGACCATGTTCTCACTCAAGGTGTTGTCGTTGTCCGGCTCGCGCCAAATGTGCGTAAACGTTCCGAAGTTTTGGTCGACGGAATTGATGCCGCTGCGCGTAGCGACCCATAGACCGCCGTGCCGGTCCTCGAGCACCGCCGTGATCCGGTTGTCGCTAAGGCTTGAATTGTCGCGGGGATCATGCGTGAGAACAGTCACCCGACCAGTGTGACGGTCGAGCCGCGCGAGACCGCCTTCTGCCGTTCCGATCCAGACCCCTCCCGAACGATCCTCGTACATCGACGTGACACGCTGATCGTGCAACCCTCCGTCGTCATCGGAGAATGAGGCAAAGGCTCTCGTCTGGCCATCGAGCAGGCCGAATCCACCACCCCACGTCCCAACCCACAGCTCGCCTCCCTCTCTTTGAGGCTCGTAGAGCGCCGTGATGGCCTCCTCGCCCTCGGCGGACATTGTGGGGACTTGCGAGAATCGTCCTGAACTGCGGTCGAGCACATTGAGCCCCAGGTTCGTGCCCACCCACAGATTGCCTGAGCGGTCCTCTAGGATCGCGTTCACGCCGTTGCTGCTGATCGTCCCCGTTTCGCCGGGCTCATATCGAAAACGTTCGAACGTCGTCCCGTCCGGATTCATGCGATTAAGGCCATTCAGCGTACCGACCCACAGAACTCCCGACCGCTCTTCGTAGACTGCGGTGACATGGTTGTGGCTGAGGGATTCGAGGTCATCGGGGCCGTGTGCATACCTCGTGAACGCACCGGTCTCGGGGTCGTATCGGTTGAGCCCCTCAATGGTACCGATCCACAAAACTCCCCGAGCATCTTCGTGGATCGTCGTGACGTGGTTGTGGCCCAGCGAGTTGTCGTTGTCGGGATCGTGTTTTAGGACGACAAACCCGTACCCGTCGTATCGGTTGAGCCCGTCGTGCGTACCGAACCACAGATACCCGTGACGGTCCTGAAGAACTGCGCTGACCTGACTCTGCGACAGCCCGTCATTGACAGACAGCCTTTTGAACCGAAGTTCCGACGGCTCGTGCGTTTCAGGGGCTCCGGTGAATCCAGTCAGGGTGACCAGGAGAGCGGCAAGGAGCATGGAGTCAACGGAGTGAGGTCACGTGCGGCGCGGACGGATGACGGCATACGGCAGGATTGGGCTCAGGATTCAGTCGCGGTTCGTGTACGCGAGCGACGGCGGGCCCTTTGAACAAAAATATGTAGTTTTGTGCGGGCTCCGCGCCCATGATCCGGGCTCACGGCGCATCCGAAAGCCACCACCTATCCTAGGCCGGTCGCGGCTCGCACGCAAGACCATTCCCCATCCCGCGTATGCGCGACAAGTCGCCGCCAGACAGCGGTCTGTCCACGTTCGGAGGTGTCTTTACGCCGTCGATTCTTACGATCCTCGGCGTGATCATGTACCTGCGCTTCGGCTGGGTCCTCGGTAACGTTGGGCTGTGGTCGACGCTTTTGATCGTCACTATTTCGACCTCGATCACGCTGCTTACGGCACTGTCGATATCTGCGATCGCGACCGCGCAGCAGGTAAAGATCGGTGGAGCATACTACATGATCAGCCGGTCGCTCGGCATCGAGAGCGGTGGTGCTGTGGGCATACCGCTGTACATCGCGCAGGCACTTTCGGTAGCGTTGTATACGATCGGGTTCGCGGAGAGTGTGGTCCGCGTATTTCCGTCACTCGACGAAAAAGCGGTCGGCATCGTCACCACTGCGGCTGTGGCTCTGGTCGCGCTCAAGTCCGCACGAGCGGCAATCCGCGCTCAGTACGTGATCATGGCGGCGATTGGTCTGTCACTCGTTTCGCTGGCATTCGGTGGCCCGGTGGACGGGCACGACCCGGCGGCCGCTGCGGTGCCCGTTGTCGACAGGGCAGGCTTCTGGACAGTCTTTGCCGTCTTCTTCCCGGCCGTCACCGGAATCATGGCCGGCGTGAACATGTCTGGAGATCTCCGTGACCCGGGCCGATCGATACCGCGGGGTACGCTGGCCGCCGTCGGTGCGGGATACGCGATCTACATGTTGATTCCAATACTGCTGATCCGATGGGCGTCACCCGTCGACCTGATCGAGGATCCGCTGATCATGAAGCGCATGGCGTTCTGGGGAGACGCGATCCTGCTAGGCGTCTGGGGCGCGACGCTTTCGAGTGCGGTGGGCAGTATTCTCGGTGCCCCGCGCGTCCTGCAGGCTCTCGCGCGCGATGGAGTTCTCCCGGCATCATTCGGTTTCCTGGGGCGCGGCAGCGGACCCGAAGACGAGCCGCGGGTCGGCACGGCGGTTACATTCGCGATAGCGTTGATCACCGTCATGCTCGGCAACTTGAACGCCATCGCACCCGTGCTGACCATGTTCTTTCTGACGACCTACGGCGTGCTCAACGTTGCGGCGGGTCTGGAGCACTTCCTACGCAACCCCTCCTACCGTCCGAAATTCAAAGTTCACTGGACCCTCTCGTTGCTAGGCGCGATCGGGTGCGCCGCCGTCATGTTCCTTATCAACGCGCTGGCAACCCTCACGGCGGTTGTCATCGTCCTGGTGATCTACCTCTGGCTCGAACAGAAAGAGCTTCGTACAGAATGGGGTGACGTGCGGCGCGGGATATGGATGACGCTCACGCAAGCGGGTCTGCTCAGACTGCGCGACGCCCCGGACCCGAAAAACTGGCGGCCCCACCTGCTTGTCCTTTCGGGCGCGCCGACGCGGCGATGGCATCTCGTGGAACTCGCCTCAGCGTTCGCCCACAACAAGGCACTGATGACGGTCGCGACGGTCGTGACCGCTGAGTCCGTCGACGAAATTCGTCGCGCAAACCTTGAAAGCACGATATCCGAATACATGGAGAGGCAGGGCGTAAGGTGCCTCGTGCGTGCCGTGTCGGCCCAAACGGCATTTGCGGGAGCGGCAGCGCTCGTGGACGTCTACGGCCTCGGTGGTCTGGTTCCGAACACAATCGTCGTCGGCGCAAGCGAATCACTCGAACAGAGGGACGACTACTGCGAGATGATACAGCACTTCTACAGGTCGAGAAGAAACGTGCTGGTCGTCAACCATAGCGATGTCAAGGGGTACGGTCAAAAGCAGAGAATCGATGTGTGGTGGGGCGGCCTCAAGGGTAACGGCGCCCTGATGCTGATACTCGCCTACCTGCTGCAGTCAAGCCTGGGCTGGCGCGGCGCTCAGGTGACCGTGAAGATGATTGTGCCGTCGGACGAGGCGGCCGAGACCGCCGGACGCAATCTGCAAAACCTCGTAGCGAACACCCGAACGGGCGCCATAAGCGAAGTCATCATAGCTGACGGCCGCCCGATCGACGAAATAATTCAAAGCGCGTCACAAACTGCCGATCTAGTATTCATGGGAATGGCGGAACCCCGACCTGATTTCGCAGAATATTACGAGCGACTCCAGCGGCGAGTCCGGACACTTCCCTCGACCGTCCTCGTGCTGACCGCCGAAGACCTGTCCTTTGGAGAAGTGCTTCTGGAACGCTCAGCACAGACTATCGACGAGACGCGGCCGGCGGGCAGCTAACAAAACGAAGTACATCCCTTTCCGTAAGCCCCATGCTGCGCCTTTCCAACGTAACGAAACGCTACGCAACAAAGGTTGCTGTCGACCGCGTGTCGTTCGACGTCGAACCAGGGCGCATTTACGGCCTTCTCGGCCCGAACGGCGCCGGTAAAACGTCGACGATTCGCATGATCACCTACATCACGACACCTGACGAAGGGCGGATCACGCTGGACGATAAGCCCGTCGGGGCTTGGAGCCAGCGGCGCATGGGCTACCTGCCGGAGGAACGAGGACTCTACCGGAAAATGCGCGTCGGGGACCAGCTCGAATACCTCGCGCGACTGAAAGGCCTCTCGCGAGCGGAGTCCCGCGACGCCATCAGGCGTTGGCTCGACCGGTTCGGCTCACCCGATTGGAAGGACAAGAGGGTCGAGGAGCTGTCGAAGGGCATGCAGCAGAAGGTGCAGTTCATCGCCACGATCGCGCATAGTCCGTCGATCCTCATCTTCGACGAACCTTTCAGCGGGCTCGATCCGATAAACTCGGAGCTGCTCCAGGAAATCATCTTCGAGTTGCGGACTGCGGGGCGCATCATACTCTTCGCGTCACATCGCATGGAACAGGTTGAGCAACTGTGCGACGACATCTGCCTCATCGCCGACGGACGCGTTCTGATCGCGGGGTCGCTCCGGGAGGTCAAATCTTCTTTCGGTAGAAATGTCGTCAACCTGGAATACGACGGCGATCCCTCATTCCTTAAGACGATAGAAGACCGAGGTGATGTTCGCATCATCTCGGCAACCCAGCATCGGGCCGAGATTCGGCTGCTGAACGGTACTTCGCCGCGGAGCATCCTCGATGCAGCCATGGCCCACCTCAGCACGATCTATCGGTACGAACTTGTCGAACCAAGCCTGAATGAGATCTTTATTTCAGTCGTGTCAAACGAGAGAGATCGTGCGGGACAAGGAGCCGCATCATCCATTGCGGTGAGGGAAGCGTCATGAGCAGCACGTTGTGGGTGATTGCGCAACGCGAGTATGTGCAGCGCGTCACGTCGAAAGGGTTTATCATCGGCACGCTGCTCGGACCGGTGATCATGATTGCACTGCTCGTTGTTCCGGTCCTCGTGATGGTTGCTGCAACGGACGATTCACCGCGGTCGATCGCCGTGATCGATCAAACGGGTGTTCTGTTCAACGACCTCGAGCTGCCTGTCGAATACGATCTTCGTTTGACGGATCAACCTCAGGACACCCTGCGGGCGATGATCACGCGCAAGGAGCTCGACGCTCTTCTCATGCTCCCGCCGACCTTGTTATCCGGCTCCGGATCTGCCGAGTACTTCTCTCGCGGTGGCGGAGGAATCGTTCTCGCGACCCGAATTCAGGAGGCCGTTAACCGCGCCGTGCGTCACCAGCGTGTCTTAAGGGCGGGAGTGCCCGAGGAAGTCCTGCGCATTCTCGGCGAGGACGTGGGCATCCGGATGGTAAAGATCACTGATAAGGGCGAGGAGGCAGATGCCGCCGCAGCGCTTGCGGGAATCGGCTACACGATGGGGTTTGTAATCTACATCTGCATGTTCATTTACGGCGCATTCGTGATGCGCGGCGTGATCGAGGAAAAAACCAACCGTATTGCCGAGTTGATTGCCTCCTCCGCACGACCCTTCCAGTTGATGATGGGCAAGGTGCTCGGAATCGGCGCGATGGGTCTAACCCAGTTTTTGACATGGTGCATTCTGGGCATGGCAATCATGGCGTTCGGGGGCACGCTCGCAGCCATGTTCATCGATCCCGCCGAGCACGGACTCACCGGCTCTACCGATCAGCAGGCAGTCCTTGATGCAGCGGGCATAACGATCCCACAGATTCCGTTTTCGAGCTTTGTCCTGTTCGTGCTCTTTTTCATAGGCGGATACCTTCTTTACGCAAGTCTTTTTGCGGCGGTCGGCAGCGCCGTCGAGCAGGAGTCGGATGCCCAGCAGTTTGTCCTCCCGATCGCGGCACCGATCATCATTCCGATGCTGCTGATCGTGCACGTCATTGAAGCACCCAACAGCGCGCTTTCGTTCTGGCTGTCAATGGTACCGTTCTTTTCGCCGATTCTGATGGTAGTCCGAGTAGCGGCGACAGAAGTGCCCTTCTGGCAGTCTGCTCTCTCACTCTTGCTGCTGGCGGGTGCCTTCGTGTTGTCCATCTGGGTTTGCTCCCGCATCTACCGTGTGGGAATCCTCATGTACGGCAAAAAGCCGACCTTCATGGAACTGGCACGCTGGCTTCGGGAAGATTAGAAGCCGGACGGACTTGAGATTCGGTCAGAGAGGTGGACGACCGGGACTCGTCAATCGTCGACGCCATCCACCGTAAACGACAGCATCATTCCGGAGTGAAGGTGCTCGGCAATGTGGCAGTGCATCATCCATTCTCCGGGATTGGACATGTCAACGAGGATGTCCATCGTCGATCCGACCGGTACGACGGCCGTGTCCTTCCACACGAGATTCTCCGCCGGCACGCCATCGACCGATAGGACAAGATATCGCTGGCCGTGTACATGTATAGGATGATGCATCGGGTGAAAGGTCAGTGGATCGTTGAATATTCGGATCTTAACGACCTCGCCCTGCTCGAAGCGCCAGTCGATGTCCATGTTCTCACGGGCCGTTTCCCGATCGCGCAGCACCCACCGCACCTGAGACCCGGTGGAAAGCCAGTTCATCATCGGCATTGCGTCATTCCACTCGAGCGGCGGCACATAAAGCGTGTCGATCTCCATCGCGAGCATGATTGAAAGCGGCAAACCCTCGACGTCCACGTCCAGGGTGAGCGTGTGGTCGGGAGGTCGATCGAAATGCTGCCTGTACTGGTCGATATCCGCAGTGACGTCGTCGTGCTCGCGGAGCGTGGCGAATGCCTCTGTGGGACCGGGCGCAGCAGGCCTCTCAGAAACAACGACGGTCACCAGCGTGTCCGCGTGTGGATAGAAGACGCCGCGGAAATGATCGATAGCCTGAATGTTGTTAGTCAGGTACGTCGTGCCGGACGTTTCAAATTTCACATCTACAACGTAACGCTCCGCGGGTGCGATCGGCAAGCTGGAGATCCATTCCTCTCGTTCGTAACGGGACACGTCGGAAGCAACCACCTTAACGCGCCCCGTGCCGAAGCGCACGTTGAATGTGCGTGTGTTCGCGACATTGGTGATGTAAAAACGGACCACTTCGCCCGCCGCAGCATCAAGCACAGGTTCGACTTCGCCATTGACCAGCATGATGTTTCCGAAGCGACCCATGAGCGCGTGGGTAGGGTCTGACTCCCCCCAGGGCAGAAAGCCGTTGTCATCCATGAGGACGTCGTCCAGGACCAGCACTTCCTCACGATGAGCAGGTCCGTAGTAGTCGGGCTCGGGTGCCGCCACCAGCAGGTTTCCGTACAGACCAAGGTCCTGCTGAATGTCTTCACGCATGTGCGGGTGATACCAGTAGATGCCGGAGTCGCGTACGTGCACCTCGTACAGAAAAGAGTCGCCCGTTTCAATCGGATCCTGGGTGATACCGGGCACGCCGTCAAACGCGTTGTCCAGCCGAACGCCATGCCAGTGCACCGTCGTGGGAAGTTCGATGCGGTTCACGACATCGATAAAGACAGTCGATCCGCGAGGTGCCTTGATCAGCGGACCCGGATGCTGTCCGTTATAGCCGTACATCACGACCGGCCTGCCCGCTATCTCACGTCGCACCACGGAGACCGCCACGGAGATGGTGTCACCGTCCTCGAGTTCTACAACCTCCGACGGTTTTGCCAGCGGCAGCATGGCGAGGTCGATGCCTTCTGCCGGGAGGAATGGAGCGACCGGCGGGAGCTCTCCCTCGAGTCCCGGCATCATGGGCATCGTCATGTTCATCGGAGGCATGCGCCATGCGACTGTTCCGTCCGACACATGGCCGTGATGCATGGCACCGTGCGCGGGTGCGACCTGTGCCGTGCAAGGCGCTGCGACGGCGACAAGAATGGCGCCGGCACAAATCGTCCGGAGTAGCACGGAGGATTCTGAAGTCACAGACCGAAGCTGGATGTGATCAGGTAATCTTTCAGTAACCGTACGATGCGCAAGGCTCGCGGGAGAACGGTCCGTGCCCGGCCATCGTGTGCATCAGGCCACTTCGGGAAATGCCGCGCAGAACCACCGGACCCCGCCATCGCGGAGACGGCTGACTGTCGGGCTCGAGCGTGACGACAACGAGAAATTTGTTCCAGTCGACCACACCTTCGGCCTTACCCTCGGCGCCGAGTTCGCCGACACGTTGCACCGACTCGAGGTCCGACGTCGTAAGCCAGACGACAAAAGTCCCTTCGCCGCGATAATTGATTCCTTCAACGGACACGACGATGTCGTACGCGTAGTTTCCCTGTTCCGTAACCGAGATTGAGAACGGACTGCGCCGGAATGAGACATCACCAAAGCCGGAGGCAAGCCCCGTTCCAGGCACGCGCTTCGTGGGTACCAGTTCGATGCGATAGTAGGCGGGCGGGTCAGTATCGGAGATGTTCATCGCACAGACATTCTCGTGCGTACGCTCCGAGCTCGCGACGGTTGACGGCACGACCGGCATGACACCCAGAACCGACACCGCGACTATCAGCTTTGCGACAAACATTTCTTTTGACCTAGTGGGTACCGGCGGGGCCTACATCCCACTTCTGCGCGCTTGAAACGTCCGGGACGCCCCATCCAGCTCCGTTCCAGCCTTGGAAACCCTCCATCCGGAAAGCCCAGAACCCGCTGCTGAAGTCACTGACGACGATGAGGCCGTCGGCGTTCCGCACATCAATGCCGAAGGCGCCGTTGAACACCGGCGGTCTGTTCTCATTCAGTGGGCCGATGTACGTGTCGTAGTAACCGACAGTCACCGGGTTCTTCGGGTCCTCGAGGGAAAACACCTGCAGACCGTCCACATAAGCCGAGACAAAAACGTAAGGCCAGCGAATCTCGTGATTATGAGCCAGGTGTCTCCAATCCGCAGTCCATGCGGAGATTGGTTCTGAGATGACCTTCGTATTCCCGTCGAGCGCCGGCTTCATATCAAAGATGCGGAGCGGTGCATACCGATTCTCGACCTCCGCCACCGCATATCTACCATCCGGCGAGGGCGTAAACGTGTGCCCCCAGATAACGCCGTCGATTCCGGTGAGTGTAACGAGCAGCTTCGCCTCATTGATGTCGGTCACGTCGTATACGTAGTAACCTCCGGTGCCGCCGCCGTAGAACCGATCCTGTCCGGAATCCGGGTGATACCCGACATAAAAATCGTGATAAGAAGAACCGTTTGTATCGAGCACCTCGTAGGGGGTTCTAGGTAACGGAACGCGTCCGACGAGGGCGTCCTCGAGTTGACCTTCCACGACCTTGCCGAGATCGTATATGTTCGCGCCGGGACCAACGGTCGTCGTAAACAAGAGTACGCGGCCATCCGAGTGTTTGTAGACAAAAATATTGTGGAAGCCACCCGGCATTTCGGGTTCACGTATCCGTGCTACCTCGCGGACGGTTGACGGGTCGGGCAGCCCCGTGACATCTAGAACAACGGCGCCCAGATCGTAGTTCGGCCCACCCTGGCCAAACTGATAGGACTGGACGACGTAATACCGCCCCCTATACTTGAAGTGCTTGACATCCATGCCCCCTCTCGGGAGATGGAGCTCTTCGTTCTCGATCCGCCACCGCAGCAGGACGCGCGGGTTCTTAGGGTCCTTTACGCTGATAATGTCGGTGCCCTTTGAACCGGCCTCTCCGTAGATCATCCGGCTGACGTATACATACGGCCGCGACAGTTCTTGCTCCATGTCGAGGTCAGCAATGCTCAGTGGCGGACCCAGCGGAATGTGTGATAGAACGTCGATGTTGTCCGATCCGCGATCGAGTGCCGTCCACTGGGCGACACCAGTATTCGCGGACGCAGTCGCGAGTAGGAGCGACAAAACGGCAATCCTGAAGTTCATGAGCGTCACTGTTGAGCGAAAAGGTGGTTGGTTGGTCCGCCGGCGTTTCTATGAGGTCACGGCCGAGGCTTTCTGGCGGTTGGCGCCGGACCGGTATCCCATTTCTGAGCGCTCGAAACGTCGGGCACACCGTACTGCTCCCCGCTCCATCCATCGAAGCGGTCCAATCGAAACGCCCAGAAACCGGTGGTCATGTCGCTGACCACGATGAGCCCATCTGCGTTGCGCACATCGACTCCCCACGCGCCGTCGTAAACGCCCCACGTATACGGGCTATTGGCCCGGCGCGCCGAACGGCGGTTATGAGGACCGTCGAACGTGTCGTAGTAGGCGACCGTGTACGGGTCGGCGGGGTTCTCCATGTTGAACACTGACAGGCCTGTCTCGTAGCCCGCGACAAAAACAAACGGCCACCGCACTTCGTGATTGTGCGCGAGGGTTTTCCAGTCTGCCTGCCACGCTCCGACCGGGTAGTCGATCTTGTCCACTTCACCGTCTAGAGCGGGTTGGAGATCGAAGATCCGAAGCGGCTGATACTGAAATTCGGTCTCCGCCACCGCGTAACGACCATCGGATGTAGGCGTGAATGTGTGCCCCCAGGACACTCCCGGCACGTCCAGGATTCTTGCAAGAGATTTCGGCTCTTGCAGATTCGAGACATCGAAAACATAAAAGCCGCTGCCGCCCGCTCCATAGAACCGGTCCTGGCCGCTCTCGGGGTGATAGCCCACATACATGTCGTGATACCCCTGTGACCAGGGATTCGGTGTGTCGCCGATGGGTACCTCTCCGACGAGCGCAAAATCCTCACCCTGCACGGAGGCGTCGAGTTCGCTTGTACTCGACTCAACCAGACGGCTGAGGTCGAACACCTTCGCAAACGCTCCCGATGTTGCGAACAGCAGCGGCAGACCATTCGAATGCTTGTAGACAAAGATGTTGTGGAAGCCGCCCTCAGGATCGGTCTGCCTGATACGCGTCACCTCACGAACGTTGGTTGCGTCCGGCAGCCCGGTGACATCAAAGATCACGGCACCGACGTCCGCTCCCGGACTTCCGGATTGAAGCTGCAGCGACTGGACGTAGTAAAACCGGCCGTTGTGCTTGAAGTACCGGCCATCCATGGCTCCACCGATGTGCAGATCAGGATCCTCAATGCGCCAGCGATAGATGACACGTGCCCTTTCCGGATTCGAGAGATCGATGACGTCAAAGCCGATCTCGGCGACCCGCCGGGCAACGTAGGCGAACGGCCGCGTCAGATCCTGCTCGAGTTCGATATCCGACACCGACCATGGAGCGCCCAAGGGAATGTGCGAGAGCACCCGAATGTTGGGGCTTCCCTGCTCACCTGGTGGCGGCGGGTGAGGAGGATGTGTCACCCGCGGCATCGACTGCGCCAGACAAAGTGTCGGCAGCAGCATCCCGAGAAAAACTACTGAGATCCTTCTAGCCACCGGACATCCCCATTCTTTGCAGCGAGCTGAGTGTCGATCCATCGGGTCCGTTCTCCCAATCCTGAACGCTCGAGGCGTTCGGCAGGCCCCATCCGCGGCCGTGCCAGCCCTGGAATCCTTCAACGGTGAAAAGCAAAAGGCCTCTTTCGGTGTCACCGATCGCTATCAGCCCGTCGTGGTTGCGAACGTCGACGCTCCAGCTTCCCTGCAGGTCATCCGAACGCGACGAGAGCTCCGGCAGGTCGCCGGTCCAGGTGCGGTAGTACCCGACGGTATACGGGTTGCTTTCGTCGCGCATGTTGACCACCTGAAAACCGTCGAACAATGCCGCAACAAAAATGTAGGGCCACCGGACCTCAAAGTTCTCGGCGTAATGACGCCAGTCAGCGGTCCACGCGCCAATCGCCGTGCGAACCGTCTTGATGTCCGTTCCGACTGCCATCGAAAGATCGAAGATGTATAGCGGCGAGAGTCGGTAGCCGGCCGATGTAACCAGCAAGCGAGCATCCGGTGTGGCGACAGCACGTGCTCCTCGGTGCACCGCGGCCGCATCAACACGGGTGTGCAAAGTGGGAGCGGCCGGATCGGTGAAATCAAAAACGTAGTAACCGCCGGCACCGGCAAGGTACATCCGGTCCTGCTGCGAGTCCGGCTCGAAGGCAGCATAGGCACCATCGAAGCCCGAAACACGCGTGTCGACGCGCGGGGGTGTCTCGATGCGAGCAAGGGGTTCGACCACCCCCGAGAGCGCCAGCTCGAGGTCAAAGACGAATGCGTCGCCGCCACCAACGGCGATCACGAGCTCACGGCCGCCCGAGTGTTTGTAAGGGAAGACACGGCTGAAGCCGGACGTGCCCGGCAGGGTGACCGTGAGCACGAGCGATGGAGGCCTAGCCGGACTATGGGTGACGTCTATGACCGCCATGGTCGATTCCGGGGAGTTGCCCTGCTCGGCTTCGACGGCCGCGACGATCAGGCGTCGCGCTCCGATGGTCGCTACCGCCAAGTCACGCACCACCGCGCCCTGGCCGATTGATCTGTCGATCGCGACGTTCTGTCGAACGCGTGGACGCGAGGGATCGGCAACATCGACCACGCTAATGACGGCCCCGACGGAGACGTACGCGAGAGGGCGCGCGGGGTCCTGATCGAGAGCGACATCCGGCAGGTAGCGCGCACCGGCAACAGGCCGGTTAATCAGATCCGGCGCTACGCTCCCGAGAAGTTGCACGTTTCGCGTGCTCAACGGGACACTATCCTGCCCCGATGAAATCGGCGCGGAGAGGTGCCAGATAAATGAAACGGCGGCCGCAAGAATTACGCGCCGCCGGCAAGAACGGTCAACCACGGATACGTCTGCCCCGAGCCACATCTAGAACGCCGGTTTGAGACGACTGCCCGCAGTTCATGTTTCGTGAAATCCGGCCCGCAATTAGCTGGAATACGCTCTCCGGACGCAACCTCGCGACTGACACTCGGTAACAGCAGCCCCGCATCGCACGCCGCCCAGACCATGGCGAATCATACAGCTACCGACAGGTCATTCACAATCCAAGCGGACTTCGAGCCGACCGGCGACCAGCCGACCGCAATTCACGAGCTGGTTGAGGGGCTGGGGCGTGGAGATCGTCACCAGGTTCTGCTCGGTGCCACGGGGACGGGCAAGACCTACACGGTCAGTCACGTGATCGCTCAATGTCGCCGTCCTACCCTGGTGATGAGCCACAACAAGACACTTGCCGCCCAACTCTACGCGGAGCTGACGCAGTTCTTTCCGGACAATGCGGTCGAGTTTTTCATCTCATACTACGATTACTATCAGCCGGAGGCCTACATCGTCCATTCCGATACCTACATCGAGAAGGACATGTCGATCAATGATCGCATCGATCGTCTTCGGTTGCGAGCCACGAGCGCACTTACGTCGGGTCGAAGAGACGTGATCGTTGTTGCCAGTGTATCGTGCATCTACGGCATCGGCTCGCCGGAGGAGTACCGCTCGCAGGTTGTGCAACTCAGTACGGGACAGGAGTACGAGCGCAACGCTCTATTGCGGGACCTGGTTAACATCTACTACAATAGGAATGACACTGAATTCGTGCCCGGAAATTTTCGGGTTCGCGGTGATGTTGTGGAGATCTTTCCGGCCTATATGGAGACACTCGCGTACAGAGTGGAGTTCTGGGGAGATGAGGTGGAGCGCATCAGTGTGATCGACCCGCTGACCGGACAGGCCGAGTCGGAGGAAGCGTACCTGACTGTCTATCCCGCGAAGCTCTTTGTCACGCCCCGTGATCAGTTGGAGACTGCTCTCAAGTCTATCGAGGAAGAGTTGCGGTGGCGCCTGGCGGTCCTGAGAGAAGAAGGCAGGGTGCTCGAAGCACATCGGCTCGAGCAGCGCACCCTTTTCGACATAGAAATGATGCGCGAGGTCGGATATTGCGCGGGCGTCGAGAACTATTCCAGACACCTGTCCGGTCGTCAGCCGGGAGAACGCCCGTATTGCTTACTCGACTATTTCCCGGAAGACTTCCTGATGGTCGTGGATGAAAGTCATGTCACGCTCCCGCAGGTGCGTGCGATGTACAACGGTGACCGGGCGCGGAAGCTCACGCTCGTGGAGCATGGATTTCGGCTTCCGTCGGCACTAGACAATCGACCGATGACTTTCGAAGAGTTTGAAGCCGCGCAGAATCAGGTCATCTATGTCAGCGCGACGCCAGGCGACTACGAACTGGGGTGCAGCGCCGGTGTCGTCGTCGAACAAATCATCCGGCCGACCGGCATTCCGGACCCAAAGGTGGAGGTGCGTCCAACACGTAACCAGATCGACGACCTTCTGGAAGAGATCAGAACAAC
>JBFHWK010000060.1:0-14209 GCA_041589075.1 Rhodothermales bacterium
CGCCAGTGGCGTAGCCCGTATCGCCCGACGGTGAGAGCCATGTGCTCAATCCCTCGGCACGACTCCACCGGTAGATCGTGTTTTCCGGGACGTCCGAGAAAAGCAGATAGTCGCCATCCGTGATCCAAACCGGACCCTCGGACCAGGTAAAGCCGGTGGCGAGGATCTCGATGTGCGCATCGTCGGCGATAATCTGTTCCAGTGCAGGATCGAGGAACTCGATATAGCCGAGTGTGTCGCCCGCTACTTTTTGGTCTGCGGTAACCGGTTCGCGCTGCATGCATCCCGTGGATGTGAGGAGTACCAGTAGAGCACTAGGTAGTACAGTGCACAGGTCTCGCCTGGACATGATGCCGCGTGTTTCACATGTCGTCAGAGGATCCGACATTCTCGTCTTTTTCGGTCTCTGAATACCCGGGCACAGCCAGGTTCTCTGCCTTCGACAGATCGGCAGTGGTCCATGGTGCCGTTCGGCCCTCCGTAGCCACGCGTACGTTTCGCACCTCGTCGGTATGAACGGGCGGTGCGTCATTGCCCCAGCTCGAGCGAACAAATGTCAGCACGGCTGCAATCTCTTCGTCGGTCAGAATATCCCCCCACGGTGGCATCGCGCCGTTGTACGTGATGCCGCGGACGTCCGTCTCGCCGGTCATTCCATGCAGTACGATTCGGATGAGTCGTCCCTTCTCTTCACCCACCCACTCGGCACGTGCGAGAGGGGGAAAGACACCGGGAATCCCCTCGCCGTTCGGCTGATGGCAGGCGGTGCAGCGCGCCTCATAGATATCTTGACCGACGTCGGTAATCGCCAGGACACGCTTCGGCGGCGGGTACGATGCCGCCGCCAGCGCGAACAGAATGACGAGCACACCGGTTAGAATCTTCGTCATGTTGCTCTATCCGCGCGGGTTCCAGGTTCCTTGTGCGACCGCCGGAATGAACGACTCGAGACCGTCCGGTGGCCAGTGTATCGTTTGCTCTTTTTCCGCGCTCATGTAAGCGGCCATCAGCAGTTCCATGACGGCAACTCCATCTTCGAAATTGTACTCCGGCTGCCGTCCTTCCGCAAAACACTTTGCGAAGTAGCGGTTCTCGCCCTCGTAGCCGTACGCGGCGGCTTCGTTCCCAACGATCGGCATGAGTCCTTGCTCGGCGTTCTGTTTCTCGACGAGATCCTCACCTGCTGAGCCATGTATGTTGCGACTGAGAAAGACTCGAACGCCCGAGTCGAGTGAGTTGTAACTCATGGAGTACTCGGGACCCAGCAGTTCCGCGGAAAGCCTCAGTCCCGCTCCGACGTAACTCCACGACGTTGTTGTTTCGGCGATAAGGGCGTTTCCGTTTCCATCCTCATACTCCATGGTTGCCCGGGCGAAGTCTTCCGACGGACGGCGCGAATAATCCACCTCGGGTCCCATCGCTTCCTTCAGTCGACCCACATACTCGGGGCGCGACCATTTTAGGCTGGCAATCTGCGCCGAGACCTTCTTGAGACGGATGCTGTCGCGCGGATCGCCCGGTTTCGTGAGAAGGAAACGAGCGACCTCAACGCTATGGCACATCATGTCGCTGAGGACCCCGCCGCCCTGTAGATCTCCCTGCCAGAACCAAGGGTTGTGCGGGCCGCTGTGTTCTTCTGCGGCACGTGCCAGGTATGGACGCCCGGCTATCGGTACACCGCGACGCCAGATGATGTCGCGACTGCGCGCCAGGCCGGGGGTGAACAGTTGATCTTCCAGGTATCCATGAAGCAGGCCTGAATCGCGGACCATTTCGAGCATCTTTCGCGCTTCCGTAACATTGCGTGCGAGCGGTTTTTCACACGCCACGCCCACAAGGTTGCCGCGGCCGGACGTAACAGCCTCGACGATCTCGGTCAGATTGTCGATGCGCCTGTGGTTAGGCCCGCAGATCCAGATTGCGTCGATCAACGGGTCGTTGACCATGTCACGGATCGACGAGAACGCACGAGCCTCACCCACGCCAAGGCGGTTAGCAAGCTCAGCGGCGCTCGCGGCATTACGTGGATTCGGGCTCCAGACACCGCGTACATCGCCAAAACGAACGGCTTGCCACGACTCGATGTGAAACCGCGTGATGAACCCGCTGCCAACGAAACCAACGCCAATTCTGTCCGCCATATTTCTCTCCATTACGGTTCAGGTCTCGAATCTAAGGACAGGCCAGATGCCGCGCGTCGTCGACCGGTGCGCGGCCCCTTGCCTTGCAACTGGCGAGCACTCCGCCTACATTTTCGTTTCGACTTCGAGGGTCCGAATCCAATCACGCCACCAATTCGCATGCCGTTGAAGAACGTCCACATCGCACGCCCTGTCAACGAGTTTGACGCCATCGTTGTGGGCTCAGGTATTACAGGTGGTTTTGCCGCTAAGGAATTGACGGAGAAGGGATTAAAGACGGTACTTATCGAGCGGGGACGTAATGTTGAGCACAGTACGGATTACGTGACAGAGCACAAAGCGCGCTGGGAGTTCGAGTTCCGTGGGGCCGGGGATCGCAAGAAGCGAATGGCGGAGTATCCTGTTCAGAGTCGCTCCGGTCCGGTGCAGGAGGACAATGTGCATTGGTTCGTCAAAGATACAGAGCACCCATATGTGGAGGTCAAGCCGTTTACCTGGGTGCGTGGGTACCACCTTGGCGGTCGCTCGCTGACGTGGGGCCGTCATTGCTACCGCTGGAGCGACCTCGACTTCGAGGCGAATCAGAGGGACGGCGTCGCAGTCGACTGGCCTATCAGATACGGGGACATCGCGCCCTGGTACGATTATGTGGATGACTGGGTGGGCATCGAAGGAGAAGCGCTCGGGCTGTCGCAGCTGCCGGACTCCAAGTTTCTTCCGCCGATGCCGCTCAATGTGGGTGAACGCGTCGTGCGGGAGGCGGTCGAAAAGTCGTTTCCGGGTCGCAACGTAACGATCGGTAGGACGGCGATTCTCACGCAGCCTCATCGCGGCCGTGCGGCGTGCCACTACTGTGGACCCTGTGCTCGTGGTTGCTCGGCCGGCGCTTACTTTAGCAGCCAGAGCAGTACCCTACCAGCTGCCCGCGCTACCGGCAACCTCACCATCCGCACTAACAGCATCGTTCACTCGGTGGTCTACGATCCGGAAGCGGGACGCGCCGTCGGCGTGCGCGTGATCGACGCACAGACTCTGGAGCAGACTGAGTATCGAGCACGCGTCATCTTCTTGTGTGCCTCGGCACTTGGTTCGACGCAAATCCTTCTCAATTCGACATCGTCATCGTTTCCGAACGGGCTGGCCAACTCCAGCGGAACCCTGGGCCACTATCTCATGGATCATCATTTCGAGGTCGGGGCACGGGGTGAAATTCCGGGACTGCTCGACCGGTATTACCGGGGCAACCGCCCGACTGGCATCTACATACCGCGGTTTCAGAACCTGGACCGCAGAACGCGCCGCTCAGATTTCATTCGCGGCTACGGCTATCAAGGTGATGCCAGACGAGACGGATGGAATCGTGATTCGCAGGGTTTTGGTACGGCCCTGAAGAAAGAACTCCGCGAGCCGGGTCCGTGGATCATGTCGATCAACGCGTTCGGCGAAATGCTACCGCGGTACGAGAACTTCGTCGAACTGGACAATGAGAAGAAGGACAAGTGGGGGATCCCTCTTCTGCGAATCGACTGCGCCCTCGGCGAGAACGAGTTCGCCATGCGCAAGGATATGATGACGAGCGCTGTCGAGATGCTTGAAGCGGCGGGCTGCAAAAACATCAGGCCATATGAGCGGTCGGATTTCTCGCCGGGCTTGGGTATCCATGAGATGGGGACGGCACGAATGGGCCGCGATCCGAAGTCGTCCGTGTTGAACGAGTGGAACCAGGCTCATGACGTAAAGAATCTCTACGTGACCGACGGTGCCTGCATGACCTCGTCCGCGTGCCAGAATCCTTCGTACACGTATATGGCTCTCACGGCGCGAGCAGCAGACCACGCGGTGCAGGAGTTGAAGAAGCTTAATCTTTGAGGTTATCTGATGGACAGACGAGAGGCGCTAAGGCGAATCAGTGTTCTCATGGGCGGCGCGGTGTCCGCGACGACCGTGAGTGGAATCCTAGGTGGTTGTCGAGTCGGACCGCAGACCGAGCCGTTCACACCCGCGACACTTTCCGGGGACCAGAACGAACTCGTAGCCACGATCGCAGAGCTCATCATACCGGAGACCGACACGGGAGGAGCGCGCACAGCGCGTGTGAACGAGTTCATCGACAAGATGCTCACGGATTGGTTATCCGCCGACGAGAAGAATCGTTTTCTGGCTGGTTTGAGCAACGTAGATGCAGCGGCCGTCGAGGCGGGGGGAGTCACGTTCGTCGATCTGTCGACGGATGCCCAGACCCAAATTCTCACCGGGCTCGAAGAGGCGCGTGTCGAGTGGCGGCAGCGCGTCGCATCCGGTGAAGCCGACCCTCGAGAAATGCCGTTCTTCGAAATGATTCGGGAACTGACGATCGCAGGATACTACACGTCTGAAATCGGCGCCTCGCAGGAGCTGAAGTACGAGATCGTCTTTGATTCGTATGAAGGCGACGTTCCGTATTCGGAAATCGGTCGCGCGTGGTCGTAGACAGTTCATTGGCGTAGCGTGGGACGGCCTACGCATCGCCGACAACCGTAACGACGATCGAACGTTGACGCGCCCGTACGTCGCATTCGAGAAAGAATATCTGTTGCCACGTTCCCACATTGGGTGTGCCCTGCGTCACCGGCAGTGTAATAGACGGACCCACCCAAGACGCCTGCAGATGCGAATGTGCGTTGCCGTCATGCCAGGCCTGCTCATGACCGTAATGCTTTCCTGGAGGGATGAGGCTATCGAGAATTTCAGGAAGATCGCGGCGAAGGCCGGGCTCGAACTCAATGGTACCGACTGCGCCGGTGCTGCCGACGACCGAAACGGTCACGATGCCCGTCTGAATGCCCGATGTCCTGATGACACCGCCGACATGGGAGGTGATGTCGTGCATGTCACCATGTCCCGCGGTGTCGAGTGAGACGTGTTCCTGATGAACCATAGTCGCAAGATTTGTTGTGCGTGGGTTTCTTAGGCTTTGATCGGTGTCACCCGCTATCTTAGCCGGCCATACTCACAATGCTCCGCTGGACCTCACAAATGGCTTGTCAATGATCATGCCGTGTATGCGAAGGTACCTGTCTTTCCTCTTTGTTGTACTGGTTGGTGCAGGTTGTGCTTCGACCAGCGTTCCCCAGCCCGTTGCCGAACCTGCCGCCGCTGCCCCGCGTGCGTCTGTTACCGATGCGACCGTTGCCTCCGACGAGCCGCTGCCACTCGATCCTGCGATTCGGACCGGAACGCTCGAGAATGGTCTGCGCTACTTCATTCGCAAGAACAGTAAGCCTGCGGACCGGGCGGAACTCAGACTCGCCGTTGATGCCGGCTCGGTACTCGAGGATGACGATCAGCGGGGCCTGGCGCACTTCGTCGAACACATGGCCTTCAATGGCACGGAGCGGTTTGAGAAGCAGGAGCTTGTGGATTACCTCGAACTGACCGGGAGCCGATTCGGCGCGGACGTCAACGCCTACACATCATTCGATGAGACCGTCTATATGCTGAAGGTGCGGACGGACAGCATTGAGCTGCTTGACACGGGGATTGACATTCTTAGGGAGTGGGCAGGCCGTGTGGCATTTGACACCGCGGAAGTCGATAAGGAGCGTGGCGTCGTTATCGAGGAATGGAGGTTGGGGCGCGGAGCGCGGATGCGCATGCTGAACGAGCAGCTCCCTGTGCTGCTGAAGGGCTCGCAGTATGCAGATCGCCTCCCGATCGGAACGAAGGAAAACCTCGAGTCCTTCGACTACGAAACTATGCGGCGCTTCTATGACGACTGGTACCGTCCCGACTTGATGGCCGTCGTTGTAGTGGGTGACTTCGATGTCGATCGTGTCGAACGGCAAGTAAGAAAGGGCTTTGCCGATTTGTCAGTACCGCCTGATCAGAGGGAGCGGCTGGAATTCAGCGTCCCGGATAACGAGGAGCCTCTCGTGGCGTTGGCGACCGATCCCGAAGCGCCGTTCGGCTCGGTGTCACTCGTCTTTAAGATTCCGGAACAAGACCAGAACTCTCGTGAGGGCTACCGCCGCGGATTAATAGAATCGCTGTATCACGCGATGTTCAACGCGCGTCTTCAAGAACTGACACAGGACACCGATCCACCGTTTGCATTCGCGGGCTCTGGCAGAGGGTCCTTCGCCCGCAACCCTGACTTCTACAACCTGTCGGCTCTCATTCGAGACGGGGGAATGGTGCGTGCGCTTGAGGTTCTTCTGACGGAAGCCAAGCGTGTCAGTCGTTTCGGTTTTACCGGCTCAGAGCTGGAGCGTGCGAAGAGTGATCTGCTGCGATCCATGGAGCGTGCCTACAACGAGCGTGACAAGACAGAGTCGGCCCGGTTCGCATCAGAATACGTGCGTCACTTCCTGGTCGATGAGCCCTCTCCAGGAATCGCGTACGAGTATGAGGCAACGCGCGAAATGCTGCCGAGCATCAGCCTCGACGAAATAAATGCTCTGGCGGGAGCATTCGTCACGGAAAAGAACAGGGTCGTCCTCGCGGACGGGCCTGAGCGCGAGGACATCAACTACCCGACCGAAGCAGAACTGCTTGCCATTTTCGATGTGGTCGAATCGAAAGAGATAGAACCATACGAGGACGTGGTCCTGGATGAGCCGCTGCTGTCCGAGGAGCCCTCTGGCGGTTCAATCGTCGACGAAACGCATTACGCAGACGTCGACATCACGCGTCTCGTACTTTCAAACGGAAGCCAGGTGATTCTCAAGACCACCGATTTCAAGAACGACGAAGTGCTCGTCCTTGCAAAAAGTCCCGGCGGGACGTCCATCGTCGACGACGAACGCTACACACCGGCCGAGTTTGCCGCAACATTGATCGGCCAAAGTGGTGTCGGTGCTTTTGGACCTATCGAGCTCGAGAAGAAGCTGGCAGGCAAGGTTGTGTCGGTGTCGCCATACATAGGCGACTTGTCGGAGGGATTTCGCGGAAGTGGATCGCCGGCGGATCTGGAAACACTCTTCCAGCTTGTCCACCTCTACTTCACCAGCCCGCGCGCGGATTCGGTTACCTATCAATCGTATCGCCAGAGAATAGGGAGTCTGCTACTGAGCATGAAGGCCGATCCGACCCGGGCGTTCAGCGATACGGTGTCCGTGACGATGGCCCAGTATCACCCGCGGGCACAACCGTTCTCGCAAGAAACGCTGGACAGAATGAACCTTGACGTTTCGTTCGAGGTGTTCAAAGAGCGCTTTGCGGACGCCGGCGACTTCACCTACTTCATTGTTGGGGCTTTTGACACGACGGAGGTGCGGCGCTATGTCGAAAAGTATCTGGCAGGGCTGCCATCGGCAGGTCGAACGGAAACGTGGCGCGATATCGGTATCCGTCCCCCGACCGGCCACGTGGAGAAAGCCGTCTATCGCGGGATAGAGCCGAAGAGCCGCGTATTCATTGCATACACCGGTGAGGCGACGTGGTCAAACCGAGGGCGCCGTGTCATGTCCGTGCTGGACAACGTACTCACCATTCGATTACGCGAGGTGCTGCGTGAAGACCTCGGCGGCACCTACGGCGTGCAGGTCAATGGGTCGCTTCAGCGCCGTCCGTACGAAGCTTACCGAATCATAGTCAGTTTTGGCTGCGACCCGGAACGTGTGGAGGAGCTGACGTCGATGGTCTATGGTGTCATCGATACCCTCAAGACGCAGGGGACGACGGCCACGAATCTCCAGAAAACGCGGGAGACATCGATGACGCAGCATAAGGTCGGGCTGGAGCAAAACAGCTATTGGCTCTCGTCGATGGACTATTACGAGGATAACGGGTTGGCTTTCTCCGATATTCCCGGTGCGATGATCGAGTTCTTCGATACCGTGACGCTTGAAGAGGTCCAGGAAGCGGCATCACGATACTTCAACACCGACAACGTCATTCGTGTCGTGCTGTATCCGGAAGAGAACGTCGCTGATCCGTGATTTGGTGTACGGAAAACTTGCCGTGCGCGTGGATGTATCACGGAAAGGGGTGAGTCACCGCCCCGGCTTTGTTCAGACACTCGAGGTAACACGTGATGCAAGCAGCTTTCGACGTGGGTATGCACGATGCGCTCGTGATCGTGGATGTCCAGAATGACTTCTTGCCCGGCGGCGCTCTTGCCGTGTCCGAGGGCGATCAGGTAGTCCCCGTCATCAATGATTTGATGCGGGTGTTTCGTCGCGCGGGGCGGCCGATCTTCGCTACTCGCGATTGGCACCCCGCTAATCACTGCTCCTTTAAATCACAGGGCGGTCCGTGGCCGGTCCACTGTGTGCAGGGCACGTCGGGAGCCGAATTCGCAAGCGGCCTCGATCTTGATGATGACGTGGTTATCGTCTCTAAAGACTTCGAGCAGGACGTTAACGCCTACTCAGGCTTCGAGCGCACGGATCTTGCGGCGCGACTCCGCGACGAGGCTGTCGAACGCGTCGTAGTTGTGGGCCTTGCTACGGACTACTGCGTGCTAAGTACAGCGCTTTCCGCCGTTCAAGAAGGTTTTGATGCCGTAGTTGTAGAAGACGCCGTGCGAGCTGTAGACGTCGTTCCCGGTGACGGCGAAGCAGCCCTGGCCAAAATGCGTCAGGCCGGCGTGACAGTGCACGCGGTGCAAAAGGTCGGATGACAGATCCCGGACGGTCGGGCCTGCTCACGGATCTGTATCAGCTTACGATGCTTCAGGGGTACCGGGAGCGCGGAATGACTGCGACCGCTGCCTTTGAGTTCTTCGTGCGCCGCTTGCCGGACGCGCGCTCGTACCTCATTGCTGCCGGGCTCGAACAGGTGGTTCAGTTCCTGGAGCAGTTCCGTTTCACCGCCGATGACGTTCGTTACCTGCGTTCGACCGGGTTTTTCAGTGACTCGTTTCTCGACGAACTGGAATCTCTCCGATTTACGGGCGATGTCTACGCGATGCCCGAGGGCACGGTCTTCTTTGCCGACGAGCCCATCTTTCGTGTCGTAGCGCCCTTGCCGCAAGCCCAGATAGTAGAGACGCGTATTATCAATCTTCTTCAGTTCCAGACGCTGGTCGCCAGCAAGGCGGCTCGGGTCGTTACGCACGCGCGCGGCCGGCAGCTTGTCGATTTCGGACTGCGGCGAGCACATGGCGCCGAGGCGGGGCTTCTGGCGGCGCGGGCCTCCTATCTGGCAGGGTTCAACGGCACGTCGACCGTTCTTGCGGGCGACCGGTTTGGAATCCCGATCTTCGGCACAATGGCCCACTCCTTTGTGCAAGCCTTTCAAGACGAGGAAGAGGCGTTTGAGGAGTTTGCAAAGTCGCAACCTAACAATGTCGTACTTCTGATTGACACGTATGACACTCTCGCCGGCGCCGGGAAAGTTGTCGAACTCGCTCGGCGCCTCCGCGAGCGAGGCATTGTCATAAAAGCCGTCCGATTGGACAGTGGCGACCTCGCAGCCCTTGCAAAGGACGTCCGCAGAATTCTCGACGAAGGCGGCCTCACGTCCACCGATATCTTCGCGAGCGGCGGTCTCGACGAATACTCAGTCGGCGAACTGGTCGAAGCCGGAGCACCAATTGACGGCTTCGGGGTCGGCACGGCCCTGGATGTCTCGGCGGACGCGCCCTATCTCAATTGCGCATACAAGCTAGTCGAATACAATGGTCGCGCGACCCTCAAAACATCAACGGGCAAAGCAACATTACCCGGTAGGAAACAGGTGTGGCGGCGATCGCGGGAAGGCGCCATTTTCGCGGACACGATTGGTCGCGAAGACGAACAGCTCGACGGAGAGCCGCTGTTGAGGAAGACAATGAGTGGTGGTAGGAGGGTCGGGGAGCCGGAGCACCTGCTGGCGATCCGTGATCGCGCTCGACGTGAAATAAGCGCTCTACCGGACTATCTGCTAACTTTGGACCGGCCCACAACTGACTACCCCGTAGTCGTCTCGGATGGTCTGGCGGAGATGGTTCAAAGCCTGACCAACACCGCCGACAGATAAGCTAATCCACGGGACTATTCAGTGACGTATAACGCGACGCCGTTACCCTTCAGTCTCCGTTCGCCAGAATTCGCAGCACGTCCAGCGCAGAGATGATCCCCACTAGTTCGTTTCGGCGTGTGACTAGGACACGATGAATTCGCCCCGTCACCATCGTGTTGGCTATCTGCTTAACGCTGGCTTCGGCATCAACACTGAAGATGGTCTGCGTCATGATTTCACGCACCTTCGTTTCGGTATCAGAGGCAAACCGAAACGAGGTCAAGTCCTGATCTGAATAGGCGTTCTCCAGAGCGTGATGGTAGTACATCTGTGTCGCATGTCGATCCGGTTCACGGTTCGGAAAGCTATCGTAGCGCACGATGTCCGTGGCGGATACCACGCCTACGAGTTTTCCATCTTCAGAAACAACGGGACCACCAGATATGGAATTCTCGGTAAGGAACTCGGCCAGATACGACACCGGCCAACTCTCACTTATGGTGAGAATCTCGGTATTCATAATGTCCTCGGCCGTGAGCTCATCCAGGCCGAGGTCGTCAGCCGTTCTAGGTTCCTTTGTGCGAATCATGGTCGTCACCGTGTTTACGTGGAAAGAGGTACCCGCGCGGGTCGCAGGAATTCCGCGTCGGCCGGCAGTCGCATTCCATAGGTACAAAATCCGGGGCCGCGCATTTAACGGCACATCGGGTGGGTCCCGGTAAGCAGACAGCGATCCCGGATGTGGGGGATTCGACCACAAACCGTACCCGCTGTGCCACGAACGAAGATCATCGAACGTGGAGCCGTATTCTGCCCTTGAGACGTCCAAGCACGCGCTTACCCGAAGAACCTACTGCGCAGCCGTCAATGGGAAAAAGGCTTCGAACCGTATTCATTGTGCTAAGCTTGTCCGGAGCTTTGTTTCTGTGCCTTGAGGTCGTCGTCCGTGTCGTGGTTCCTCAGGATGTGCGGACGGCGACCGGCGATTCTCTTGGCGTGGTCATTCCGGATACGATTCTGGGCCATCGGAATCGCGCCGGCGCCATTGCACAACAGGTGACTCCTGAGTATCGCGTAACGTACACGGTCGATGAGCGCGGCTTTCGTGCAAGCCCGCACTCGATCGACGCAGAAACTGCCGATGCGACTGTGCTGGTCGTCGGAGATTCCTTTACGTTTGGCGTCGGCAGTGACGATGACGAGACGTGGCCGCGGTGGCTTGAGAAGTCACTTGATCGGAATGGACGGCGAGTACGGGTACTCAATGCGGGCGTTCCTGGATACGACACGCGCCGCGAAGTGGTGGCGATCGAGCGACTCCTGCTAAAGGTACAACCGGACTGGGTGTTGCTGGCGTTCTTGCCCAATGATTTGTTTTCTCTCGCCGATAACACCGGCCGGCCTGCGGTGGTGCCTCGCGGCACCAAGTCCCCGCCTCTGCACATTCTGATATTGATCCAACGCTTACTGTTGAATAGCGATGGCTTCTATGTCCGCGCGTATCGTTCCTCGGGTCGTGCAGCAATTTTCGAGACGCAACCGTCTCAAGACATCGTGGCCAGTCGTGACAGCCTGGAAGTCCTGCTTGCCCGAGCCGCGCGTTTGGCCGCGCAAGCCGGGGCGAGGTTTGCCGCCGTTTCGATTCCTCAGCAGTTCCAGGTGCTCGCCTCACGCCGGTCTGATGACGAGGTTGACATCGACGAACGCGTCCTCGATGATCACTTTTCCGCGGTAGCGGCGAGTAACGGATTCGATTGGATAGCCACGCTCGACACCCTCGTTTCAGCCGATTCTGTCAGTAGAGCTCCGTTGTTCTTCCGTTACGACGGGCACCTGACGCCTACCGGCAACCGGATCGTCGGCTCTTATGTAGCCGAGCGGCTTTTGCAGCTTATGCAATGAGCAGCGCCGTCAACGCAGCGCACCCGTTGGATCACTAGAGCCCGAAATATTTCTTGAAAACGTCCACGATGCGTTCAGAAGCTGCACCGTCCCACAGCGGCGGAATTGAGTGCTTGGAGAGGCCGTTCATGGCGGCCAGGAAGCGCTCAAACACCAAGTCGGGGTCTAGTGAGAGCAACTCGTTTGTGCCTAATGTGGTCGTGACGGGGCGTTCGGTCGTGTCGCGCAATGTCAGGCAGGGAACGCCGAGATAGGTTGTCTCTTCTTGAATCCCCCCCGAATCCGTAATCACAACCGACGCTTTCTGCATGAGCCCGACAAACTCCAGATAGCCCAGAGGCTCCACAAGCGTCATTCCGTCGACGCCGGCTATACGGTCCATCAGGCCGAACTCCTCGGCACGCGACTTCGTTCGCGGGTGGATCGGAAAGACAATTCGAGACCTGGACGCGACGCGCTCAATGAGTCTGAGCAGCAACTCCATTCTGTCGCGATTGTCGACGTTCGACGGGCGGTGCATCGTCATCAAGACGTATTTGTCTGCGCCCAGACCAAGAAGCTCGTGGATGTCATTCGCCTCGGCGGCCGGAAGAAACTCGGCCAGTGCGTCGATCATCACGTTGCCGACGAAGAACACCTTATCGTCAGCAACTCCCTCGTTTCTGAGATTGTCAAGGCCGCTCTGTTCCGTTACGAATAGGAGATCCGAGATGCTGTCGGTTACGATTCGATTGATCTCCTCGGGCATCCGTCGATCGAAGCTTCGCAACCCTGCCTCGACATGTCCGACCGGGACATGCCGCTTAACCGCCACGAGACTACATGCGAGCGTCGAATTGACATCTCCGACAACCACGACAAGGTCAGGCTTCTCGTCGGTAATCACGTTGTCAAACGCTTCCATAATGCGGGCCGTCTGTGCGGCATGTGTTCCACTGCCCACACCGAGGTAGACATCCGGCTCAGGAAGATGAAGCTGGCGAAAGAATACGTCGCTCATCTTCTGATCATAATGTTGACCTGTGTGCACGAGAAGCGGTGCCATGGCGCCGTCCGCGATAAGTCTCCGGTGAATGGGCCCGATCTTCATGAAATTCGGACGTGCGCCAACGACGTTGATGATCTTGGGTCGAGTCAAGAGTTTGCAGGTTGTGGCAATCGAAGCCGTTTCCGATCAGACAAAAAAGCCGGGAGAAGTAAAGTACTGCATGTCAGGTCCACCTGAATAATCGGACGCAATTCGCACCAGTTTACAGTTTGGCGCTTTGCGCAGCAGGGCCAAGAAGCCTCGGCACCGTAGATTGGGGGGTCACCATACCACGAATCAAGTTAGGTTTATGTGCTTCACTCGCCCAATCGTTTTGCTGCTTTTGCTTCTCACGGCTTGTGCCGACACCGGCCGAGATTTGAGCGGGTCGGCAATCGGACAGCATACTTATACTGCTTTCGACGCCCGTGTTGACACGCTGCTGGCGAATATGACGCTCGAGGAAAAAGTGGGTCAGATGACCCAGGCGGACCAGGAATTCCTCGACGACCCGGAAGACATACGGACCTATTTCCTGGGTTCGCTTCTGAGCGGGGGAGGTTCCGATCCGGTCACGAACAGTCTCGATGACTGGACGGCGATGTACGAGAACTATCAGGCCTTGGCCTTGCAGACGCGTCTCGGGATACCTTTGCTCTATGGGGTTGACGCCGTCCACGGCCACAGCAACGTCATCGATGCGGTTGTCTTCCCACACAACATCGGTCTTGGTGCCACCCGAAACGCTGACCTTGTCGAGGAGATCAATAGAATCACGGCCAGGGAAGTAAAAACGACGGGTATTAATTGGGACTTCGCACCCTGTGTGGCCGTGCCGCGCGACGACCGCTGGGGCCGTACCTACGAGGGTTTCTCCGAAGATCCTGCGTTGGTTGCGGAACTTGGTGCCGCGGCCGTCCGGGGGTTGCAGGGGAACGATCCGGGAGATCCCGAGCGAGTCGTCGCATGCTCGAAGCATTTTGTAGGAGATGGTGGAACCGAGCAGGGCACCGGACTCACGAGTGGCGGCGTCAAGTACCCGTTCGATCGGGGTGACGTTCGACTGACCGAGGAAGAGCTGCGGCGGATCCACATGGAAGGCTACGTAACCACGATCGCGGCCGGCGTGGGCACGATCATGCCCTCGTACAGCAGTTGGAACGGTGTCAAAGCGAGCGGCAGCCGCCGCCTGCTGACGGAAATTGTCAAGGAGGAA
>JBFHWK010000061.1:0-14165 GCA_041589075.1 Rhodothermales bacterium
CACGGAGCTGCGAGAGGATCTCCTCCGCAAGATCCTCCGGTGTAGCTTCGATCTCGAGTTCGTACTCGACCGGCGTTACCTTCTTAATGTTCTTTTCCATCCTGGACTCCTAACTGGAGGGCGATCATTCGCACGCACCGAGCGCACTGCGGCGACGCAGCAATGACGACGTAAGACTTACGGACTTCCGAATTGTCTCTGCTACCCCTTTTTTTCACAGACAGAGACTGGGGGGCAACCGCCTGGACCGCGGCATCCTGACCTGACCTACAGGAGCGAGAGCGTCGCTTGTGGAATCGGTATCAGATACTGGTTTTCCAGTACGTCCTCGTGCACGCCGAACACGCCGGTCCCCCGGAAGTCAACGGCAACGAAGTGCCCCACGATGCGCTTCACTTCGCCGATGCCGTAGTACACCGGCGACGGCCCGTAGTAGACGAGCTGTCCCTCGTCGAGATTCTTCCCGATGCGCGCCCGCCGATGAAACGCCGGGACCGGGGTGAGCAGCTCCAGTCGATACGGGCTGCCGTTGATATCAGGCGTGCCGTTTCTCATACCGCATGAATATAGTGCGTGCGCCCGCGACCGGTTCCGAAGCTAGTCTGAAAAGTCGGCCTCAGGCGGCGTAATCGCCTATTTACCCCGCGCAGTTGTTATCGACGCGACTTGTTCGGTATACTAACCTTGGGTGTATGTATACCTACGCCCACCACCCTTCCATCGACAACGCTTTTTCTCGGACTTCAATTCGGTCCGCCACCCATCTCCCGGCCTGATGCAATATTCCACCAAGATCGTCGATCGGCAGATCGGTCGTAATCCGGAGCTCTTCGCTGTATCTATTGGAAAGATCGAGACGGCGGAGCAGCGATATCCGTACATCCGCATACTCATCGACCTGATTGAGCAGGCACATCCGGAGCTCGGTCAAGCCCCTCAGAAGGATCGCAAGATCGCCCACATGATATTCACGTTGTCTAAAGGGACGATCAACATGGACGAGGCGACCGACGTGGTTCGTGTCAAGGACGAAGAGCGCGGTATCTATTACGACTGATTCTAGTCGGCCCCGACACGTCACGCGACGCGTCCCGGATTATCGCGGAGGAACGCCGACCAGTCCGCATAGGTGCGCTGCCCTTCGGGTCCGTCGCGATGCGCATGACACAATCCAACGGCAAGCGCGTCCGACGCATCGTGCAGCATTTCCTCGTCGGCTGATTCGACCTGTAGGATAGAGCGAACCATGAACCACACCTGCTGCTTGCTTGCATTACCGTTTCCGGTCACGGATTTCTTTACCTCCTTCGGCGTGTACTGAGCAACCGGTATCTGCCGATTGAGCGCGGCGAGCATCGCCGCCGCCTGCGCTCGTCCCAGCTTCAGCATTGACTGGGGGTTACTGCCGTAGACGGGCATTTCGACTGCGCACTCGTCAGGATTGTGTCGCTCGATCACTTCAAGCAGCTCATCATAGATCTGTTTGAGCCGGAGATGGTGGTGCGCCTCGCCACGAAGGCGGATCACACCGAACTCGATCAGGTGCTCCGAACCCCTGTCACACGCAATGACTCCATAACCGGTTACGCGTGAACCCGGGTCGATTCCAAGGATGATCATGTGACTGGCCGGGGGAGGCCTCGGTGGGTCTATGCTATGGCTTCGAGCGTCGCCTCGTCGAGCTCAAGTGTGGAGTACACGGCCTGTACGTCCTGGTGATCTTCCAGCTTTTCGATCAGGCCGGCTACCTTGCGTGCGTCGGCGGGTCCGAGTACAACGGTGGTGGTGGGAATCCGTTGCAGTCCTGCATCGATAAGTTCAATATCCCTCTTCTTAAGGGCCGCATGTACGGGTCCAAAGTTATCGACCGAGGTCGTCACTACAAAGCTTTCTTCGTCGCGTGAGAGGTCTTCAGCGCCGGCGTCGACCACGAGTTCGAAAAGCGCCATCTCGTCTTGAGTGCGCGCGTCGATCTCGATGATGCCCTTTCTGTCAAAAAGAAAGCCGACGCTACCGGACTGGCCAAGGCTTCCGCCTGCCTTGCTGAAGAGATGGCGAAGGTCGGCGACCGTGCGATTTGTGTTGTCGGTAAGTACTTCCACAAAGATGGCCACGCCGCTCGGTCCGTAGCCCTCGTACGTCATCTCGACGTAGTCCTCGCCTTCGATTTCACCGGTGCCACGCTTGATGGCGCGCTCGATGTTGTCCTTCGGCATGTTCTCGCTCTTGGCGCGATCGACTGCCAGGGCAAGCCGAGCGTTCATCGCCGGGTCGCCGCCACCTTCACGGGCCGCAATCATGATTTCACGTGCGATGCGCGCCCACGCCTTGGACTTACGCGCGTCAGTAACGGCTTTCTGCCGCTTGATCTTCGACCATTTATTGTGACCAGCCATCGACTCGTCGGTCCCTCATTCCGTTGGTCGGCAGACACGTCCTGCCGCGACGATCCTAACTGACAACCGTGTCCCGTTGATCCTGCGAGGCCAAAGCGGGTACTGTTGTCACCGGTCTTTGACCCGGAAAACAAACTTCAATCCCGACCACGTGTCGTCGACTGCACACACCTTCACGTCAACAAGACCGTTGGCCAGCCCGACCGCGCGAACCAGGTTTTCCGTGAGGTCAGACCGGACCCCGGAAGTTTTTTTCGGCCACGAGACCCAAAGCATTCCGGTCTTTTTGAGCAACCCTCGTGCCTTTGGAAAGAGTACCGAAAGGCGCGGCTCCTCACGGACGAAGACATGGATGAAATCCGCTTCACCGGTCAGCCGGGTTTCCCAGGTGATCTCGTCTGGCGCATCCGAAACCAGCGCCTCGTAGTTGTCGGGCGCATCCACCACTATCGCTACAAAGCCCTTTTTCAGTCCCAGCTTCCTGGCGAGCGGCGTGCCCGAGTACCCGGCCGTGGTTCCCGCAGTCATCGCCCGACCTCCATCATGCGGACTTTCCCCGTGCGTCGACGCTGATCTCCTCTATTACTTCGTCACCGTCCACCATGTAGATCGTGTCCTTCGTGTCGACAGTCACGCACGCATGATTAGGGACGAATCGAATCCGGTCGCCGACTTGCAGCGTCGAACCCCCACTGACCTGCACCCAGGCATGTTCTTCGGACAATCCAGTCACGGCCGCATGCGGCAGCGGGGTCATGGTACGTGGGTTGTACAGGAGAATTCCATAGCCGTTAGTCAGCTTACCCTCGTCCGACGTTAACGTCTTCTTGCCGGAGTCAAGGTAAACGTGCTCTGCGCCGCCACGGTCGCGATGGCGGCTGATCACCGTGGCGAGAACCGTCAGCGCACAGTGCTCAAGCGTCGTCGTTGCAAGGCCCACTTGAATAGCGTCGTTGAACACATAGTTGCCTGGACGGATCTCGGTGATACGTGGACCGGCACCGGACACATTCTTGAAGCGCGACATCGTCGGTGTCGATCCGATGCTGACGACGTCGGGGGCGATCCCCGCTTCGGCTAACTTACTCGCGAGCGACAGGATGCGATCGCGCTCTTCTGCGGCGTGCCGTTCGAGAGCTTGCGACGGGGTTTCGTTGCCATCGCGCGGGCCGTGGTAAGAGTGACCGGCGTGCGTGAGCAGCCCATGCCAAGAAAGTCCAGGCAGACCTCGCACCAGCTGGACAAAATCGATCGCGTCCCCGCCATCCCACGCCACACCACACCGGCCATGGCCGGTGTCCACCTCCACCAGGACGTCGATTTTTCTTCCAGCCGACGCAAACCAATCCGACAGTGCACGTGCCCCTTCGGGCGTGTCAACACAGACGGACATTCGTGACCGCGACTGAAGCGCTGCGAGCCGCTCGCAGGCATTTCGACCGACGACCTCGTACGCGATCCTGATATCGCTGAATCCCGCCGCCGCAAAGACCTCCGCCTCACCGACGCGGGCGACCGTGAGACCCTCCGCACCGAGTTCCCGCTGTCTCCCTGCGATGTGCACCGACTTGTGCGTTTTCGTGTGGGGACGGAGATCAACGGACTCCGTCCCCGCCAGCTCTTGCATGCGTGCGAGGTTCTCTTCAAACCTCGTCCTTTCGATCAAGAGAGCGGGGGTCGGAAGTTCGTCGATGGTCATCGCTTGATGTGGCGTGTTATGGCCGGTCATGATTCAAGAAAAGGCCTATCCTCTGCGTCGGGACCAGGCCTTCCTGATAGGGTCCGGGCGGCTGTGTTTTATGCGCCGCCTCTGGAGCCGACCTGACCCATCGCGACGCGCGCTCGGTTTCGCGCGCGGTTAAGGGCGGCTTCGATTCTGGCGCGCTCTTCCGGCGCTGCAAGTTTGAGTGCTTCCAGGGCACGCTGTTCCGCTTCCCTGGCACGCTCGACGTCGATCCCCGAGGCAGGCTCCGCCGTCTCAGCTAGAACCGTCACCTTGTTGTCCACAACTTCCAGAAACCCGCCGGAGGTTGCGAACACGATCCGATCTCCTTCTGCTTCCCGGATGAAGAGAGGCCCCACGTCGAACGCTGCAATCATTGGCGCGTGGTCGTACAGAACCTCGAAGGATCCTTCCACACCCGGCGCGCGCACGCCCTGCGCCTCTCCACGAAAGACGCTTCCGTCCGGCGAAACGATATTGACACTGAGGGTCTTAGCCATCGCTCCCGCAGCCCGTTACTCTTCCTTCAGCAGCCGTTCGCCTTCTTCGATCACCTCTTCGATGCCGCCCTTGTACATGAAGGCGGACTCGGGCAGGTGGTCCAGCTCACCCTGCATGATCGCCCGGAAGCCACGAATCGTGTCGTCGATGCGCACGTACTTGCCCTTGAAACCGGTAAACTGCTCGGCGACATGGAACGGCTGGCTCATGTATCGTTGCGCACGGCGCGCCCTACCAACAACGAGCTTGTCCTCATCGCTGAGCTCGTCCATCCCGAGGATCGCAATAATGTCCTGCAGTTCTTTGTATCGCTGGAGGAGCTGCTTGATCTCTTGCGCCGTGTCGTAATGCTCCTCACCGAGCACGCGCCGGTCGAGAATTCGGCTGGTCGAATCCAGCGGATCGATCGCCGGATAGATACCCAGTGACGCGATCTGTCGGGAAAGGACCGTTGTGGCGTCGAGGTGTGCGAACGTCGTCGCGGGAGCCGGGTCGGTCAAGTCGTCGGCCGGGACGTAGATCGCCTGCACCGAGGTGATCGACCCGGTCTTTGTTGACGTGATGCGCTCCTGCAGTTCGCCCATCTCCGTTGCGAGTGTAGGCTGGTAGCCGACGGCGCTAGGCATGCGGCCCAGCAGTGCGGAGACTTCCGATCCCGCCTGCGTGAATCGGAAGATATTATCGACGAAGAAGAGCACGTCGCGGCCGCCGAGATCACGGAAGTACTCCGCAACGGTAAGCCCCGAAAGACCGACGCGGGCTCGCGCGCCGGGCGGCTCGTTCATCTGCCCGAAAACGAGGGTGGCCTGGCTCTCTCGGAGCGCCTTCATGTCGACCTTCGAGAGATCCCAGTCGCCTTCCTCCATCGCCTTCATGAATGCGTCGCCGTAGCGGATAACGCCGCTCTCGAGCATTTCGCGGAGCAGGTCGTTGCCCTCACGCGTGCGCTCCCCGACGCCGGCGAACACAGACAGTCCTTCGTGCTCCTTAGCGATGTTGTTGATGAGCTCCATGATGAGCACGGTCTTGCCCACGCCCGCGCCACCGAACAGCCCGATCTTACCACCGCGCGAGTACGGCTCCAGAAGATCGACCACTTTGATCCCGGTCTCCAGCATCTCCACTTTGGTCGAGAGCTGATCGAACGACGGCGGGGGCGCGTGTATAGGCCGCTCGCCGTCTACTTTCGGTTGCGGCAATCCGTCAACGGCTTTTCCGACGACGTTGAACAGGCGGCCACGAATCTCGTCACCGGTGGGCATCGCGATCGGCTGACCCGTATTCCGCACGGGCGTTCCTCTTCGGATACCTTCCGTGCTGTCCATTGCGACGGTGCGGACCCGGTTCTCACCAAGGTGTTGCTGGACCTCGAGAATGAGGTCGTCGCCGGACTCCATTTCGATAACGAGCGCGTCAAGGATCTTCGGAACGGCGTCGGGAGCAAATTGGGCGTCGATGACCGGGCCGACGACCTGAACCACGGAGCCCGTGGACTTTCCGTTGCTGCTGACCTGCATCAGGGGTACGTAATGGGTTCTGGATTCTTCGCTGGCAAGTCCCCTGACCGGCTCACAGTTGGTACGCTTTCAGGCTTATGGAGGCCGGGCTGCGGGGCGAGGGATGAAAAATAATCCAGATCACTGACGGGTTTCGCGAACAATCGGTCAATAGACGTCCTATGCTTGCGGGAAAGATCCGGGGCGTTGCCGAGGCTATCCAGGGTAGGAGTACGTGATCGTGTATTGATCGACGCTACCCTCTTCTGCGTATGCATGGCCGTCAACCGTAACCCACGCGTGTCCCTCAAGCTTGCCGTCTTCTTTTGCAACGCCGAAATATATCTTGGCGTCTCGGCCAGCCCGACGGAGGTGGTAGAACAGCACAAGCGATCTTTTCATGCAGTAGCGACCACTGAACAGCCTGCGCAGCAAACCACGCGTAAGCCACGTCACGCGCGACATGTCTATGCCTTCGCTTGCACCGGGGCGTGGGGCAGGATCGAAAGAAGCGACAAGACGCGGTACCGAGACACGTTTCTGCAGCAGGACGAGTTTCGCCAGCAGGAACAGGATGCGGACAGCCGAAGGCAGGTCGCTCCAGCGCAGATCGCGGCGCGAATATGACCGAAGCATGTCTTCAGCCGGTACTGTTCCGGCGGAATCCAATGCGTCCGCGTGTTCGGAAGTGTCACCCATGCGGGATTCTGATACGATTCGATACAAAGAGGCCGGAACCGGGTCTCAATCCTGTGCCGCCGCGGCCATGTGCGTGCACGCAAGGCGTTCTCAAATTGTAGTCAAACTCCATGCCGATAGTCGCGGGCCGGTTGTCGTCATCCGGCAAAGTGCTGATAGCCGTTCTGGGAGATGTTCACGTACTCGCCCTCCTCATCCTGCATCCGCACCCCTTCGTCGGCATCCGTGAAGACCCCGATGACGGTGAACGAGCCGTCGTCGATGCGACCGACTTCTTCGGGTCGGGCTGCGAACAGCAGTTCGTAGTCCTCGCCGCCGAAAAGGGCGAAGTTGATCGCCTCGTCGTCAAAAGCATCAGCCACCTGAGCCGTCTGTTCGTGGATCGGGACTGCGTCGCGCCGCAATAATGCGCCGCAGCCGCTATGCCGGCAAAGATGGTTTATCTCCGATGACAGCCCGTCGGAAACGTCGATCATCGCCCGCGGCATAAACCCTGCCGCTTCCCACGCTCGGATGATATCCATGCGCGCGCTTGGTGTGAGCTGCCGGCGAACGACATAGTCGTATCGATCGAGGTCGGGTTCGAAGTTGACATCGGCATCTTGGAGGGCAATACGCTCTTTGATCAGAACTTTCAGTCCGGCATAGGCGGACCCCAGATCGCCGGTGACACACGCGAGGTCACCCGGCGACGCCCCGCGGCGAAACGCAACGCGCCGCTCCGGGACTTCACCTAATACTGAAACGGAGATACACATCTGTCGTGCCGCCGTGGTATCCCCCCCTATCACCGTCAGGCCATAGGCATCGCATGCCTGACGAATGCCCGTGTAGAAAGCCTCCATCATTTCGACCGAGACGCTGTGGGGCACACCCACACTCACGACGGCAAACCGTGGCTGCGCGTTCATGGCCGCGATGTCGCTAACGTTGACAGCGATTGACTTGAAGCCGAGGTGTCGCATCGGCATGATGGACCGTTCGAAGTGTACCCCTTCGATTAGCGCGTCCGTGGTGAGTACCTGATAGATGCCGTCCTCCTTGCGGAACACCGCGGCGTCATCACCGATCCCGACTACGAGTTCGCTGTCGGCTGCTTCGCCGAGAATGGTGTGCAGCCGGTCGATCAGACCGAACTCTCCGATTTCGCTTATCTGTGTGAAGTTGCTCTCCATGAAGAGATCACGTGTGCATCAACGCTGCGGACCGGCTTACGAACCCGGCGACGGGATGCAGATCTTGCCCTGGAGTGCGGGGCGCGACGCCCCGGTCACACTCGGCATCGAGGTCGGCCATCCATTGACCGTCTCGTGTGCGAAGATCGCGAAGGCGATCGCCTCGCGTGCGTCCGCGGGAACGCCGAGCGCATCCGATGTCGTGACGTGCGCCTCGGGCAGCCGGGATCGAACTCCTTTCATGAGCGCCCGATTGTGCACCCCGCCTCCCGCGACGACGAGATCATACGTCTTCCCGGAAAATGACGCAAAACGTTCGATACCCAGCGCGACTGTTGCCACGGTCAGCTCCGCTGCAGTCGCTATCGTGTCCTCATCGCTACACCCGTAGTGTCTGGACCGTTCAAGGAATCCATCGACAAAGGTGGTGCCGTACTTCTCGCGGCCCGTAGACTTTGGCGGCGGACGCTCGTAGTACGCGTCGTTCACGAACTCGGTTAGCAGCGGCTCACATACACTCCCGGACTCCGCAATGCCGCCTGCGTCATCGAACGCCCTTCCGAAGAGTCGCTGTGCAAGCGCATCGATAACCATGTTCCCGGGACCGGTGTCGAATGCGAGCACCGAGTCGGGCCCGGTGCCGGCCTGAATCAGGGTCACATTGGCGATGCCGCCGATGTTCAGCACGGCACGATCGGCCGTGTCACTTCGAAGCAGCACGTAGTCGGCGTAGGTCACGAGCGGGGCGCCTTGACCGCCCAGTGCCATGTCTGCCACCCGAATGTCTCCCACAACAGGAATGTTCAGGAGATGGGCCAGCACCGAGGGATCGCCGATCTGAAGCGTGGACCGAATCGCAACGCCGGCTACGGGCTCCGCGTCGGGAACGTGATGCACCGTGTGTCCGTGCGATCCGATCAGGTCGAGATCCTCGAGCGTCATCGATGCCGCATTGATGCCGGCCCGAAGGGCGTCCGCGAGAGCATGCGCGACACGAAAGTTGAGTTGCGACAGCTCGCGAACCGATGAGGTGTCGTCTTCGCTGTTGCGAAGCAGCTGATCCCGGAGTTCGTCCGGATACGGCGTACTGAGGAACGAGAGTGTTTCCATCTCCAGAGCCAGCCCTGATCCGGAGAGTCGCACGATGGCACAGTCGACGCCGTCGACCGAAGTGCCGGACATCAATCCCGCGACGATCCGCTCGGGTTTCGAGACGAGGCGCACCAACGGGTTCTCGTTCGGCGCCATCGTCTATTCCTGTCGGCGCATTTCCGAGGCTTTGGATCGGAATTCTTCTGCGCGATCCGGGTTTTCCAGAGCCAGGCGTTCATAAACACGCGCTGCTTCACCGAACTGCTTCTGCGTCGCGTAGATCCGTGCGAGCGTCTCCGACACCACGTCGTCGATATCGGTCGAAAGATCCGGCGACGGTACCGCGTCCGGATCGGGATTGGGAACGATGCGCGCCGATTCGAGCTCGCCGATGAGGCGATCGAGTTCGACGTCACTGTCAGGCTCGATCGAGAAGTCGACGTCCCTGGACGATGAGCCGTCGCCCGCGTCGCCGCCGAACGACGTGTCCCACTCGGGGCTGAGTTCGTCGGCGGAAGGCGCGTCCGGCTCCTCAACCGTGTCCGGATGTTCATACCACGTGGGTGGATCGGACGCCTCGTCGTCGTCCCAGCCCTGCGGTGCTACCGGCACAATCAGCATGGGGTCATCGCTTGCCGAGACGGCCGTTGCTTCCGTCGTCTCGGCTTCGCGAGTGGGCACCTCTACCGCATCGATGTGCTCTTCGGGCGCCCCGTTGACGTCGGACTCGACGAATACGTTTCTTGCCGCCGTCGCCACGCCGCGCTGCACTTCTTCCGAGAACGGCGCCAGTTGCTCCGCCCGCGTCCAACCGCGCAGGGCGTCCTCAGCCGATCCCAACTGACTGAGGGCACGCGCGAGCGTGACCTGCGCCGCCGCGTACTGGCGTGACTGCTCGGTGAGGCGTGTGAGGACGTCCACTCCGTCTCGCAGCCGACCCTCCTCGATCAGCGAGAGTGCCCGTGAAAACTCTGAGTGCAGCATTGAGATGGGTAGTTGTGAGAAACCTGGGAGCTTGAAGGTACTACCTGCCTCGATTGCATCAAATGCGCACGAGGTGCGGTGACGGTCGCGGCCGCCGGTCGCGTACACCGAGGACTCTGAGTCCAAATGCCGCCACCAGCCCGAATCCGAGCGTGAAGATCACCTGGAACGGTACGGCTGCCCACGCGCCCGTGGTGATCAGCAGAACAAGTCCTCCCAGGCAGTAAAGCGTCATGATTGCCTCCAGAAGGACCACCGGGGCCAGCTCGAGGCGTGCGTACGTGGATGTCCACCAGGATGAGGCCACGTCCGGTCCGTATTTCGGCGTGCGCACGAACGGACTCTGGCGGCCGATCATCGCCTGAAAGACCGCCCTCGTGTTGCTGAGCGAAAGGCCCATGCTTCCCGCCATAAACAGCGGGAACAGACGCAGCCGCGTCGACCAGTCCGGATAGAGGGACAGCTGCGCGAACACCTGCGAGAGACAGAATCCGGCGAGACCCAGCAAGCCGACTCCCATCACGGCGAAGTAAACCTCTCCAGGCATTCCTTCAAGCGTATTCATGTGCACGAGCGGTGCGTGCAAGAGCGCAGCGAGAACGACAAAGGGAAACACGAGGTGTGCGGTGAGGTGCACCGTCCCCTGCACCTTCGTTCGCAACGAGACCGCCGAACTCCACAGTGCGGGAAGCAGTTTTCGAGCGGTCTGCACAGCCCCTTTCGTCCACCTGAACTGCTGACTTCGGAGGCCGTTCATTTCTACCGGGAGCTGCGCGGGCACCTCGACGTGCGGCAGATACCGAAACTTCCATTCCTTGAGCTGCGCGCGATAACTGAGATCGAGATCTTCGGTGAGTGTGTCGAACGTCCAGCCACCGGCATCCTCGATGCACCGGCGCCGCCAGATGCCGGCTGTGCCGTTGAAGTTCATGAAACAGCCGATGGCGTTTCGGACCCGCTGCTCCAGACCGAAGTGCGCGTCGAGACCGAAAGCCTGAATGCGTGTAAGCAGCGAGTGGTCCGCATTCAAGTGTCCCCACCGGGCCTGCACGAGGCCGACATCGTCTTCATCAAAGTGAGGGATTAGCTGTCGGAGAAAGTCTGGCTGCGGTACGAAGTCTGCATCGAAGATTGCGATGAAATCGCCGCTCGCAAGTAGAAGCCCGTTCTGCAGAGCGCCTGCTTTGTATCCGTCGCGTTCCGCACGTTGCACGTGCACGATGTCGACGCCCCGGCTTCGCCACCACGCCACGCGCCTCGCGGCTATTTCACACGTGGCATCGTCGGAGTCGTCGAGTACCTGTATTTCGAGCGAGTGCCTGGGGTAGTCCAGGGATGCGCAGGCGTCAATGAGTCGTTCAACGACGTGCGCCTCGTTATAAACCGGGAGCTGCACGGTCACCTGCGGCCATGGCCGCACGGGCGGCGGCGGATCACCGGGCTCCGGCACGGGGCCCGGCTCCAGCATGGTCAAATCCTTAAACCGCGCCGACAGCCAGAGCAGGTTCACTCCGTAGACGAACAGCACCAGCATCGCCAGCGCGTACAGGACCGAAATCAGCACTGCCACCAAGAGCTACCAGTCGGATGTTGCCGCCGTGAAAATGTCGTCGGCGATCTTCTCGAGGACGGCGCGAGCAGCGTCTTCTTCACCGGCCAGCCCGCGCTCCGGATCCGTCGGGTCGTATTCCTCGAAGTTGGAAAAAGAGCGACTGAAGATCACCTCGTCCTTTGTGCGATCGACGTACTCGGTCGTTACTGAGATGGTCACGCGGTTCAGCGTGGCCCGCTCCTGCCCGCCGACGGACGCCGGCTGGTTTGCGTATCGATCGATGCGAGTCCGAAGCAGTACGTCGGCCTGAGACTCGTCCGGCTGAAGCGACAGCCTCGTCTGGCCGACGAAGCGATCCACGAGCAACGCCGTCATGGCGTCATCGAGCGTCGTGAGCGTGCTGATGCTGTTATCCTCGACCAGCGGAATAGCGATCGTCGACAGGTGTGACGGTATTGTTGCTCCCGTGAAGCTATAGTAGGAGCACGCGGTCAAATGCGAGCAGATCATGACCGCTGCCAGGAGCGTCGGAAAGGCGGTTCGGTGGGAAGAGCGCATGGACGTTAATCTTCGACTTGCTCCTCGTGCTCTTCCTGCTCCTCTTCGGCCTCCTTCAGCTTTCGATACAACGTCCGCTCGCTGATTCCGAGCGCTCGCGCCGTCTGCCTGCGGTTGCCGTCGAACCTCCTGAGCGCTTCGTTGATGAGCTGGCGTTCGGCATCTTCGAGCGTAGGCAGGGGGCTATCCGCATCGACGAGTGCAGATCTGCTGTCCGCCGCCGTTTCCGGTTCTCGTCCCTCCTCGTCACCCGCAATCTCGTAGGAAATGTCTTCGACGAACTTGTCGAAGTGGCTCGAGTCGTCGGCCTTGACAACCACGAGGTCGGAATCACGGCGTTCGAGCAAGCCTCGGGGTACTACACGCGCTGCACCGCTCACGAGCTGACCTACCTGCTCCCTCAACTCACGTATCTCCATACGCAACTCCACCAGGGCACGATACACCAGCTCGCGTTCGCGCGAGCCATCCCCGTCCGACAGTTCCTCGCGCTCGACACGCACGAGCCCACCGGAAACGCCCGACGTTGTGACGCCGCGCAGGTGTGGTCGAAGGTCCTCGGCGGATACCGTGTCCTTGCGCAAAAGTACCACGACGCGCTCGGCCACGTTGCGCAGCTCACGAACATTCCCGGGCCAGCGGTATCGCATCACGAGGTCTTTTGCGTCTTCAGCCAGTCGGCGCCTGGAGGTGTCGTACTTCTGGGCGGATCGATGCAGGAACTCGTCAAACAGCGGCAGGATATCCTCCTTGCGCTGACGCAGCGGAGGTATTCCGATGACCACCGTCGAGAGCCGGTAATAGAGGTCTTCGCGGAAACGGCCGGCCTCCACTTCGCGGGAAAGGTCCTTGTTGGTGGCCGCAATCACACGCGTATCCGTTTTCTTGACGGTTGCTGACCCGATGCGGCTAAACTGGCCGGAGTCCAGGACGCGGAGCAGCCGGACCTGAGCGTTCTGCGGCATCTCCCCGATCTCGTCGAGGAATATCGATCCCTTGTCGGCCTCTTCGAAGTATCCGGCCCGCCGCTCGACGGCGCCGGTGTAGGCACCTTTCTCCGTCCCGAACAGTTCGGATTCGATCAGGCCCTCCGGAATCGCGCCGCAGTTGACGATGATCATCGCGCCGTGCCGCCGGCCGCTCAACTCATGTATCGCATGTGCGACCAACTCCTTGCCGACGCCGCTCTCGCCCTGGATCAGCACGCTCACGTCGGTACCGGCAACCAGACGGATCTGGTCGATCACGTGGCGCAGCGCCGCGGAGTTTCCAATAATTCCGAATCGTTCCTGAATGGATTCCCTGTCCATCCGCTCAGTCTTTTTGAAGTTACCTCAAGGGGTCAACGACACAGCCGGGACGTCGTGTTTCACTAACGTGCCAAACAGCGTTGCCGACGTACACCCCGTAATCGACACCTCGACATATTCTCCCTTCGATACATCTTCTCGGTCGAATACGACCATCTTGTTGCCTTCGGTTCGACCGCAAAATTGTTCCTCACTCCGGCGACTCGGACCTTCCACCAGAACCGTGTACGTGCGACCGACATCGCTTGTGTTGTTTTCGCGCGATATCGAAGTTTGCAGATCGATGATTTCCTGCAGACGGCGTTTCTTTACGTCTGTGGGAACGTCGTCGACCAGTTTCTTTTGCGCGTACGTGTCGGGGCGCTCCGAATACATGAACATGAAGGCGTGGTCGTAGCGCACTTCGTTCATCAGCGACAGCGTGTCCTTGTGTTCCACCTCGGTCTCACTGCAGAACCCTGCGATGATATCGGTGGACAATGAAACGCCGGGCAGCGTTGTTCGAGCCCGTTCGATCAGATCGAGATACGCGTCACGCGTGTACGTCCGCCGCATGCGGCGCAGGACGTCCGTGTTGCCGTGCTGAACAGGCAGGTGGATATAGTTACACACGTTGTCGCGTTCGCGGTGTACGTTCAGCAGTTCGTCCGAGCAGTCCTTCGGGTGACTCGTGCTGTAA
>JBFHWK010000062.1:0-14144 GCA_041589075.1 Rhodothermales bacterium
CGCAACGCCTTCTCCTTTATCTGACGTACGCGCTCCCGCGTCAGGCCGAAACGCTGGCCGATCTCTTCGAGGGTCAGTGGGTGCTCGCGGCCAATGCCGAAATAGAGGCGCGTGATTTCTGCCTCCCGCGGATGGAGCAGACTGAGGGCGCGCTCGATGTCGATCTTGAGCGACTCATCCATCAGTGTCTCGTCCGGCGACTCGTCATCGTCGTTCGGCAGGACGTCCAGAAGGCTGTTGTCGTCGTCTTCATTGAACGGTGCGTCCATCGACAGATGCCGGCCGGTATGCTGCATGGCCTCGCGGACTTTTTCGACATCCACCTCGAGCTCGTCGGCCAGCTCCTCGATGTTCGGCTGTCGCTCGTGCACCTGCGCCAGTTTTGCGCTGGTCTTCCGAATCTTTGAGATCGTGCCGATGCGGTTCAGCGGCAAGCGTACGACCCGGCTCTGCTCGGCGAGGGCCTGCAGGATTGCCTGACGGATCCACCACACGGCGTACGAGATGAACTTGAACCCACGCGTCTCGTCGAATCGCTGCGCCGCCTTTATCAAGCCGTAGTTGCCCTCATTGATCAGGTCGGCCAACGTCAAACCCTGTCCCTGGTACTTCTTGGCAACAGAAACGACGAACCGCAGATTGGCGCGCGTCAGCTTATGGAGCGCGTCTTGATCGTTTTGTTTGATCCGACGTGCTAGTTCGACCTCTTCCGCAGGACTAAGGAGTGGAATCTGACCTATCTCCTGCAGATACTGGTCCAGCATGCGTTGCTGGCGGGGGACATACATATGGCTGGAGCCGTCTTTAGTTGTAGCGGTGTGCGATACGTTTTTTAACGCCTCTAAGACGCTTGTTTGCCCGCGCGTGGCGATCTTTTCATGCGGATTGCGAGCTGCGGCATTTCTGCACGCCCCGGCCAATCCACTTGTTCCCGCCTCTCCGCACGGCGTTCAATAAGAAACCCCCATCGTGGCAGCGGACCTAAGTACGCCATCGGCAACATGGCGTTCCTCGCTCATACGCGGGACTTTCGTCTGCGCGCTGACCCGATCGCGCGTCTCCTCGAGCCACCGCAGGAAGGTTCCGCGGGGCACGGTGCGTATCTCAGGGGAATCGAAGGCCCGCGCCTCCCGCCGGATCTGATAGTGCCGGTTCACCTTCTGCATGTACTCGTCAATCAGCCTCGAGAACGAGCCGAGATCGGCCGGCTCTCGATCGAATTCGATCAACCATTGATGGCCGGGGATACCGCCTGCTTGCAGGACACGCGGCGCTATGTGATAGTCGACAAACAAGGCGCCGGACACTTTGCACGCGACTTCCAATGCGCGGCGCGCCTCTTCACCGAAAACGGCCTCGCCGTACCGGTCTATCATCTCGGACGTGCGCCCGGCAACGACGATTCGGTGAGGCTGTAGTGACGTAAAGCGTACGACGTCACCTACGCAGTATGACCACAGCCCGCTACACGACGAAACGTGGAGTGCATACCGTACCCCCGTTCTGACTTCTCCAATGGTCAACCGCGCCGGTTGGTCAGTACCGAGTTGGTCGAGCGGCACGAACTCGTAGAACACACCGTTGTCCAGATGCAGAAGCATGTCGCTTGCCCCGGGCTCGTCCTGAAACGAAAAGAACCCTTCGGACGCCCCATAGCTTTCGATAAACTGGATAGGACCTCCGATCTGATCCTCCAGCAGGTCCCGATACGAACTTAGCGCCACGCCGCCCGAAAAGAACACGCGCAGGTTCGGCCACACGTCGGTCACGGTGCGTGCCTGCGCGCCGTGTGTCGCGTTGTATCTCGCGATCAGCTTCTCAAAAAGAACGACAGCCCACGTGGGTGCCATCGCCAGCGTACGAATGTCGAGGTCTACCGTGTGCTCTGCGACCGCGTCGAGCTTTCTGTCCCAGTTGTCCACGAAAAGGATCTCATGGGGGACGGCCTGATAAAACCGTGACACGAACGTTGGCGAATGCATCGACTGCAGGCCCGAGACTTCACCGACAAACGCGCCCGGTAGGCTCGCGTAGGGTTCGACGCGACCGGGCAGACTCAACATCTTGCCCAACCACATCGCGGCATCACCGGTTCGGGCGGAGCAGTTTAGTGCAACCCCAATCCCAAAGCTGCTATTCAGACCGAGCATCTCGCTGCTCACGGGGATGATCTTGCCCGTCGAAGCCGTGCCGCTCGAGACCGCGAAATTTCGGAAGGTGCCCGGCCACAGAACGTTGGCCTCGCCGCCGCGCACCCGGTCCAGAAACGGCCGCAAGGAATCGTAGTCCTGCAGCGGTACACGACTCTGATAACCGGCGACGACGGTTGCCTCTTCCCGTAACAAATCGAAGTGGTGCAGCCGCCCAAACTCGGTGTTGGCTGCGCGGAGGACAAGATCACTGAGCAACCGACGCTGCACCCCGACGGGGTCCGCCTTGAAGCGCCGGACGGTGCGAAGGGGTCCAAGCGGTAACGAACGAAGAAGGGCCGGGGGAATACGCTTCATTGACAGGCTAAGGTGTCGTGTCCGCCGGCCGATCCATATCGAGAGCCGGGCTTCCCGAATAGTGAACGACTGAGAACGAAGTGATTTCCGTCCTTGGGTGGCCGTCCGTTCAGATTACGCGAGGTTTTCACCGACGCATAGCCTACTTTCAATCCGCTCCGACGCCATGGTTTCCGACGCGATGATCCACCTCCAGCCGCCGCAGACGTACGAAATACACTGTCGGGGACGCACTCTACAGCTTGGTCCGGGTGCTCACGGCGGCGCCGTCGTGATGGGCATCCTCAACGTCACGCCGGACTCTTTCGCGGACGGAGGACGATATCTTCGAGTCGAAAGTGCGCTCCGTCGCGTGGACGAAATGGCGGAGGAGGGTGCGCGAATCGTGGACGTCGGCGGTGAGTCCTCGCGCCCGCGCGGGAAGACCTACGGCGAGGGCGCGCGGCCGATTACGATCGAGGAAGAAGTTAGGCGCGTAATACCCGTCATTGAGCGTATTGCCGACGGGTTTCCCGAGTTGCTCATTTCCGTGGACACCTACAAGCCGGAGGTGGCCGAGGCGGCAGTGGCGGCAGGTGCCCATATGGTGAACGACATCACCGGCGGCCGCTATACGAAGGAAACGGCAAGAGTCGCTGCCACGGGCGGTGCCGCCCTGATCGTCATGCACTCGGTCGGTACGCCCGGCGCGCTGCCCCACGAAACCGAGCACGATGATGTCATCGCGACCGTTCGCACGTCACTGCAGGCCTCTCTAGAAGCGGCCGGTGCAGCAGGAGTTCGCGACGTAATCGTCGATCCGGGTTTCGGGTTTGGAAAGTCGGTGAGCGACAACCTTCGGCTCATCAGGGAGCTCGACAGGCTCGCGGACCTGCATCGGCCGATACTTATCGGCATCTCTAGAAAGTCAACTATCGGAAAAGTCCTTGCGGTGAATGGACGGCCTGCCGACGTAGACGAACGCCTGTTCGGCACGCTGGGCGCCACCGCTGTTGCGGTTATGAACGGCGCCTCGATCGTCAGAACTCACGACATCCGGCCGACCGTCGAACTGCTGCGCCTTATTGCCGAGATCGCCAACTCCTGAAACGCGCCCCATGTACGAAGGTTATATTCGATGCCGGGCCGCCCGTCCGGTTTTCGTGATCGCGGCCTGAACGAACATGTGATCTCCATCGACGTGCTTTGCTGATCCCCGCGCTGACACTGTTCCAGTGGATCATCCCGATTCGTCTCATCGACGTGATCGAGATCGTGATCTTCGCGTACGTGCTCTACAAGCTCTACATGCTGATGCGCGGCACGATCGCGGTACAGATCTTCTTCGGAGTGATCGCGCTCTACCTGATTCAGATCATCGTGAGCGTGGCGGACATGACGATTTTGAAGTCGCTCTTCGGCCTCATCAGTGACGTCATCGTGTTGGCGGTCATCATCCTCTTTCAGCCGGAAATCAGACGGCTGCTACTTTTGCTGGGCCAGAACCCGCTCGTGCGCCGTCTCGTGGGATCGCACGCTCAGGAACATATCATCTCCGAGTTGATCGACGCGGTCGTCGAAATGAGCAGGAGTCGCATCGGCGCCCTTATTGTCTTCGAGCGTTCAACTGGGTTGCGGAACTACATTGAGACGGGCACGCTGCTGCAGGCACGCGTTTCAAAGGATTTGCTCGTCGCTATCTTTTACTCCCAGAATCCGCTTCACGACGGCGCTGTCATCATACGCAACAAGGTCGTCGCGGCGGCGCGATGCATCCTCCCCGTCTCGACGAGCATGCGGGTGAGCCCACACCTCGGGCTGCGGCATCGCAGCGCCGTTGGGCTCACAGAGCAAACCGATGCTTTTGTAGTTGTGGTGTCGGAGGAGACGGGCCGGGTTTCTGTTGCGATGCTCGGTAATCTGATCACGGATGTCTCCGAGAGCCAACTGCGTGAGTACATTACAGACGCATTGTTACCGCAGACGGCGGCGGCCGCACAGCTTGCGGGAGCACACGTAGAGGCGGCATCCTACCAGAGTTGATCACTCGATCGCGGGTTTCGCGAATGCCTACTGAAGACTGGAAGTATCGTCGCCGGAGAGCGCGTCTGGCTTCGTCGCTGAGGGAAAAGGGCATTCACGACAGCCGTGTGATCGAGGCTATCGACAGGATCCCCCGGCATCTTTTCGTAGATCCCGCGTTGCGATCCCGTGCCTACTGGGACGAGGCGCTGCCGATCGGACACGGCCAGACAATATCCCAGCCGTTCACCGTGGCCTACCAGACCATGATTCTCGATGTGCGTCCCGGTGACCGTGTGCTGGAAGTCGGTACAGGCAGCGGGTACCAGAGCGCCGTTCTTTGCGAGTTGGGTGCAGATGTATACACGATCGAACGGATCCAACCGCTGCTTGAAAGAACGCGTCAGCTCCTGTCCGACCTCGGCTACCGTGTCACCTCGAAATGCGGAGATGGAACACAGGGCTGGGCGGCGTTCGCACCGTACGACGGAATCGTGGTGACGGCGGGAGCGACCAAAGTGCCGGACCCGTTGCTCGAACAGCTTCGCGTACCTGAGGAGGGGTACCTCGGCGGTCGACTGGTCATACCCGTCGGTTCCTCACAGGGGCAGACGATGCACCGTTACGTCTGTACGGGACCTTCGACGCACGAACAGGAGCATTTCCACGACTTCCGGTTTGTGCCGCTCATCGGCGATCGCCAAGCGCGTGCGTAGCTAACGACCGGCTACGTAGTGCCACTCGGTGTGATCGACGCGGTCGACTACACCGACTATAGTCGCGTCGGTAGGTGTGAGTCCAGGCTGAAACGGAATCGCCGCTTCGCTTGCGGTCGTGTAGATGACGACGTCGCCGCTTCCTGCGTCGACTGTGTCGAGAGAGATGATGGGATCGCCGCGATCTTCTCCACGGAAGTTCATCGGCTGCACCAGCAGCATGCGGCGCGACTCCAGGCGGCCGTCCTTTCGTGTTGCCCAGATGTTGCCGACTACACGCGCAAGTTTCATCGGGCGGCCACCGCTTGCTGCTTTTGGTCGGACGACACGTCCAGTTTGTCCACGATGGCAGTGATCACGGCGTCGACCGGCTTGTTGTGAGTGAGTTGCGTCTGCCGAGCACTGGAGCCCTGAGCAACCAGCACGATCTCCCCCACGCCCGCGCCGACACTGTCGACCGCAATCACGAAACGGTCCTTCGGGCGGCTTTCCAGATCGACTTCGCGCACGATCTGCAGCTTCATCCCGACGAGCTGCTCATCCTTGCGCGTAGCCCACACCGTGCCGACTACCTTACCTAGTATCATGATGGTCCCATGAAGCGTGAATCAGTGCTGTACAGGGCCCGAAAAACCGGATCCTGAGGGAGAATGAAGGTAGCGGTCCCGCCGATTCGAGACAAACGGCTCAGATGCCCGCGAGCGGACACTAAAGCTTAAAAAATCTTCACTTTGGACGATAAAAGATCGTAAGTAGTTTACCTGCCCACCGCACACACAACCCAGGTAGTACGTGTGAGCCCGCCCGGGCCGGTAATCCACCGCGCCAAACGCCAGATGCCCGGGGATCCCGTATTGCTACGCTGACAGGCTGATCTCAATAGAGGTCGGTCTCCACCCAAAACGTAGCAGAAGTGTACACATGGCTTCCCGCATGATTCTCGGCCTGCTGATGGCCACTGTCATCAGCGCGGGCGCAATGGCGAAGTCCCCTTTCGTCGAATGCGCCGTTCGAACCGGACAAAATGCCAGCGTGTTTCTACGCGCTGATGTGAATCCCACAATCAATGGCGTTGAGCTTGCTCCGGGCGACGAGGTCGTCCTGATCGACAGCGATGGCGTCTGCGTTGGAAAAACCGTCTGGAACAACGAGACAACGTCTATTACGGTTTGGGGCGACGACGAGATGACGCCTGAGAAGGATGGTCTCGCGGTGGGCGAACGACTTACCTTCATTGTTTTCGACGCCTCTGAGAATAGGATCTACGGTTCCGATCCGTCGTCGCCTGGCAGGATCGAATACGATTCCGAGTTTCCTTTCAAGAACGAGGGTCTCTATGAGACCGACGCACTGTACAATCTGGTCGCCTTCGACATGTTCGGTGAGGGCCAGGTTGCTGAGACGCCGGGCGAGAATGGCTTCTCTCTGAGTGCGCCGGCACCGAATCCGTTCAACCCGTACACATCGTTCTCACTGCAGCTGGTCACCGGACAAGAGGTCACGATCAACGCCTATAACGCAATCGGTCAACAGGTTGCCATGATCCACGACGGCTACCTGGCTGCCGATGCGCAGCATCGCTTTCGCTTTGACGGCGCGTACCTGCCGAGCGGAATCTATCTTTTTCGCGTCCGGGGGGAATCCTTTGCAGCCGTCAAGTCGGTGGTGCTGCTTAAGTAGCCCCGCGCAAACACCAGGGCTCGGAGAAAGCCGCCTAGCGCACCCGAACTGCGTCCGGGGTAAAGGAAGATCCGGGGCACTCGAACGACACCCCGAAATACGCGGCCACACTCGCAGCGTGATCTGCAAAGGTTCCTCGGAGGCCGACCGATCGTCCGGATTCCTGATGCAACACAAGTAGTGGGACGTACTCTCGATTGTGATCCGTCCCCGGAAACGTCGGATCGTTTCCGTGATCGGCGGTAATCACGAACACCGCATCACGAGGCATTACGGACTCGAATACCGGCAACTCGCGGTCAAATTCTTCCAGCGCGCGAACGAAGCCCGCGACATCGTTGCGGTGCCCGAATTCCTGATCGAAGTCGACGAGGTTTGTCCACACAAAGGTATCCTGGCTTGATTGTGTCGCGAGATGGATTGCATCGAGCGTCGCCGTGATTCCGCCAGCGTTTGATTTTGTCTTTACCACCTCGGTGAACCCGACCCCGGCAAATAGGTCTCCGATTTTTCCTACGGCGATCGTGCGCACACCACTCTCTGTAAGCGCCATTTGCACAGGTGTCTTCGGTGGTCGAAGCGAGAAGTCTTTGCGAGCGTCCGATATTCGGCTGTAGTTGCCCGACGTTCCAGCGAAAGGCCGTGCAATAACGCGACCGACGGCGTGGTCATCGACCACGACTTTCTCTCGGGCGATTTCACAGATCTCATAAAGTCGCTCGAGTGAAAGCACGTCTACGTGCGCCGCTACCTGGAAGACGCTGTCGGCCGACGTATACACGATCGGGTAGCCGTTGCGCAGATGGTCGTCACCGAGACGCATGATGATCTCAGTGCCGGAGGCCGCGACGTTGCCAAGAACACCCTTGACCCCGCACGCCGCGCAAAAACGCTCCACGAGGTCGGCCGGAAATCCCTCGGGGTAGGTCGGAAATGGCCGATCGAGCGTGATTCCGGCCAGCTCCCAGTGGCCTGTCGTACTGTCCTTCCCCGCTGAGACTTCCCGCATCATGCCGAAGTCGGCGGCAGGCACCGGCACGGCTGCGACGCCATGCAGCGGTCGGATGCACCCCAACCCCAGCCTGGCCATATTCGGTAGTGATGGTGGGCCTTTGACGCACACGTTGCCGAGCGTGTCACTTCCTGCATCCCCGAACGCATCCGCATCGTCCTGCGCTCCGATACCAACGCCGTCGAGAACAATCGTCACAAATAGAGACATGCCCGCGAATATGCTCGGACTCGTCTATGCGAGTATGGTGCAGGCGCCCGACTCGAAGGCTTCCTGTAGTGCCGCCGCCGCATCGGCGCGAAGCTCGTCCGGCTCCTCATGTCTATCCATCAGCATCGCCACACCTACACTTACACCGTTACGGAGCAACTTGCTGGACTGTGGTAGCTCCTCCTGGATGTGCAGTGCCCACGCCTCAACTTCTGCCGCCTCCGCCGAAAAGAAGACACCGACCATTAGTTCGCCGAACTTCTCGACACGCAAACCATCGACGGACTCCGCGAGTTTTTGCATCAGCTCCTTTTCGACCTTGCCGCGCTCGGCCGCTGACCGACGAACATCATCGGCGTCAGTGCACATAACGAGTGCAAGTGCTAGAGGACGGCCCTCGTTTCGGGCACCGGCGATCTCGTCCGCGATGATGTCCCGACGCGGCCTCGAGTCACTTCGCTTGCCGCCGGACGGAACCTTAGTCTCTGTTTCCAGAAGCGTCGACAGAATGGCGGCGAAGCGCTTTAGCAGCGTCCGCGAGCGGGCCGAGCGGAGGCTCGCATTACGCATCACGTCAGCCACGAGTAGAAATCTCTCGGCTGAAGCCTCGACCGGAACGAGTACGCGTGCCACTTCACGCACCGATATCGGTTCGCGGTAATACTTGAGTTCGTCCAGTCCCCATTTCGCCTCACTGACACGAGTGACGACCACTCTTCCAGGTCGCGGATCACCGAAGGGCAGCGGGTTCGTGAAAGGCAAGTCACCTGCGCTGCGCACGTACGCGTTCTGACTGATTACCGCATGGATACGATGGCGATCCTTCTCGTCATCGTAGCCTAGCAGGCACACTGTCGTTGCGCCGAGCGCTACTGCCGCGGTCTGCAGGAACGGCGCGATCACATCCGGATCGAGGGTGTCGACCATCGAAAGAGCCGCAAAAGTTACGGACGAACGATGCCGAGACTCGACCACCGGTTCTGCATCGACCACATGGACGTCCTCTTTCGGTGTCTGCTGTTCGTCCTCGTCTTCGAGCGCGTAGCTGGCCGACGGCGGCGATGGCTCGCGGGCTCCTCCGCCGGACGGCCCATCTTGCTCTTCCGGCGATCCGGAAGCCAGATCCGGCGGAAGATCCTCCCGTTCGGGCCGGTGTACGCCGTTGTGTCCCTTCGCTTTTGCCCGAATCTCGAGGATCCCGAATGCAGCCAGGTCCTCGTCCGGAGGCGCAAATCCAATCGAGTCTGGCTTGCCGATGTCAAATTTGCCTCTGAATCCCAGAAACCAGAGCACGCCGGCCACAACAAGCAGGGCTGCAGCCGCCAAATAGAGCAGACTGACGTCCAGAACGAACGCCAGCACGGCGGCCAGGCCGGCTGCGACAAAGAGTAGAGCGCGACTCATAGGCGTGGGGAAAGCCTATCGAACACCGGGAAAAGTGCGTTCTTGAAATGTATGGGCAGCACCCGCGAATGTCAACTTGTGCGCCGGCCTGACAGCAGGGCAACTCGCCAGGCAAAATGGAGGGCGTCCGCGGAGCACCAACCTGCGGGACCTAATGCAAAGCGACGTGCCGAATAAAACGCCGGACGGCGAACAAAGAACCGATCCAGCCTAGAATCACTCCCATCAACAAGACTTCGATCACGAGGAAAACTAGTTTCCCTCCTGTCCCCGTCTCATCGAGCTGCGGCATATAGCTCGATATGAATCCGTAGAGAATGAACAGGACCACGCACGCCAGCATCGCCGCGAAAAGACCCTGCAGGACACCTTCAACAATAAACGGACGACGAATAAACTTGTCGGTGGCGCCCACGAGCTTCATGGTGCGAATCAGTAGTCTTCGCGCGTAGATCGTCAACCTGATCGTGTTGCCTACGAGGAATATCGAGGCCAACACCACCAGTGTGCCGAGCCAGAGACCGACCGTCGTGATCAACTGCAGGTTTTCCTGAACCTTCACAAGAAGCGGCTGATTGAAGATAACTTCATCGACGCGTGGCCAGCCTTCGAACAACGCGACCATGCGATTCAAGCTGTCAGGGTTCGCGTAGTCCGATACCACCCGGACCTTGATCGAGGCGGGCAGAAACGGCTCGTCGAAGAAAAGCTCGCTGCCCTCGCCGAACTCACGCCGGAACACGGCTTGCGCCTCCGCTCGCGAAATGAAATCCGTCTCGGCGACGCCCGGTGTGTTTCTTGCGCGCTCGTTCAGGGCGATCGCGAGCGACTCGCTCACATCATCCTGAAGAAAGACCTCCAGCTCGCCGACACGCTGCCGCAACCAGTCCGATACGTAGCTCGCTTCGAAACTGACCAGCAGAAAAAGTCCGATCAAGACAAGCGCAACAGCCATGGCGCTCGTAGACGCGGCCGAGGCGAACTTGGCCCTGCGGAAGCCTGCGATTCCTTCGCGGATACTGTACGAAAGCGACACTTCAAACCTCGCGTTTCGGGTGGGACAACCTAGTAATCGGCACTCTGGGGGCGCTTCAATAGCGGGAAGCACCTATTCAACGACATCACCGGCACGATAGGATCCGAGCACCTTGACATAGGCGGCAATCTCCTTGAGGTGTTCGATCGCCTTCTGGACCGAGGCCACCGACTCCGATCCCCCCACGTCCAGGTAGAAGAGGTACTGGCCGGGGCTGCCCACGAGTGGTCGGCTTTCGATCTTGTAGAGATCCAGTTCCCTCAATGCGAATACGGCCAGGCTCTTGAAGAGGGCCCCGGGCACGTTCTCCCGCATGGAATAGACGATAGAGGTCTTCCAGACGCTGCCGTCGGCGCCGCCCTTCGATTCAGCGTCCTCCGGCCGCGCCAGCGCCAGAAATCGTGTGTAATTCTGATGGTTGCTCTCAATGCCCTCGAAGAGTACCTCAAGACCGTACTCTTTCGATGCGCGCTCACTGGCGATGGCGGACACGTCGGGCTTACCGTCGCGGGCAACATCGCGCGCCGCGCCGGCCGTGTCGTAGGCGGGAACGACCTCGACGAGCGGCAGATGCTTCCGCAGAAAGTCTCGGCACTGGCCGATAGCCTGCGGATGGGAGCGCACGGTCCTGATCGCATCGGCACCCGTGCCCGGCACAACGAGAAGACAGTGGCGAATTCGCAGGCTGACCTCCCCCACAATTCGCAGGCGATGCTCTTCGAGCAGATCGTAGTTGCTGTGCACGCTCCCGTGAAGCGAATTTTCGATAGGAACAACGCCACGAGCAACGACCCCGTCGTGAACGGCATCGAACACGGCCTCGAAGGACGTGCACGGGACCACTTCCGCGTTCGGGAAGAGCGCAGCGGCTGCCTCTTCACTAAATGCCCCGACCTCACCTTGGAATGCTACTTTCAACGGCCGACCCTCTACATTCTTTCCGGCGCGGTAATTCCCAGCACACCAAGGCCGTTCGCCAGGACTGTGCGCGCTGCTAACGCCAACTGCATTCGTGCGGTGGCCAGCGCCCGCTCCTGACCGATGATCCTGCTGACCCCATAAAACTGGGTGAACGCGACCGCCACATCGCGCAGGTAGACGGCGAGCCGGTGCGGCTCAAAAAGACGAGTGGCCTCAGTGATGGCCTCAGGCAGCCGAAGCAATGTCTTGATGAGCGCGATTTCGCTCTCGTCCTTCAGTAGTGTCAGATCCGCATACTCCTCGAAACTAAACCCGACCTCATTAGCCTTTCTGAGGATCGCGCAGATGCGCGCATGCGCATACTGCAAATAGAACACGGGGTTCTTCTCGCTTGCCTCCTTCGCCAGATCCAGATCGAACTCGAGGTGCGCATTGGGCGATCGCATCAGGAAGAAGAACCGGGTTACATCCTCGCCGACTTCGTCGAGCAGGTCGTCGAGCGTTTCGTAGGTTGCCTTTCGCGTGCTCATCTTCACCGGATCCCCGCCACGGACGAGTGTTACGAACTGGTAGATGATTACCTGAACGCGTGTGTCGTCGAAGCCCAGCAACCGCACGCCGGCGAGGACATCGGGGTAGGTCGCAATGTGATCGGCGCCGAAAACGTCAACGACAAGATCGAATCCTCTTCGCAACTTGTCCGCGTGGTACGCGATGTCCGGAAGGCGGTACGTGGGCTCGCCGGTACTCTTCACGAGTACCCGATCCTGATTCGTGCTCAGCTTCGAGGTTTTGAACCAGACGGCGCCCTCGCGATCGTACACGTAACCCGTTGTGCGCAGCTCGTCGAGCACGTCCCAGACGGCGTTGCTCTCGTAGAGCGAGTACTCATTGAAGAAGGTGTCCATCCGTATACCGAGGCGGTCCAGCGTCGCCTCTATCTCCGCGAAGATGTGCTTCTCCGCCGCGTCCTTGAAGACTTCGACGCCCGCACTTGCGAGCAATCGGTCCCCGTGCTCCCTGTGCAGCGCGCGCGCGATGTCCCGTATGTAATCGCCCTGATAGCCGTCGTCCGGAAACGACTCAGGTACCTCGATACTCTCTTCGCCGGGACCAGCGACACGCTTGCGCGGCAGGTGAGGGTCGCACAGCTCCTCATAGCGTGCGCGCACCGACTCCCCGAGAACGCGCATCTGCCTACCGGCGTCGTTGAAGTAATACTCGCGGGTGACATCGTAGCCAACCCAGTCAAGCAGGTTCGCGATCGTGTCTCCGAGGACGGCGTTACGGCCGTGGCCCACCGTCAACGGGCCGGTTGGGTTTGCCGAGACGAATTCGACAATCGCCGTCTTTTTGAGCCGCGGCTGCCGTCCGAAGTCGGCGCCAGCCGCGAGGAGATCTGCGAGTTCCGCGTAGAAGTAGTCTTGTGCGAAGCGAAAGTTCAGAAAGCCCGAGCCCGCAACTTCGATCTCGGCAATGCCCTTGAGGGGAACTGAGAGCAATTCGTCACGAAGCTTCTCGGCAATCTGCCGCGGTGCCTTTCGCAGGTGCCTTGCGAGCCGCATCGCCGTATTCGTCGCAAGGTCACCGTGCTCGGGATTGTTCGGGACCTCCAGTTCAGGCACGAAGTCCCCGGGCACATCCGGCCACCTCGACAGGACATGCGAAATCTGCTTCTGTAGATACTCGGTCATCCGGCGTGGGCTGCAAGATCGAGAGGCGCGAGTGGATCGCGACAAGCGCCGAAGTTACAAAGAATAGCCCGCGGGCATTTGTGACCTGGGCACGATCTCCAATTCTTCGACGAGAATAGATGGCGCGATGACACCAATTGGAACGGCCTGTCCGCCCTTCACGCAAACCCCGCGTCCCCGATCGCTTTCGGCCGAGCCAAACATCTCCATCGCGGCGAGTGTATCGCTTACGAAGCCGGTCAGGGTGACGCCCGTAATCGGCACTGCCGGCTCTCCTCCGCTTAGTCTGTCTGCGCGCAACACGTCGAAGGTGAACCGTCCGGTCTCGCCGTCTACGCGGCCGCCTCCCAGCGACCGCACGTGAAGCGTATCGCCGGGCGGCCGCTCAACATTCGTCCTCTCTGCAACCTCCGCCACGAGGTTCGTCATTCGAGGCATCGGTGCGAACCGGTAATCCTGGCGCCTTCCGTGACCGTTGGTCGTAGTGGTCGCCCTCCGCGCACTGACCGTATCGTGCAGACAGCCAATCACCTCACCGTTACTGATGAGAGGCGTCAGCATCGAAGGACATCCTTCGTCATCGAACGACATCGATCCCCGTCCCCCCTCACGCCCGGGTGCATCCGTGATATTGACATTACGGGGACATACCGGACCTGCGACTTGACCAAGCCGACTCCACCCGCGCTGTTGATTGTCGGCCTCGAGTTGATGTCCAACGAGCTCGTGGAGGAACACACCGGCGCACCAGCCGGCATCGAGAATCACGGGCATGCGTGCGGGCCCTACCTCCTCGCCCGTCGTGCCTGCAACAGCAATGTCTATGGCTTCCCGTGATAGGTTACCGTCGATCCAGTCGGCTAGGTCTTCACTGGTGGTCCCCGCCACGGCACGACCAGCATGTCCGCTGGACAGTCGACACTCGACGACCACATCCGTCAGCACCTTACGACTCGTGCCCGC
>JBFHWK010000063.1:0-14010 GCA_041589075.1 Rhodothermales bacterium
AGATGCAGGTTGCCGTTGGCCATCAGCGCATGTGTGATGCGCTCCTGCGCCACGGCGACCGCCTCGAAGTCAAGGCCCGTGTTACGGCAGATAGTTTCCGAGGGTCGTTGCATCACCATCTGCTCGAAGACCTTTTGATCGTCTTTCGAAAGACGTTTGACCTCTTCCGGAATCGTGATCTGATCGACACGCAGCTTTCTTTTGTGCCGGATCCAGTCCGTGCGCAGATTGCCGTGCAGTACGGAGCCAACAAAGGTTTCGAGCTCTGAACGACCATCGTAGTGCTTGAGCTTGCCCGTCTCCTTTTCCGCGTTGTGCAGGTAATCGAAGATGAACGCGTAGATCTCGAGACCGTCGTCGCAACCGGGTCGGTCGTCTGAGACAGGCTTCACCGAGTCTGCCGCCAGAGCATGGAAGACGCAGAAGACGCTTCCTTTGCTGTGCGGGCAGGCTTCATTGCAAAGCTGCCACGACCTTCGCCACACTCTGTCAGAGAACGTTTCGACAAACCGGTTCCTCGCGTTCGCGTCCCCATCGACGATGCGCTGGACCCAATCCAGGTCCGCCGCATTGGGAGGGCGATCGGTGGATTTCGGCATGTCTTTCAAGTGTTCGGTAGGAGTATGGACGGATACCGCCTCTTTTTTAAGAAGAAGAGGCTGAAAACGGGCTTTAAACTAGCTGGTGAGGGCTTCGACCAAGGCGTCCAGGTCCACCTGACCCCATCCGAAACGGTCGTTTTTGCCCGCTGAGCCGTCGGGCTGGACGGCAAAACGGCGCAAGAAGTCATACGCCTGTTCGACGGACCAGTCCGGATGCCGCGAAAACACAAGTGAAAGTGCGGCGGCGATGCGCGGAGTGGCAAACGAGGTGCCCCGTATTTGCGCGCCACCGAGGTCGACGACGCCTTTGGCCGAGAAGTCCGGGCGTATCCGTCCGTCGTTGGTCGGGCCTTGCGAGCTATGGGAGAGATCGTTGGCGCCGATCGGTATGACGAGCTTCGAGTTCGTCGTGGCCAGGCCGGCGGCAAGGCTGCTGGCCCCGACCGGACCAGGAAGTCCACCCTCAGGCGGCGGCGAAACGTACAGTTCGAAGTTGGTCTCCCTGAGCGCCGGATCGGGTGTGTTACGCTTCTGATAGATGCGGATGTAGTACGACCGCGTTCCCGGATACATCGGCTTGAAGCCGCGGATGCGTTCGACAGGCTCGGCGTATTCGGACGGACCCTGGACGCTGCGCGAGGCATAGGGCCTTCCGCGACGGTCGAGTAGCAGTTCGCCGGCCGCATTGTAGACCTCGACGTCGAGGTCTGTGCGCGGGTTGCCGCCCCAGTCGTTCCAGCTAACCATGAAGTTGTAGAAGCGGCCGTTGCTCAACTTGAGTTCGAGCATCTCGGCGCGCGGGTCGAAGTCGTGCGTGCCGTCACTGTCGGTATCTCCGTAGTCGGCCTGCCAGTGACTCTGTGCGAAGTTGCCCGCAGCGACCACGAGCGGTGTCGAGGTCCCCAGGATCTCTTCGATCCGGCGTGAGAAGTACGAGGTGCCGTCGTAGTGATCGTAGGCGTTCGCCCATGAGACGGAGCACGTGACGACCTTCACTCCCAACTCGTGCACTACGTAGTCGAGCGCATGATGAAACTCCGGCTCCGTGTCAAAATTGACGAGATGGACGGTTGCATTCGGCGGCAGGTACTCCAAGAGTGCACGAACGACCGCCGTTCCGTGTCGCGTGTCCGCTCCGCCCGAGCCCTCGATTCGCTTGTCGGCCCGGAACGAATGATAGCGGATATCGACATCGGGGATCATCTCGCCTATTACCGCCGGATCAAAGCCGAACTCGAAGACAGCCACGTCAACGGGGCCGAGTCGGGCATCGCGGCGAATCTTGCGCAACGGCACATCGTCGCTGACGTGTGTGTCCATGAACGCGATGTCCGGAGCCTCGAGGTATACATGGGGCGAGGGAAGGGTGACAAGTCGCACAAGGTCCAGTGCAGCCAACTCATGGAGACGCACAAACGGTAACTGAATCTGTATCCAGGGTCCTTCGACGATCTCGAGGATGGCGCCGATTCGCTCGAGATCAGCTAGCAACTGCGTGGAAACGGCACCCGGCGACCGCAACAAAAGCCTTACCAGCGACGAGTCACGGTTGTCCTGACGTGCCTCTTCCCAGGCAGTCTGCAACTCGAACGACAGTTTGTTTTCGAGGATGGTGACGAACGAAGTAGGCTCCGACTCCATGACCACGGTTCCCGCGGAGTCCAGCGCCGCGACCGTCACGAAATACTCGTTGCCCGTTTGAAGTGCGTCGTGCTGCGACGGGTAGGGAGCGGCCGTAGTCGCGGATGGGACGTCGATAGCCCATAACGGTGCGGCGCTCTCCGGATCTGCGCCAATCTCTTCTGCCGCGGAGAGTGCGATTCGGAACGAGGCGATCGCACTCGAATCTGACGTCATGAACTGCCACGAGAATGTGGGTTCCGACTCCATCACCGTCTGTCCCTGAACCGGTGCCAGCATTGCAATAGTCTCCTCGCCGACCGGAAGGACTTCCTCCGGTGACGTGTCGTCTTCGGTGGCGACGACTATCGTAGCGAACTCCTCAACCTTGCCCACACGCGCAACCACAGCGGCCACACCTGCGTCATCGGCCGCCGTAAAAACACCGTCCGACGTAATCCGGCCAACCGATGCCGGGACGACCGACCACTGAATTTTGGCGTCATGCACGGGAAGGTCGTCGGAGCTCACTGCCATCGCTGTGAAGACGACCGAACCGCCGGGAGCAACCTCGGATTCTTGCGGAGTTACCTCGATCCGCGAAACGTTGGTGATGGGAACGAGCCGGTCATCCAGGGGATTCTCGGCACCCTCAACGGTGAACCAGAGCAGTTCGCTTGGGAAGCGCTCGGGGCCGCTCGACGTGACACTTATGGCCGAGATCTGCCAGGCGTACACCTTGCCCTCGACAAGGTCTTCGGCGGCGTTCGGATAGACGAACGTTCCCGGCGCGACGTCCTGCTGCGAAAAAACAGGGAGACCGGCGACGATGTCCTCCGCGGATCGCTGTCCCTCACGCACCTCGTAGAGCGCGAAGTCAAAGCTGGATGCAGACGAGAACCACTGGAATATCGGGTAGGCTGTCGGGACGATGTCCGGCTCCTGGTCGAGTGAGGTCCCCGGTCCGACGAGGTCGATCTGCAGGCCCGAGTTGGTGGTCGTGATGACGCCCGTGTCGGTCCCGACCTCTTCTCCGTCGTCCACATTCACGACGCGCAGCGTGAAGAAATAATCGTCCGGCGGAAGAACACCGCGCTCGGTCGCGATGTCGACGACTTCGCTGGAGGCATCTCCGAGATCGTACTCGTCGAACTCCCGGTTCGTGCGCACGATCATCTCGCCGGGGCGGAGTGCGCCGTGCTGCAGGCGCGTTGTACCCAGGTAGCCAAATCGGGCTGACTCAACATCCACGTCGAGACGAATCGTCAATGCCTGTCCGCCCCCGGTCACGTAGGTTCGAAAAACGACGGGAGCGGCACTCGGGTTGAGCGGGTCGAAGTCGGACATGCGCAAGGTCTCGATCGGCTCGACCTCGATCCGCGCCACGACCGGCGCGTTTTGGGCCTGGCTCACTCCGGCGGATGCCAGGAGGATCAGTGCAGATAAGAGAGCGGCGAACTTACTGGAACGGCACAACACGGCTAGAAAAGCTCCTCGAAGACGACGAGATATACGGACGCCCGTCTAGTATCGTCTTTTTCCGGAGCATATTTAGGCTTTTTAGTGTCTTATCGCCAGGGAATCCTGGCGTGCTACCTGCCTGAAATGGCTGCGTTTCGGGCCTTCTGGCCTCGGAACCAGCAGGTGACATTGCTAACAAATCGAAACGCAAGGCGTCCCAAAAAGTTTACGAGCCTGAGCTTATTTGACTTACCGATATGCCCACCAGTCGAATCGAAGCACTTCAGGAGTTCCTTCGGGAGGATCCGGAGGACGAGTTCACGCGGTTTGCGCTGGCCACGGAATACATGAAGGCAGGGAATGTGGCCGCGGCCCGATCGCATTACGAGCGGCTTTTACAGGAGCGACCGGACTACGTCGGAACCTACTACCATCTCGGCGCTCTCTATATAGGGATCGGCGAGCACGGGCTCGCACTTGAAACCTATCGGCGTGGCATCGAAGTCGCACAATCCCAGCGCGATACTCATGCCCGTGCCGAGCTGCAGTCCGCACTGCTCGAAGCGGAAGGATTTGGCTTTGACGATCATGACTAAGATGCCGGTGCCAACTGGGGTTGTAAAACGGGGGGTCGTGATACTTCTTGCGGTTCTGGTAGCGGGTGTGCGTCCCGAAACATCGTTTGCGCAAGAGAGACCTCAGCACGTTGTGACGGCCGGCGAAACGTTGTTTCGCATCTCGCGAACCTATGGCGTGAGTGTCGATGATATCCGTCGCGCCAACGGCCTTACAGGTGACGACATAAAGGTCGGGCAGGTACTGGTGATTCCTGATCCGGTCGCTACGAACGCAAACGAGTCTCCGACGCCGGTCGAACCTCAACCCTCGGACCAGGTCGTGGATACGTCGGATTCTGCCACCGACGATGTGGGTGATGGCGATCCGGCGGCAGGCCAAATTGAGTCGCCCCAACCACCGCCTGTTGCGTGGATGGAAGCCGCGGCGGGTCAATCGCTGTACGACATCGCGTTCGCCATCGGACTGTCCGCTGACAGCCTGTCTGCACTCAATCCGGCACTGCCGACGTTCCTGTCGGCCGGGGACGGTATCCGCGTTCCGAAGGCGCTGGCCACGGTTATGCATGGCGTGCGGCGGGGGGACACTCTTTTTAAGATCGCCGCCGAGTACGGAACCACGGTCGAAGAGCTCCGTCGCGCCAATGCGATCACCTCGGACGTGATTCATGTGGGTCAGGTGATAATGGTTCCTGCAGCACGGACGGCAGTCGTGGGGCCGACAACCCTGCCGACGGCCGGAACGGGCGTAGCCCGACAATACCCTTCGCGGTTTGCGGGTCGGCTGATGGCCGGCGGTCGCGAGTACGATCCCGAGGCATACACGATCAGCCATCGTGACTTGCCGATAGGTTCACTCGTGCTGCTGACGAGCGAGGACGGTGAACGAGTGTTTGCAGAGGTGGGCGACCGGCTTCCGTCGTCTGCCGACTACATGGTGGACGTGTCGAAGGCTGTTGCTACGGCTCTGGCGCTCGCCGGTAGCAACCCGGAGGTTGAAGTTTACGTAGTCCGTTTCGGGTCATCGACGAGATAGACGACATCTTCGGGACGGTATGGACTACTTCCGCGCGACGCGAACGGCCACGTATGGATTCCTGAGCGTGCTGCCGCTCTTTGTTTTGTACGAGGTATCGATTGTTTTTGCGAATCACGGCGCCGTCGGAGTCCGTGTCGGCGCCGATGTCTGGATGAAGGGCCTGCTCATTGCCGTCGGCGCACCCGGCATGCTGGCCGTGGGTGTTGTTGTGATTGCAATAGGTGTGTTCGTCTATGTCAAAGAGCGGAGCAAGAACATCCCATTGCGGGGACGATTTTTTGGCGGCATCATTCTGGAGAGTGTCGCCTATGCGGTTGTAGTCGCGATACTGGTGAGCACAGCGGTGACGCTCCTGCTGGCCGCGATACAGGGTCAGACTCCGCTGGAAAGAATGCCGCTTCTGACACGACTCTCACTGTCACTCGGAGCGGGTCTTTATGAGGAGTTGTTGTTTCGAGTGGTTTTGGTGGGCGGGCTGGCAGCGGGACTGTCTGCCGTCGCCACGCGGCGGGAGGCTGCGTATCTCGGTGCGGCGCTGATCGGAGCACTGCTTTTTAGTGCGGTGCACTATATCGGGCAGTTCGGTGACGCGTTCACGATGGGCTCGTTTCTGTTCCGGTTTCTGTTCGGACTGGCGATGAACGCCATCTTCCTTCTGCGTGGCTTCGGCATTGCCGCCTGGACCCACGCTTTGTACGACGTCATGGTCGTGACAGCTATTCTTGGATAAAGGTTCTTGAACCGGGTGGACCAGCCTCGGTTACAGGTGTTCGTACTGCGAACAGACTCACAAAGCAAATGAATGGACTCCGGACCGCTGCACTGATGGCGGTCATGATGGTTCTCTTCGTCCTGATCGGCAATGCACTTGGCGGTCGGACGGGGATGCTGCTGGCATTCGGTGTGGCCTTGCTGATGAACTTCGGAAGCTACTGGTTCAGTGACCGCATCGTTCTGAAGATGTACAAGGCTACGGAAGTCTCGCGAGAACAGGCCCGCGAGCTCTACGACATGGTCGACCGGCTACGCCAACAGGCGCGCCTTCCGATGCCCAAAGTTTATGTAATCCCTTCGGACCAGCCCAATGCCTTTGCGACGGGTCGTAACCCGGAACACGCGGCCGTGGCTGTGACCAACGGCATCGTTCGTTTGCTGTCGCGAGAGGAACTCGAAGGTGTCATCGCTCACGAGCTCGCGCATGTCAAGAACCGTGACATCCTGACCTCGTCCATTGCCGCGGCAATCGCAACCGGCATCACGATGGTGGCACGGTTCGGTTTCTTCTTTGGTGGAGGCAGAGATCGCGGTGGGGCCATCGGTTCGATACTGATGCTCATACTCGCTCCCATCGCGGCGATGCTCATTCAGATGGCCATCTCTCGCACACGTGAATTTGCCGCCGACCGTGATGGTGCGGCAATCTGCGGCAAGCCGTCGGCACTGGCCGGCGCACTGCGGCGACTCGACGAAACGGCACGCCAGATTCCCATGAACGCGACGCCGGGAACGGCACACATGTTCATCGTCAACCCCTTTGCAGGTAGTATGGCGAGCATTGCGCGCCTCTTCTCAACGCACCCGCCTACAAGCGAGCGGATCGCTCGTCTGATGGAGCTGGATAAAGCGCGCTAGGCGTCGGATACGGCGTGCATCCGGTACGGACAGCGAAAGCGGTGCGTGGAACGGTCGTACTTAACGTACTGCATCAGCCGGCACTTGTCCGATGGGCTCGCACGACGCTTGCGCAGCGGCGGGCGGTTGTAGAGGTCGTTGCGGCAACTGCCGCAAACGGTTCGTATGATCTCTCGTTCGCGGAAGGAGAGTGCCATGGTGGACTCAAGGCTCTGCATCTAGGTGAAGTGAAGATCGAACATCATCCACTACCCGGCGTGACATCCGTTGCCGAATGAGCGTGTAGGCGATTCCCCGTCGCCTGTGGGGCCGTTCTTGGGTGACTATTTGCAAAACGGCGTCCATCGAATAAATTTGAGATCTGCCGTTCCCACCGGCACGTGTCTAGAGGGCGCGTTTCCCACCACTCAACCCCATGTGTGCCATGAACAGAATTATTCCTCTTTTGACCACGATCGCCCTGTTGGCGCTGTCTATTACTCCCGCTACAGCGCAGATCGGCCCGACGGTGGACGTCGGTGTGCGGCTGGGAACGGACATTGCCGGCGACATTGAGGACGAGTTCCTCGGCGTCGATGCGCGGATCGGCCTGCCGACGCTGCCGGTGGTGCTCAATCCCGCATTTGACTACTACTTCAGACCGGAGGGACTCGACTTCTACCAGTTCAGCGCCAACGCTCTGCTCTCGGTGAACATGGCTGCGCTTCCGACGATCGCTCCGTACGTTGGTGGAGGCCTCGGTATCGCACGGAGATCCCAAGATGCGACTTCGCAGAGAGCCGGTTTTAGTGACACCGACATCGGCATCAACCTGATCGGAGGCGGCGCGGTCAGTGTGGGGTCGCTCAAACCGTTTGCGCAGCTTCAGCTCACATTGGGCAATCCGGATCTGGTTACTGTCGCGATCGGCGTGCACGTCAAGGTGAGCGGCTAACCGAGATCTCCTTTCCGTAGTGCACGACGAATCCGTTCGGCTACGTCGTCGGCGTGTGCATCGTCGCGGTAATTGTTTCGTGGCCAGAAGAATCCGCGCAGTCCGTCACCCTTGGTGCGTGGGACAATGTGCACGTGCAGATGCGGTACGCTCTGGCTGACACGGTTGTTGAGCGCCACGAAGGTGCCCTGGCTCCCGAGTGCTTCGCGGACCGCCGCCGACAAGAGCTGTGCCTGAATGAAGAGCGGCTCGACGAGCTCGGTCGGAAGGTCGTCGAGCTCACCCACGTGGAGGCGGGGCACGAGCAGAACATGTCCCGGGAAGAGCGGCCGCTTGTCCAGAAAACCGAGCACATGGTCGTGCTCAAGGACGACGCGCGCCGCCGCATCTCCGGAGACGATCCGGCAGAAAGCGCATGGGGTGACGATAGAGGCATTCACGGGTCCTCAGATACGGATCGGGCGAGTTGACAAATGCTCCCGCTATGCTCTCGCGTCGACACCCACCATCTGTTGTTCTGCGTCATCTTGCTGCAGACGCCGCTCCCACTCCTCCTGATTCTTCTTGGCGTCCTGCACGTAGCTCGAGCGTTGCACGGCCCACAGCAACACCTTGTTCAGCACCGATACAGGAAACCGCACCGGTCTGAGAACATCCATGAACAGCACGACCCGCACACCGTCGGTTTCGTTCCAGACCTCGTGGTCGTACGTGTCATCGAACATCATGCTCTTTCCCTCTTCCCAGTGGCGAATCTCCTCGCCGACCCGAATCCGACACTGCTCACGCGGCTCAGGAACCTTGAGGCCGAGGTGATACCGCACGAACCCTTTGAAAACCCCTCGGTGCGCCGGGATGTGCTTTCCCGGTGAGAGTATCGAGAAGAACGCGGTGGTCATGTTCGGCACCTGTTCCACGAGGCGCGTTGTTTCCGGGCATCGGGCGCAGTTCTTTTCGGCCTTGAAGCCCATGCCGTACAGAAAGAACGTCTTCCACTGATCGTCCGATGTAATAGACTTCTGGTCGGGAGAGATCTCGTGGAAGGCAGGGATGCTGCCCGTGAAGCGGAGCACTTCGCCGAGTTCTGCGCGCATGAGGTGCCAGTTTTCCTCGAGCGCTGCTGTCCACGGAAAATCGCGCGGGTTCAAAAACGCGGTCGTGTCGACGAGCGATGCCTTCGTGACGAGTCGCTCCAATCCCCACAAGACTTTCTGGCCCAATCGGTAGACAAAGCGTTTTCGTTTCTCTCTGATAAAATCGGTCGTTCCCATTGCGGATCACTTCGCCGGACTGGCCGGCCTACCTCAGTTGTAATACAAATAGAACTAGTTACCCGGCCGGAAGGGTGGTGTAATGTTAATGGAAAGGTATCAATTTTGGAACGGCATTGCGGGCGGACGTTGCAGCCGTTTACTGATCACGACTATGGGTCAGTGGCGGCGCGAATGTAGTGGTCCTCCAGAACGTCGCCGAGTGCTCTTGCCACCCCCTCGACGTCTTCCTCTGCGAAGACCATTGGCGGCTTGAACTTGATGACGTTGTGGTTGGGACCGTCCGTGCTGAGCAACATCCTATGGTCGTTCTTCAGGCGATTAACGACATACGCCGCCAGGTCACCGGCGGGTTCCTTCGATGCTCCGCGCGACAGCTCGATGCCGATGAAGAGGCCCGCTCCGCGGACGTCGCCGACAACACGGTGTTCACGCTGCAGGTCTCGGAGTCGGTCGATGAGAATGGAGCCTACGTCTTGTGCCCGAGACTGAAGGCCTTCCTCCTCGAGCACGTCGAGGACGGCCAGTCCGGCAGCGCACGAGACGGGATTGCCCCCGAAGGTGTTGAAGTACTCCATGCCGTTCGCGAACGAGTCGGCGATCTCGCGCGTGGTGACGACGGCGGCCAGCGGATGTCCGTTGCCCATCGGCTTGCCCATGGTCACGATGTCGGGGACGACGTCCTGTTTCTGGAATCCCCAGAAGTGGGTGCCCATACGACCGAGCCCCACCTGCACTTCGTCCGCGATGCAGACGCCGCCGGCTTCCCGAACATGGCCGTACAAACTCGTGAGATATCCGGGTGGCAAGATGATCTGCCCGGCGCAGCTCAGCGCCGACTCGCAGATGAACGCGGCAAGAGGTTTGCCGGTCTTCAAGACATCGGTTAGCGTGTTCCCGAGTTCCTCGGATGCTGATGTGACGATGTCGCCGGCATCGGCGAGCCTCCCGCGGTAGCGGTCGGGCACCGAAAGAGCGTGCACGTGCAGCGGGAGCCCGGTGCCGCCCGGCCCCTCCGCCTTATACGGGCTGATGTCGATCAGTGAGCTCAGGTGGCCATGATAGGCCCCGCCGACAACGACGACATCGGATCCGCCGGTGTGTGCACGCGCCATTCGGAGGGCGAGGTCGTTCGCCTCGCTTCCGGAGTTGACGAAGAAGCACACGGAGAGTGATTCGGGCAGCGTCGCCGTGAGCCGTTCTGCATAGCGAACAAGGTTGTCGTGGAGATAACGGGTGTTGGTATTGAGGACGGCTGCTTGCTCTGCGATGGCCGCCACCACGCGAGGATGGCAGTGGCCTACGTGCGCCACGTTGTTCACACAGTCGAGGTAGGATCGGCCGTTTGCGTCAAAGAGGTGCCGTCCGACACCGCGTACGATGTGCAGCGGCTCCGCATAAGACAGGCTCAGGTTGTGTGCGAAATGCTTTTTACGGAGATCTCGAACCTCTTTCGCGGATGGGGTGGTATCCGGAATAAGAACTTGCGGCACTTTGAGAAGGACATTCGGATCGGGACTGATGCTCGTCCAGAGTGAACGTCGGCTCGGCGCCGCCACACCGGGGAAGTTTCCACTCATGCCGAGCATGTCCACAATGAGCTGAAGGTGGAGATGGGGTGGCCAGCCCCCGTTCTCGGCGGTGTCACCAAGGGCGCCGATGGTCTCGCCGGTCCCGATCTCGTGTCCGGGCTCCAGTTTGGAAATCGACGTGCGACTCAGATGTCCATACAGGGTGTAGAACGCCTTACCGTTGTCCGCAATATGCTCGAGGATGACCGTCGGGCCGTAGTCCAGCGGCAGGTCGTTGTCCGCGAGACTGTGCACGACGCCTTTCACGGGAGCGAGTACGCGGGTTCCGGCAGGCGCAAATAGGTCGATGCCGAGATGGATGGTGCGTGGCTCACCGGAGTCGTTGACGAATTGATCCGCCACGTAGCAAGCACGCGGCTCATCGTAGCGCCCTATGCCGACCGTGGCTCCGGCGTCACTGATCTTCCGGAACAGCGAGTCGGTCCATTTTTTCGTTCCGATGTCGGCCGCGGTTGCGGCGTCCGCTGATGATACGCTCAGGTCGAAGACGGCGGCATCCTGCAAGTTCAGATCGTCGGGGAGTACCGGTCCGATCGTCGCCGCGATTCGTTCGAGATAATTTGTGACTCTCGCTGATTTCGGGCAGGCCTCCAGGCCGCACGCATCGCGAAACGTGTACCGCGCGAGATTCGGGCTCACCGATTGGAGCGTGACCATAAGTTCCCGCACGGCGGTCTCGGAGATGGTGTGATAACCGCCGTCAGCGTGCGTTGCGCGCCAGCGTGCGGAGAACGTGGCGCTCATGGCCAGCCGCGTTCGCGCGAGTGGATAGAGGAGATCGATCTCCGCTGGTTCCAGAGGGTACGCGTCATGATAGCCGGCGATAATGTCCGCGGCTGCCGAGAGGGGATCGCGGGTGTTCATCATCCCGTACGCGATCGCGACCGCGAGGTTGGCAATCGTGGCCGAGTGCACGGCGTCTCCGAAGTCGATGAGTCCGGCGATAGAGGGCGCCCCGCGCTCGTCGGTAGCGGCGAGAATGTTGTAGTCGTTCGCGTCGCAGTGGATGATGCTGTGTCGCAGATCTTGCAGCCGTGGCTGCACATCGCGTGCGAAGTTGTCGAAGATGCGATCGATCTGCCGTCTTCGTTCGTCGTCGGTGATGTTATGCGTCGCCTTTGCCGCGTCCGCCGCCTGCGCCGGGTCCCACTCGAGGTACCGGTGCAGGGCGGGCGTGTCGAAGTCCACGAGCGAGGCGTCCAGTTCTCCCAGAAAGCGGCCGAGCAAACGTCGGAGATTAGCCGTATGTGGGCGGAAGTCCGCGTACAGGCAACCGTCGAGATACGGCACGACGCAAACGAGACGGTCGGTGTCGTCGGTTCTCAATGATGCAATCGGGCGTTTCTCGCGGGACCGCACAAAACGCGGTACGTGAAGATGCGGTCGCCGAGCCGCGACGTGGTCCAGCATTGCCGCCTGCGCTTCAAGGAGTGCAGCGTCTACACCCGGCGGTGAGATCTTCAGCACGTACCGCCGGCCGTCCTCGCACATCAGGAGCAAATTGGTATCTGCGTACCCTGGTAGGCGTTCGGATCGAAGCACCTCGAGATTGAACAAGGATGCAGCGGCACGAATCGTTTCCGGCGCGAGTGTAGTAGGCAGTGTTGTTTCCAATAATGCGACCTGCTTGACGGCACAAAAATAAAAACGCCCCCGCCGCGTTGCACGACCGGGGGCGTTTTAACGATCCTGCGAAGAGACTATCGCGTCAGCACAACCTGCCGGTAACGAGTCGTGTCCCCCGATTCGAGCCGGAAGAAATACACTCCTGCCGGAAGATCGCCTGCGCTCAAGACAGCCACATGTTTTCCGGCGCTGTGAAAGCCGTCGGTGAGTGTCCCGACAAGTCGGCCGAGGGTGTCATACACTTCGAGGGTAACGTTCCTCGGCTCAGAGAGCTCGTACTCGACGGTCGTGGTTTGCCTGAACGGATTCGGGTACGTTGAACGCAAGGAGACAAGCTGAGGAACCTCTGCGTCCTCTTCGATAGCAACGTTCGGCGGCTGGTATTGAATACGTAGCCGGGGAGGTGACGTGCTCTCACGCGTGTCGAACCTTTTGGCCGACGTGGCAATGTCCTCAGCGCCAATAACGATCCAGCCGAAATTGGAGGACGCATTGTCTACCCACTGCTGTACGTCACTGACCAGTTCAGCGGTAGACGTCCAGGTGTAGTTGCCCGACCCTGCGACAGACGTGGTGGCGCTAGGAGACGGCTCAAAGTCTCCGCCCGGAGTTTGCCAATTCGAGGACGGCGAAAAGGCATGAATCCAGGTCGCATCTCCGGCGGCGGCAGCGGCGCCTTGACCCTCCTGACCGGGCGCATCTGAAGTACTCTCTCCCCAGTCCGCACTCACGCGATGAAGAGCGATAGTGTGAGCACCGGAGATTGCGCGGGACATTCGCATCGTGAGCTCGACGTCGTTGACCGTTGATCCTGCGGGAATCTGCGAAACGTCGAAATGGACGAGCGCGCGTCTCAGGAAGTTGTTGGACTCGTTTGTCCGACCTGCAAACATATGGTTACCGGCACCGTTGCTGAAGGAGCCGAGGGCATCCTCATAGAGAGTGTTGTCCTTCGAGGGTTCAAGAGTGACCTCGCTCTGGGCGACAGCCGACATCGCGATCACGCACGTGAGGAACGAGGCAATTACCGAAAGTATCAATAGTTTCATTTTTCTATAGGCTTGTGGATGGAATGTGTTGGGGCGCGCATCGATAACTGTGTAGCCTCGCGGCAGGGAAGTTACGGTTGGACGGCCGGAACTGCATTTCTTTCGGCTCCGGCCGCCGTCACCGCATCTATTTGAGGAGGACCATCATCTTCGTCTCGGAGCGACCCTCGGCCGTGAGGCTGTACGTGTAGACGCCGCTGGGCAGGCTTGCTGCATTGAACGTAACCTCATAGGAGCCGGGAGCAAGCGACTCGTTCGCAAGCGTCCTCACGAGCTGACCCAGCGCGTTAAACACCTCCAGCCGCACATCTGATGATCGCGTGAGGTCGAAGGCGATGGCTGTCGACGGGTTGAAGGGATTCGGATAGTTTTGAGACAAACGGAACGATTGCGGGACAGTGTCATCGACGAGCTCTATGGCCGTCGCTACGAGTTCGCCCACGCCGATCTGCCCCCGTATTTCGCCGCCTGTGTTCGCGGCGGTGTGGATGTTGATATAAAGGTTGCCCGCAATCAGTTCGTTCGTCCTGTCGACCGAAAAAGGCTGCGAATCCGATGCGCGCCAGACGCCGAACGCGGTCGAGCCGGTGAAGTCGTCCGTGATCGCGC
>JBFHWK010000064.1:0-13685 GCA_041589075.1 Rhodothermales bacterium
CCGCCGAACCGCTCACCAAAGAAATCACCCTCGTTCCAGGACGGCGTCGCCGGGTCGTTGGCAAGATCCTCGGCGATCATCCAGTTCACGAGTGCGAACTTCGCGGCAGCCTGGTAATCGATCGGCAAGTCCATCTGGTCGGACGGTCGGTGGTAATGGTTCTCGAAGAAGTTCTGGAATGCGACGTCACCGCCGTTCGCAAAGCCGGTCACCAGAAAGACAGCGGGCACACCCCGCTTGACGAACGAGTAGTGGTCCGAGCGCGTGAAGATCCCCTGCTCGGGCATTGGATCCGGCGACAACTGCAGACCGAGCCTCGCCGCGGCCCTGGCAACGGTTTTCCCGATGCTCGAACGGTCCGCGCCGAAGGCGACTACATCCGTGAAATCATACAGCAGCAACGGCATGTCGAGGTTTACGTTTGCAACCAGCCGCATATCTCCGACCGACGGATGTGCCGCGTAGTACTCGGAGCCCAGCAATCCTTTTTCCTCCGCGGTGACTGCGAGGAATAGAATCGACCGGCGCGGCCGCGTGCCTGAATCGGAAAAGGCGCGTGCCACTTCAATCAGCACTGAAATACCCGCCGAGTTGTCAAGGGCACCGTTGTAGATGGAGTCGCCTGCCACGGGTCGTCCGATGCCCTCGTGATCGAGGTGTGCCGAAAGAACGACGACCTCGTTGTTCAACCTGGTATCGGAACCGCGCAGCAGCGCCGCCACGTTCGGGCTTGTGAAACGCTTCCGCGTCGAGGTGGTGCGAATCTCCACGGGCACGTTAAGTTCGAGAGCGGAAGGTGCAGCGGCCTCTGATTCCTGCAGTAAGGATTCGAGATCCGTCCCTGAACCCTCGAGTAGCCTCGCCGCCGCCGCATGGCTCAGCCATCCGGCCGCCTTCAGCCCCGACGTACTGGCCGAAGCGTTTCCGTTCGGATCAACCCACGTCGTACTCCTTCTTCCTACGAAGCGCGCGAGTCGCGTGAACGGAAATCTGTTTTCAAAATCGTGCGAACTGATAAAGAGCACGGCCGTCGCACCCTTCTCCGCGGCAGTCCGCATCACTGTCGAGCGCGACGTGATGTAGGATCGCTCTTCCGAAGGCAGGTCCGTCATCCCGCCATACAATACCACCGCGATCTTCCCGTTGACGTCAACGCCTTCGTAATCGTTGAGTCCGAACGACGGCGCGTCGAGACCGAAGCCGACAAAGATCGCCGGGCCGCTCACGCTGCTTTCCTCCCGCAGCGGATCGGCAAACACCACGAAGTCCTCGCCCAACGTCAGCTCGTGTTCGCCGAACTTCATGCTAACGGCGTCGGCGGTGAGTGAGGTCTCTTGAAACGTGACCTCCTGTAGATAACTCCCGCTGTCACCGGCGGCCTCCAGACCGAGACGCTCAAAATTGGACGCGACGTACTTGGCCGCGAGGTCGTAGCCTCGCGTGCCGGCCTCCCTGCCCTCGAGAGCATCGTCAGCGAGGAACGCCATGTGGGCCCGAAGCTGATTGGTCTCGAAGATGGGCGTCATGCGGACGGGCGCCGCCGCCTGCGGCGCAACCGCCGCCGACATCAGCGGGGGCGAGCCTCCCGCATGATCCGCCGACGTCATGTCGGCACTCGAAGCGCAGCCGGCCGCAAAAACAACCGCTCCAATTAGCAACACCAGGTGGTGACGTCGAAGTGTCATAACAAAACCTGCTCTAAAGTCGTCAGAAAAATGGAATTCCGGTTGTAAAGAAGCGACCGGAAGTCCCTATACAGGCTACACTACCTGCGACGCAGTGGTCGAAGCCCTGCCGCGACAGGCGTCGAGTCGCAACGATCGGACGAATCCGACGTTGTAATGGTACGCACGTTCCGGTATGGAGAAACGAATTTTCGTCGACCCATATGGTACTCTGTGCCGTGCGCGTTGGCCAGGTCCTTATTGGCCGCCGGCGGCCTTGTTCTCGCGGCCACATTCGCGCTGGCTTCGTGCGCCGGCAGCCGTCCCGATAAAACCACCCTTCCGGCACTCAAAGAGGCCGGTAACCTGCGTTATCCGATGAGTGCGCAGCGGCTGGGCCACGAGGGCACGGTCCAACTGAAGCTGTTCATCACTGAGCGCGGAACAGTCGACCGCGTACGGCTCTCGAAGTCGTCCGGCTATGCCGACCTCGACGACGCCGCACAGGCGTACGCCGCCGGCCTCACCTTCCACCCGGCCACCGTCAACGGCGTCCCCCAGCCGTCGTACGTGCCCTGGCGCATTCGCTTCAAGATCTCCGATATGAGTCGCGACGCTCTCACGTATATGAACAAGGTTCTGGAGCGATACAGACTACTGTCGCGAATTCCGGCCGGCAGCCGCGAGAATGCTTTGAGAGAGGTGCTGACCCTACACGAACAGTTTGCAGCCTCCAGTACCGACGCACTCTCGATCAACGAGTACATCCGCCAGATCGTCCGGCCAGAAATCGTAGTCCGCTACAACAATTTCTGGACCGGCTGTCCGCTTCGGTTTACCATCTTCGACGATTTCATTGGGCGATTTCCGGAGATGACACAGGATGCAGCCGCGCAATCACTGCTGACCCGATTTGCCGCCGAGGACATCGCGTACGCCCGCACGATGTGCTTCACCGAAGAGCAGCACACACGTCGCGATCGATACGTTGGACAGCTCACCGATCTCGTTCGCAGCAACTATCCGACAATCTCGCTGACGCCCGAGCTGTAGCGGCGCAAGACTCCCCACCGCCCGCCACGTGTTCACCTCATCAGACGATCAGCTCGTTCTCCAGCGCGTAACGGGCAAGCTCCGCGTTAGAACTCATCTGCATCTTGGTGAGGACGCGAGACCGGTACGTGCTTACCGTCTTGACACTCAACGAGAGAGAATCGGCGATCTCGGAAACGGACTTGCCCTCCGCGAGCTGCACCATCACCTGAAACTCGCGGTCGGAGAGTGTTTCGTGGGGTTGCGCGGTAGCATCGCCGTCGAGCAATTTGACAAGAACATCGGTGGCAGTCGGACTGACATAGCGCCCGCCTCTGGACACGCGGCGAATGGCGTGCACAAGCTGATCCGGCGCACTCTCCTTCGTGAGGTATCCAGAGGCACCCGCCCGCAACACGCGCACGGCGTACTGCTCCTCGCCGTACATACTGAGAACCAGCACCGGAACGTTCTCGAACTCCGCCCGGATTTGCTGTAGCGTCTCCAGACCGTTTCGATCAGGCATGTTCAGGTCGAGAACGACAGCGTCGAAACGGTCGCTTCTCAGATGATCGATGACCTCGCCACCGGTCGAGGCTTCCGCGGCAACCTCCATCCCCATGGCATCGGAGATGATCTGCACAAGGCCCTTCCTGACAACTGCGTGATCGTCAGCGACGAGGATCTTGATCATCGGTTTTCGATTGATCCGTTCGAGATGGGCAGGGACACCGTGACACGCGTGCCCGCACCCGGCGAACCTCTAAACTCGACCTCACCACCCCACGGCGCAAGTCTTTCACGCATTCCAAGTATTCCGAGAGACAGCCCTCGTTTTGCGCGCTCCTGGTCGATTCCCACCCCATCGTCCTGAACTTCGATCACAAAACGGCTGTCGTCCGAACGAATCTGCACCTCGACGGTGCCTGCCTTGGCGTGACGTGCCACATTGGTGAGAAGCTCCTGGAATACGCGGAAGGCAGCGGTCGACCGACCCTCGTCAAGTGTGACTCCGTCCGTATGGTCAACGAACGTGCACGCGATCCCTGTCCGGCCCTCGAACTTCTGTACCTCCCACTCGAGTGCCGCCTCGATTCCCAAGTCGTCCAGAACGCCGGGCCGAAGATCCGACGAGATGCGCCGCACAATACGCACGGTCTCGTCGATAGCGTTCTTCATGATGTCGAGCCGCTCCTGTGCCACCTCGCCATTCATGCCGCCGCGCTCGAGCATCGCTACATCCATGCGTAGTCCCGTTAGCGCCTGACCGAGCACGTCGTGCACCTCACGTGAAAGTCGTGTCCGCTCTTCTTCGCGAACCTTCTGTATTCGTGCCGCGAGCAACCGGAGCTGCTGCGTCTTCTGTACCAGCTCCTCCTCGACCTGCTTGCGCACCGAGATGTCCCGGATGATCCCTCCGAAATATCGGGTTCCGTCAGCCTCCCACATGGAGAGCGAGAGTTCGACCGGAAACTCTTCACCGGACTTGCGCCTCCCCTCCAGCTCTATCGTGCGTCCGATGAGCCGGCTCTCAAACGTAACAAGGACGCGCTGCAGGGCCTTCCGGTGCGCCTCTCGGTACCGTTCGGGCATGATGGGCGAGAGCGGGCCGCCCATCACTTCGTCGCGTTCATAGCCGAAGATACGCGTGGCGCTTTCGTTCCAACCCACGACGGTGCCCGAATCGTCGATCATCACAATTGCCTCAACCGCACTCTCAGTGAGCGCCTTCGTGCGTTCTTCGAAGTGACGAAGCCGCGCTTCCGCCGTGCGCCTCTCCGTGATGTCACGTGTCGACGATACAATCTCGGCCACCGCTTCACCATCACCCGAAACTGAGCGGAGTGTCGATTCAACCCAGACATATCCGCCAGACTTGCGACTAAACCGATAGGCGATAGTCTGGACCGCGGTTGCGTCGAGCACCTCGCGATACATCCTGCGGACTGCGTCGAGATCGTCCGGATGTACAAAGTCGTAGACCGGCTTGCCGACCAACTCGTCCGAGCCGTAGCCGACCACGGATTCGGAAGACGGCGAAACATAGATGAACACGCCATCGGTCGACGAGCGCACAACCATGTCCGTCGCGTTTTCCGCGAGAAGGCGATAGCGTTCTTCGCTCGCGCGCAATTCAAGCTCGGCCGTCATGATCCGCGTCACGTCCAGAGCCGTGCCCGACATTCGAATCACATTGCCGTTTCCATCGGTGTCGACCGTGCCGTCACCCTGGATATAGCGCACTTCCCCGGTCGGCGTCACGATCCGATGAACCATAAAGAACGGATCGTGCTCTTGCATCGCACGGCCGACTGTACCGGTGACGAGTTCGCGATCGTCTTCGTGAATACGCGCGATGTACTCCTCGTAGTCGATGTGTTCGCCCGGATTCAGGCCGTACAACCTGTAAAGCTCGTCCGTCCAGTGCAGCTTGCCGGTGATAGGACTCCACTCCCAGTAGCCAAGACCCGCGATGCGCTGTGCGGCGACGAGCTTGCGATCGCGATCCATAATCATCTGCCGAACGCGGTTGCGTTCGACGACGCGACCAAGCTGCGTGCCCACCGCCACCATCGTTTCGAGCAGGCCGTCGTCGGGCGACTCGGCACCGGCCGCAAAGAACTCCATCACCGCGACCACGTCGCTTTCGACAAGGACGGGAAACGCGATGCCCGCGCCCACCTCGAGCTGGCCGGCGAGCGTATTCCGGATAAACCGTGGATCCGCCCTAACGTCCGCGATCCATTCCGCCTGTCCCGATGCAAAAACGCGGCCCGGCAGGCCCGTCAGCGGATCGAAGCCGCCCTCGACCGTTGCGCGGCGTATCGCCGAAAACGGGTCCTCGACCGGTCCGAGGACCACTCGCACCTTATGCTCATCATCCTGAAAGCCTTTCACAAACGCGTGTCCGACCTTCCATCCACTGAACTCGCAGATGACTCCGAGGGCGAACGCAAACGCCTCATCGACCGATCGCGCTTCGTTGGCCGCGATGGCGATATCGCGCAGCAAACGAACCAATGACCCCGCTCGGGCCGTCGAACGACCGTTCTCGTTTTGCCCCTCGATACCGGGTCTTGATTGCGAACTCACGAGTGACGCAGCCTCCGATACGCCCTGATGCTCCCCGCAGAAAATAAGTCGAACGGCCACCGCACGCACACCCCATCAGCCGCCCCGCAGGATTTATCCTACAGAAAGCGTTTTCATAGGACTACATAGCTAGCGGGCCGGCCTTACGATCTAGACTTCAGCCTAGCGGTTGGACAGAACCGGCGTCCATAGGCAGCCGGCGGAAAAACCTCTTTCGATGGAAGCAGGGATGCGGCAAACTCGAATAGCGGAAACGTCGAATACGCTGGAGTGAGATTGGCAGACGCGTTGACCGAAAGCATTGTTGACAAGCAGCGCCATGCGTCCGGCACACCAACCGGGGCAGGCCCGTCGACGCGAAAACAGGAATCGCAAGAGTCGGCCGCAAATCAAGAGTTGACGGTCGTCGTGTGTGACGACGGTCAGGCTGTCAGAGATCGCCTCGTGGGTATCCTGCGCCGGCTTCAAGGCGTGCGTATCGCGGGAGAAGCGTACGACGCGTCTAGCGTCGTAGACCTGGCCGCCAACCTGAAGCCCGACGTTTTGGTCCTCGACCTCAAGCTCCCCGACGGCAACGGTATGGAGGTCCTGCGCCGGATCCGGGCGAAGCACCCGTCGATCACCGTCATCATCCTCACCAATCACGCCCACGCCCTGTACCGGCGCGCCTGTCTGGAGGCGGGAGCCAGTTATTTTTTCGACAAGTCGACCGAGTTCGATAAGGTCGCGCCCGTGCTCTCGGAGATGCTTGCGCGTCGGTGACCGGCAGTGCTCGTAGCGAAAAAGCAAGCCCGCCGGCCCACAAGGCCGACGGCTCATCTACTATCGGGCGATAGCGTGTCCCCAGTCAGTTCTTCGACGGCAGCGTTCCTCCGTGGTCGGCAATCCATCGCCACACCCCACCCTCTTTGACCAGGACGTCAGTCCACCTGTCCTGCGAGACTTCCGGACTGCCATCGAACACCATAAACAAGTAGTAGTGCACTACTGCCATGTCATCGACAACAAGAATGCTGACCGGTCGCATATCGTATGTGGCCACCGACGAGTTCTCCATCATGTATCGCGCAACACTGTTGAAGTACGTCTTTGTTCGGGGCACAGGCTCGCCGTACAACCATCCACTAAACCTATTGTGGACACAGCCCGACACAGCATCGAAGTTCTTGGCAACGAAGAAACCAGTGCACTCCTGAACTCTAGCCCACACTTCTTTCTGCTGCGGCGACCAGTCCTGAGCGGAAGCGGCCGTGGCGAAGAATGCCGCACACAGACACACGGCTCCTGCAATTAATGGGATGCGTTTCATACCGACTCACCAAAACGTTGACCTAAAGAAAACGGACGTCCGAATGTACAGGACGTCCCGTCAATGGGCAACGTGTCGGTCTAACGCTAATCTCTGACGGCCACTAATCCATGTAGACTGCGGCGGCGCACGGTAGATTGCGCCGGATGTGCAGTGCGCCGAAAAGAAGTTGCCGGGAGCCGCCCGTCAACGATTGACTTGCAGCTTCTCGTTGCGCCGCTTACGAATGAGTTTTCCGAGCCGGTCGTACTCGGCCTTGCGCTCTGCAGTGATACGCTGGATTTCCCGCAGGTCCGCTTCGTTCTCTTCGATGCGCTTGCGAAGCTCCATGAGTTCGACGTGCCGGCCACGCGAGAGGGCGGCCAGACTTTCCATGCTCTCTACCTGGACCCGGAAACTCCGGGCAGTTCGCGCCTTGTCCAAAAACTGTCTCTTCAGTTCCTGCAGCTCGACTTCAACCTTCGACCGCTGCTTAAGCACGTCTTCCACGTAGATCCTCCATGGTTCTGCTTGAAATCGCGTTATCATAGCATCAAGATGGGCTGCGGTTCCTGTCCAAAACGCCCTGTGCATAACTCTTTGCCCTATCCTTCGCCCTACAAACGATGCAATGTCCTCTCCTACAGAATTTCACGATTGCAGATGCGTAATTGTCGTCTTCCCGGGGATATCTCCTGAACTGCGTCCATGACTCCAAAAGGCTACGTGCCGCGCCTCGCGGCCGCCGCTCTAACCGTTTTCTTTCTGGCTGCTTGCGGTAACGACTACTCGCTCATCGGCGGCGGACTGACCGACTCAACGGCGGTCGACGTCCGAGTTCTCGGTACCTGCTTCATGCACGGCGATACGTGCCTGTCCACGTATATCGACTTGGGACCCTACGAACACGAGCCGCCTCTCGAGAAGGCCGCCGTCCCCGTATATGTGTTTCCGTCCGTGCCGTCCGTCCAGGGTGGCGCACCCAACCCGTTCGATCCACAGGGACTCTACAATCCGTTCCGCCTGCAGAACAATGTCTTTGCGGGCGATGGACGTGTGTGGGAAATGTGGCTCGTCTACAGCGGCAGCCTGAATCTGATCGCTACGCCGCAGCAGGGCGTGACTCTGGTCGGAATGGGTGCCGACGCTGGCGCGGATCGCGTTCGGGATTTATTCCTCGACCCGATCCGTGGTGAGGAAGAGCTTCTCGATCTTGCGGAAGCCGGAGATGTTCGCGTCGAAGTTACCGGCCTCACCACCGATTGTCCGATCACACAACCCCGGGGCGGCGATATCATCATTAACCTCAACCCGAGGTTTCCGCTCTGCCCCTCGCCGTAGCTGCCGCACCTCTGGCAGCGCGGTCACAAGCGGGCCGGCCACGTTCGAAGACGCGCCGCCGCAGATGCTGCTTGAATCGCCGGGTCCGACCGTCAACGAACTCACGACTGTATAAAAGCCCGGCCAGTCGTACAAAGCCCGTCTCCAGTTCCTCGACCGTCATGTTCTGCGGCTGGAAGTTTACGTCGAACAGCGTGCACCTCTCCGTGGCGGATGGATCGAGTATCCGACCTTCGGCGAGCAGCCGATCATACAACGGTGTGCCGGGAAACGGGGTGAGATATGTTATCTGCACGTCGAACAGACCGCTTTCCTTGACGAAGCGAGCAACGTCACTAAATGTCTCGCGGCCCGTGCCGTCCATACCGATGATGAAACAGCCGTTCACGGTGATCCCGTGTCGCTGTATTTTCTCAACGGACTCCAGATAGCGCTCTACCCTCTGCGCTTTCCAGTTTGCATTCTGCTCGACGCCGTCGAGGGCTGTGTACGATGGGCTTTCGAAACCGATCAGCACCTGAGCACAACCCGCATCTCGCATGAGACCGAGCAGCTCGGGATCGTCCGCGATACTCAAGTCGGTCTCCGAAAACCAGCGAACGTTCTCACCGGCCAGGGCGCTCATCAGCACACGCGCATGCTTACGATTGACGAACGTGTTGTCGTCGGCCAGCTCGATGAACGGTTTTCGATAGAGATCCTTGAGCTTCCGGATCTCGGCGATAACCCGATCGACCGGTTTCACCCTGAATCGTGGCGAGAGCCGAATCGACGACGCACAGAAGTCGCACGACCATGGGCACCCGCGCTGCGTTTGCACACCGAAACGCGGATATCGTTCGGGATCCAGCAGCTCGAAGCGGGGCATCGGTGACTGTTCGAGATCGAAAGGTCCCGCCGGACGCGCATCGTAGCGCTGTTTGAGCGCACCGCGCTCCAGGTCCCTGACGATTTCAGGCCAGATGACTTCGCCTTCCCCGGCGGCGACGCAGTCAACGTGCCTGGCGGCTTCGTCGGGCTGCAGCGTCGCATGCAGCCCACCCAGGATTACCTTCGTCCCAATGGATCGAAACCGGTCCGCCAGACGGTACGCCTCCTTGCTGGTCGCTGTCAGGGTAGATATCGCGACGGCATCGAAGCGCGCCGGCAAATCGTCCACATCTACATCACGGACTTCGAGGTATTCCACCTCGATGTGATCCGGTGTCATGCCTGCCAGCGTCAGCAGTCCGAGGGTCGGCAGGGCTTCGATTTCACGAGCGCGGCGCGCGACACTGGGAAACGAAAAACCGAGTTCCAGTAGTTCGGGTTTACAAAGCCGAAGGCCGCTCATCGCCACAAATCCGATACGCATAGTGATCACCATTGCCAGCTTGTCAGCAGGAGTACGATTGCCGCGGAGACTAGAAGGACCGGAACCGGAAATAGGTGGCGGAAACCTTTCTTCCACGCCGTCAAAAAGCAGCACAACGGCATGGTGATCGCACCTCCCACCATAGCAACCGAGCCCCAGCCCACTATCGGCTGACCCACCTCCACGAGAGCGATCGTAAAACCGAACAGCAGGTTCAGAATGCCCAGGCCGATAAAGGAGATGTGTCCAAGACGCACCATCCTTCGCGGAAACGCATCGTAACCGCCGAGCCAATCTTCACGATGGAAGAACAGGCCGATAACGGCACCGGCAACAACGCCGAGCATTAGGCCGATCCAGCCGGCGACCAGGTTGAGTTCCATTTTCTGCCTCCACGACAGTTCTTTTTGTCGGGACGAATCATAGTGCGAGGCATAATCGGAACGCGGGACACCAACGCGTGAAGAAGTCCGGTGTCGGGTTCTTCGGGGTTAAACGGCCCGTTTGCCTCCTCCCCCCTGACCGCACGCGGGAATCCAATGTGGGGTGAGGGTATCTCACACGACGAATGGATCCCGGATCAAGTCCGGGATGACGGTTTGCTAACCGACTCCGTGGTGCTACCTGGTCATTCCCGCGCACGCGGGAATCCATGTGGGGTGAGGTGATCTCCCCGACGAATGGATCCCGGTTCTGGGCCGGGATGACGGTTTGCTAACCGACTCCGTGGTGCTACCTGGTCATTCCCGCGCACGCGGGAATCCATGTGATGTGAAGTGATCTCCCCGACGAATGGATCCCGGTTCTGGGCCGGGATGACGGTTTGCTAACCGACTCCACGGTGCTACCTGGTCATTCCCGCGAAAGCGGGAATCCATGTGGGGTGGAGGGTATCTCACACGACGAATGGATCCCGGATCAAGTCCGGGATGACGGTTTGCTAACCGACTCCGTGGTGCTACCTGGTCATTCCCGCGAAAGCGGGAATCCATGTGAGGTGAGGTGATCTCCCCGACGAATGGATCCCGGATCAAGTCCGGGATGACGGTTTGCTAACCGACTCCGTGGTGCTACCTGGTCATTCCCGCGCACGCGGGAATCCATGTGAGGTGAGGTGATCTCCACACGACGAATGGATTCCGGTTCTGTGGCCGCTATGACGTCGTGCCCGGGATGAAGTTGTTTTCCTCCCCCTGACCCCCTGCTCTGAGAGGAGGGGGAAATCAAACTGTGTACCGTCCCCCCCTCGCCGGAGCGGCTGCGAGTGCACGGCCAGCAGTTCGAGGGGGACCACAGGGGGCAGCCGGCGGCGAAGCCGGGCAATTACCTTGTGCCAGCTGCCGGCAGTGACTCCAGTGCAGGCACATTCGGCGCGTCGCTGGTGTCGCGACGAACACGTGCCCGCGCCCATTCGCACGCGTTGGCAATGACCCGTACGATGTGTTGGTTGTGGTAGGTCGGGTACGTTTCGTGGCCGGGCCGGAAGTACACAACGCGGCCATGTCCACGCCTCCAGGTGCAGAGTGATCGGAACACATCGCCACCTTGGAACCACGAGATCATCAGCACTTCGTCCGGCTCCGGAACGTCGAACCGCTCCCCGTACATCTCTTCGCGTTCCAGTTCGATGAAGTCGGGAATGCCGGCCAGTATCGGATGGCCGGGAGCCAGATTCCAGAGACGTTCCTTCTCATCCGCCTCGCGCCAGCGGAGCGAGCAGTTCGTCCCCATGACGGCGCGAAAAATCTTCGAGAAGTGGCCGGAGTGCAACACGACAAGACCCATCCCGGAAAGCACCGCTTGATGCACGCGCGAAACCACGACGTCAGCAACCCGGTCGTGAGCCTTGTGCCCCCACCACACGAGCACGTCGGTCTCGTTCAGGACCGCCTCCGACAATCCGTGTTCCGGCTCCTCGAGCACGGCCGTACGGGTTGTCAACGACGACACGTTGGACATTCCTACCGCGATCGCGGCGTGTATTCCGTCGGGGTAGATTCTTCGGACGCTATCGTTCTCACGCTCGTGGACAAATTCGTTCCAGACGGTAACGCGAACAGGACTTGACATGGGGAACGGGCCTGGTGAAAGTGCAGGGTGAAGATAAGGGGGCGCCGCAAAAGGCTGAGTTACTACGCGCAGACGATCTATTGAGTCGGACGGGCCACATCGGGCACGTCGGCATCCCAACCCCGCTCCCACCGCGCACCTACCACACGCCACTCGCCGTCCTCTTCCGCTACGGCGACGTTGAAGTGATAGAGGTCGGCGCGCACCGCACCCAGGTCCCTGACGGATGAGATCGGGCGCCCCGCCATTGCCACAAACACGAGCACGTCGGCATGCGTGGAGTCCTGCAGGTCCACGCGTGCGGTCCGCGTGAGGAGATGGATGGACCGGTGCCGCCCGATGTAGTGGGTCAGCAAAAGTTGCAGCGACGCTTTCTTGTTGCCTCGTGCGTCCGCGTATTCCTCGGAGATGAGATCACTGAGTGCCCGAACCTCTCCCTTCTCGGCAAGGTCCTCGAAGTTGTCGATGAGTGCGCGAATCCTCGCTTCACGCGGCGTCGATGACTCGTCGGCACATGCCGCGAACAACACGACGACGATCAGTATCGCGAGCCGGCCAATACGGCTACCTGTTTCTCCTGACGTTCTCGTCAATCTCAGCATTTTCCGTCAACTGTATCGGGTGACAAGATAACGGTGCGGGCACGCAGGATCGTTGCCGACCAGGGAGACGCCCATAGAGTGCCTCAAATATTAAGAAAATGTTAGGAAAGCCCTTCCATAATTTAAATGTATCGCCTGGAATCGCTTCCAAATGAAACTCGATCTAACGCTTTCCTTAAGATGGGCCTCGTACGCGTCGATGGACTCCCACGGTCGATCGGCTGTAAACCCACAACAACAACGCGGTGAGGTCAGACCCTCCCGCTGCATATAGAGGTGAGTAATCATGAATAAGTTACTTCTCCTGTTCGCGATTGTCCTCGGACCCGTGGTAGCCCGGGCGCAAGTGCCCGTAACACCAGAGGTACCGCTGGTCAATCAGTACATTCAGGACAGTTATCTGGACCGAACGAACGCGTGGTGGAACGCGCTCGGCCGTCAGCTAACGCTGATGGTCGACGTTCCCGCCCACGAGGTCGACGAGCGGTCGCTGCAGAATATCATCTTCTTCGCAACGAACCATAAGGCTCGTGTCAACCTCAACGAAGCGGCACCGCGGCTGCTCAACATTTATTCGAATCATTCGGACACAAGGTACCGGATGCTCGCACTTGCGGGACTTCATGCGATCGGAGATACGGACTCCCTGAAGAAGGCTTTTCGTATCGCCCGCCGCCAAGACTCGGAGAGGATTCGAAAGATGGCTCGTGCTGCGCTTGCCGATCTGTATCGAAGAGAGCGCCAGTAACTGTTCCAGTCATGGGAAGCCCGGCCATACGGTCGGGCTTCCCGCATTATGGCCTCTCCGACAATACAACCTCCGCGAGTACCGGAAGATGATCCGACGGATATCGCCCGCCAATCTGATCTGATAGCACCCCGGTCCGCCGCACCTCCACACCTGGCGTCACGAAGATGTAATCGATCCGAACCGGCTCGGCCGATCCGACCTCAAACCCCTCAAATGTGTATGTCGGACCATAGACAAGCGGACTGCGATCACGCACATCGTAGAGCGCCGCGCCAGTATCAGTCGAATCCATCATGGTTCGATACACTTCCGAGTCCGGTGTCGCGTTGAAGTCGCCGAGAACCACGGCCGGATGACCGCCGCGCCGGGTGCGTAAGCTGTCTCTTATCAGCCGCGCCGACTCGCGTCGAGCTTCTTCTCCCACGTGATCGAAGTGGGTGTTGTACACGAAGAGCTCCGTGCCTGCAGTGCGATCGCGTAGAAGCACCCA
>JBFHWK010000065.1:0-13642 GCA_041589075.1 Rhodothermales bacterium
GCGTGCAGCCCCTCGTGAATGGGCACGGACACGATGTAAGCGACCATCACCATCACAAGACCGAACGACACGCGGCCGAGGCCCTCAAACGTGAACGGTCCGGTTAGGGCCTCTGGCCAGCCGTAGAGCACTACATAGGGCAACCCGACAAGAACGCCGCATCCGGCAAGCCACCACCCGATCCGCCGGACGAGTTCGGGAATCGGGATCGTGACTTCGCGCCATTCACTCTCCTGCGTCATCGGCGGCAGAGGTGTCAGTTGACAGCCAATGAGTGGCCGCTCCCCACGCGGCCGGGTCGAACAATTCGTCCTTCAGGGCGCGGTTCGTCCGGATATCCCTGTATCGTTCCAGCAGGAATAGAGTGGTGTCTCGATAGAATTCCACCGTGGGAGCGATCCACCCGCCACCGGCCGGCTCGTAGTCGGAGAACCGGATATCGAGGGTTTCGCCGCCTGGGGAAACAGGTTGGACCAGCCTCAGAAAGAGAAGCCGCTCACGATCGATCCAGAATCGGCCCGAGTTCGCATCAGCCGAGGTGTCGCCCACTACATATGCATCGCGACCGCCCCAGACATCTTCCGTCATCACACCCATGTCGATACCGAGCGAGTCCAGCCTTGCGATCGTCGAGTCAACGTGGCTTAGATACACGTCGAAGCCGAGTAGAAGAAGTGGATGAATCTCCTGCCTATCAAAAACGAGTTGCCCTGATCGAAAAACGTACCGGTGGTCATCCGCGAACAGCAATCCGTTTCCGGAGTCGGTCGGGGCGATGTCGATTCGAAGACGCCCCGGCAACTTCAGCGCTTCGTACCAGATAGACGTATCGGCGTCAGCTCCTCGATACTGTATGGTCTCCTGCGTGAACGTCAGCGTCTCATACCAGCGGCCGTCGTATGCAGAACGCATCGCTACAATCAAGTCCCGCGGTGACTCAATTGGAGGGACGGTTCGGTCAATACAAGCCGAGGCGAACACGATGGAGGCGGCCAATACCAGATATCGACGTGATGACATCGGCATCAGCGACTACAGATCGAACGTGTGGGTGTACTTCAGCAGCAGCGTCCGCGAATCCGTGACCGGGAGCATGGGGTCACTCCCTTGTCGGTCGGTGTTGATGCCTTCGTTGTATACGATCCAAAGGTCGCGCCCTTCCCGGAAGTTGTATCGCATTCTGAGATTGGCAGACACGATATCGGCCGCACTGTTGTACTGTACGAAGGCACTGATCGAGGCTCTGGTATCGAAGGCAACCTGAGTTCGCAACCGGCCGACTACGAAGTCAAACTTCTGATCGCGAGACGGAAAACGGATTCTGACCGCTTCCAGCTGGCCGCCCAGCTCGAGATGGCGTGAGACGTTCCAGGTTGGTGACAACGACAGACTCACCGCGTTTCCGTCGAAGAACCGGCCGGCGGTCAGACGTAATGCCGGACGAAACAGGGCACCGTCGCGTGCCGTGTAGCCGGCCGATGCGGCGGCAAAAGAGTATCGACCCGGCGGCACGACCGCGTCATCCGACAACTCCAATGGCTCCACGAGATCCTCAACGGCTAGTTCGACTTCCGCCTCCATCTGCACGCCCGACTTGAATTCGACATTCCACTCGTGTTCCGCCTCCGCCGATTCAACCGAGCCATCCGCCAGTCGAAAGAACAAAGCTCCAGACACTTCCGACGTCACATGTCTGAACGGTGAGGCATCGCCGGGAAACCAGCCGTACGCCACCCGCCCGGCGGGCCGCCAGTAATCCGTCCGTTCGGCGAAGCCCACGTCCGGCCGATAGCTGCCGCCAACTCGCGACAGTGTCATAGTGTACGCAAGTCCGCGCGTCGTCCGCCGTTCCCACTGGGTTCGCAAGACGCCGACTTCAAGCGGATCATAACCGGACGCATCCAGCACGGCATCATCTACCGTTTGAACCATCTGTACGAGCACGTACTCGTCGCCCGTGACACGAAACGTTCCGTCAACGCCATATGCGACGTTGTAAGTGCCATCGGCGCCGAGGCGACTCGTGGCGATCGTGCCCACATAGGAGTGCGGGTTCAGAACGCGTCTACGCAGGCGCAGCACGCCAAAATTCTCGGACGGCCCGCCGCCCTTCTTCTCGGTCTGCATGTTGATCAGACCGACATCCCACTGTCCGACTCTTCCCACCAGCCTCGCGCCGCCGTAGATCCGAACCTCCGCTCCGTCTTCGTCGAGGCCGATCCGGCGACTGTGGAACACGCGGTTCGGTCCGCCCAAGTCGTAGTTAAAGATGCCCGCACGCTCCTGAAAAAACTGTCGCTTCTCGGGAAAGAAAAGTGAGAACCTCGTTAGGTTCACTTCCTGGTTGTCCGCCTCGACCTGTGCAAAGTCCGTGTTGACGGTCATGTCGACCGTCAGGTTGCTCGTCAGGTTGTACTTGACGTCGAGGCCGACCTCGCGCTCTGGCGTGTCGTCGAATACATAACGGGTCTCCGAGGCGTTAAGCTCAGAAAACCGTCCGTACCCTCCCAACACGTACGGCGTCACGTACAGAGGCTTTGAAGACGTGACACCCGTCAGCGAGACCTTTCGAGTCTGTGACGCCTTCGCAAAACCCGTCGACCAGTTCGGAGGGATATCGGGGAAGATGTGTCGCTCATTCGTACGCGCAATGTACCGGTAGGCCGTCATTCCCATCTCGACCGACGAACCGTCTGTTTGAAATCCCAGGCTCGAGAACGGAATTCGAAGTTCGGCGAACCAGCCCTCGTCCGTTATCGAAGTGGCCGCGTCCCAGTACGTGTTCCAGCTGATGTTGGCGGATTCGAAGCCGCCGCTTGCATCGTTAGTCACTGCGAGATCGACACGTACGCCGTTAGGAGTCGTGAAGAACCACAGTGCATTCTCGTTGTCGTTGAACGCATCGAGGATAATGGCGAAGGTGTCGTCGCCGCTGTACTGATCGCGGTACATGGTGTTGCCACGTATGCCCGATGGCACGGAGTCGTACAGCTCTCCCGCGACATAGAGATAGTGGTCGTCGTAGCCGACGCGGATGACGGTGCGCTCCGTCATTTTCCCGCGATGGACGGGCTGATACATGACCACCGGCAGCGGCGGCACGGCTGACCAGCCTGGCTCGTCCGGGACGCCGTCGACCCGGACCGGACTCGTGATCCGAGTGAGCGCCATCGGTTCCTGTCCGCGGACATCGGTGTACATGCCCACCAATAGGCACACGAGTGGCAACGCACAAAGCCGAGCGGACATCGGCGCTATCGGGCTAGCGGATAGTCTGAACAAAAAGGGCAGGCACGCAAACGCGCACCTGCCCGGAATCGATCGGCTCGCTGAAGAGACTACAGGAGCTCCTCATTCTCCTCAGGGCCTTCCGACGAGTCTCGGTAATAGACGTCACCTTCCAGCATCTCCTGGATCGCGACCTCGGTAGGCTCGGGGCCGACTTCGAACTCCAGCGAGATCTTCTTCTGTTCTTCCTGGAAGCGGGGGTCCTCCAGTTCCGGCTCAAACCCTTCAAAGTACGCGAGCTTGTGATCGAGCTCTTGCTTCGTCTTGGATGCTACCTGGCGCGAGCGCTTCGCAGCAATCGCCACCGCCTCGAAAATATTGCCGGTCTGTGCGGCCAGAGCATCCATGTCCAGCGTCTTGATCGCCATGAGTATTTCCGATATCGAAAATTGCGTGCAGACGTTGTAGAATGCCCCCGTTTTTTTCTTGTTCCGTCCCACCTTCCGAAACGTCGCGACAAATGGAATCTTCAATCAGTACCGCCGGTATGCACGGCATGGTCCCGAAGCACGCTGCAACAATCCTTTTGTCGCTGACCCTGGCCTACGGCTGCCGGCCCGCAGACCGCGACGCCGCCCCGCAGGAGTGGGATGCCCTTTATTTCGAATCGATCGGGCGTGGGCAAAGCGGCGCCCTGACTGACACCACCGAAGTCGTTCTCCGCGACTCGTCCGCTTGGGCAGAACTACGGCAGTCGCTGCGCCCCCGTGCGCCGTTCGCCGAGGTCGACTTTTCACAGTCCATGGTGTTTGTCGCGGCGCTGCCGCAGACTTCCGGCGGCTACGAGGTGCAGTTTGACGGAGTCGACATCTCCGACTCGGTCATCGTTGCCTCGTACGTGTTATCTGAGCCAGCCAGCAACTGCCTTACTACAATGGCGCTGACACTCCCCTTCGACGCGATCGCCGTACGCAAGGCGGAGGGAGCAGTGACATTTCGCCGTCGCATCGAGCGCGTGTCCTGCAGCCTCGACTAACTCCACGCTGGATTCACGTCCTCAACAAGAACGAGCAACGCATTACCGCGCAGTCATCTGATCGCCCACTCTCTCATCCGATTCGATGCGCCCATCCAGAAAGCGAACGATGCGGCGGGCATGGCGAGCGACAGTCTCCTCGTGTGTCACGACCAGTATCGTGTTGCCCCTCTCGTACAGCTCCTCGAAGAGATCCATAATTTCCGCACCGGTGCGCGTGTCCAGATTGCCGGTCGGCTCGTCCGCCAGAACAAGTGACGGGTTGTTTACGAGCGCACGCGCTACCGCCACACGCTGCCGCTGACCTCCCGAAAGCTCATTAGGCTTGTGGTCGATGCGATCCTCTAGGCCAACGTTGACGAGGGCTGTGCGCGCCTGCTCCCGTCTCACGGACCTGCGCATCCCCGAATAGATCAGCGGCAGTTCTACGTTCTGCAAACAGTTGACTCGCGGCAGGAGGTTGAACGTCTGAAAAACAAAGCCGACCTCCTTGTTGCGAATGGCCGCGAGCTCATTGTCGGACATATGGCTGACGTCGCGTCCATTGAGAACGTACTTGCCATCCGTTGCGCTGTCGAGACAGCCAACTATGTTCATCAGCGTCGACTTCCCCGAGCCGGAGGGGCCCATGATCGCTACGTACTCGTTGCGATGGACAATCAGGTCGACACCGTCCAGGGCATGCACGGCCTGATCACCCATCTGGTAGATCTTGGTGATGCCGGAAAGTGATATGAGCGGCCGCCCTCCTTCCATCGCCAACTCTCCTCTCATCTTATCCTGCAGCAGCGTCCTGAGGACCACCGGGCCGGAACGGATCCTCCTTTATCTTCACCTTCGCGCCGTCTTCCAGCGATCTACTCACGACACGGTACGGCCCGATCACGGCCTTCTCACCGCCCTCGAGCCCGGACTTTATCTGAACGTGCGTATCGTCTGAGATACCCGTTTCTACCTTGCGAACCCGCGCCGTGTCTTCGGTCACGACGAACACAACCTTCTGCAGATCCTCCGCCTGAAACTTGGCTGCGTCCACGGTGTCCTCGGCCGAAGCGTCTTTCCGACGACTTGCCTTCATCAGTTCGTCTCGCTTGGCCTTGTTCAGATCACGTACCGTGACCGCCTGAATCGGAACGGCTATGGCGTCCTCCACAGTTGTCGTATAGATGTCGACCGTGCCGCTCATGCCCGGCCGGAAGTTGGGGGCAGCCTCCAGCGGCGGCGTCTCAGATGCAGTCACACGCGGCATCGACAAACTCTCTCCAAGATTGTGTCGATCCATCACGCGAATCTTCACGGGGAAATTCGTGACCTGCTCCTGCGTACCCTGACCGATTACACGTGCGGAGTTCGCAATCTCCGTAACCACACCTCGGAAGACCTTTTCGGGATACGCGTCTATTTCGATGGAGGCGGAATCACCGAGGGCGACGTTCACGACATCGTTCTCGTTGACGTCAACCTCCAGCTCCATCTGTTCGAGCTGCGCAATTCGCAGCATTTCCGTGCCCTCGAACTGGCTCGTACCTACTACGCGCTCCCCCAGCTCCACGTCCAGCTTACTGACGGTTCCCAACATCGGAGAGTAAATGACGGTCTTGGCAAGCTGCTCACGCGCCTCGCGCAAACGCGCCTCTGAACTCTGCACGGAATACCCGGCCGCTTCTTGGGCTGCGACTGCAACGTCGTGCGCCGTCTGGGCCTGCTGATACTCCGCCTCCGAGATCGCGTCGCTCTTGTACAGATTCTCCTGGCGCCGCAACTCGAGCTCCGCATTCAGTTTGTCGGCACGCCGCTGTGCGAGTGTCGCTTTCGCCTGTAATACGCCGGCAGTGGCTTGCTCCAACTGCGCCTCGTAAAAATCGGGGTCAATGCGCAACAGGAGATCACCTTTGGCGACGCGCGCTCCCTCCTTGACGCGCAACTCGACGATCTCACCCGAAACATCCGGTGAGATCTTCACCTCCACCTCAGGCTGAATCTTGCCAGACGCCGTGACGACCTGAGTAATGTTGCGAGTCGCTACGTCCGCGACCTCGACTTCCACTGCTTTTGGACCACCGCCAAAGACAAACTTTGCCACCCCGCCAGCTATGAGCAGGAGAATCACAAGCGCGGCAATCAACCACAGAACGACCTTCGTCGCGCTCTTCTTCTTAGCCATCATTACAAAAAACTCGCCGAGAAATGATCAGGGGCTAACCATCGTTGAGACCTATCTGAACAGAGTCTGCGAAGCGTTCAGGGTTCCAAGGTAATACTCAATGACTTTACTCTGGAAAACAAACTGGTAGATGGCCTGGGCTCGCTGACTCTCCGCGTCCACGAGGCCGGCACGAGCCTGCGTGAGCTCGACCAACGTCGAGGCACCGATGTCGTAACGCTCGCGCTCGACTTGCTCGGATTGCCGCGCCGAGCGCAACTGCTTTTCCGTCACGTCCAGCCTCTTGACCGCCGTCAGATAATCGAGATAGGCCTGCCGAACCTCCAGCGCAATGTTCTGCTCCAGGTTCTGACGGTCGAGGCTGAGGTTGTTGTAACGCACCCTCGACTGCTCGACACTGGTTTTGGTCTGAAGTCGGTTGAAGATCGGAATGCTGAGTGTGAGCCCGACGGATGCCGAACGGTTGTCGTTGAGCTGATCGCCCAATGGAATCCGCTCGAAGCCGATCGGATCGCCCTCGGCATCGAAGATCGCCTCCTGCCTCAAGCTGGAATAAGAAGTACCACCGTTACCGAACAGTGTCAGTGACGGATAACGTGACGACCGGGCCACGCGAATCGACTCGTTCGCCGATCGGATGTCCGCATCCAGCGCTCGCAGATCCTTACGCTGCTCGAACGCACTGCGCAAAAGCCCGTCCAGTTCGTACGACGATGCTTCCAGGTTAAGCTCCTCGCGCTCCGGCGCGTCGAACTCGTAAACCTGCATCGGATCGAGTTCGAGGACCTGAATCAGGCGCACCTCGCTCAGTTGCTGCGCGCGCTCTGCTTCCAACAGCAACAGCTCCGAATTTGCCAGCGTCGCCTGCTGCTGGTAGAGGTCAGAGATCGGACGTGAACCGACACGCGTAAACTCCTCGATGCGGCGCAACTGCTGGCGCTGCGCTTCAACGTCTTCGGCACGAATCCCAACTCTCTCCTGGTCAAGGATAACCTGTAGATACGACTGAATGACGTTGAAGAAGACTGTCTGCCTCTGCCGCTCAGACATCAAGTCGGTCGAGACCAGCGTGTGCTGCGCCTGTCTCAGTGAAGCGATGTCACCGAAGCCATTGAAGATGTTGACGCTCGAAGAGGCGTTCAGGCTTAGAAAGTCACTCGTCTGCGTGACGAGGCGAAGCGACGTCTGGTCAAATGTGAGACCCCAGCTTCGGGTTGGCCGTGCCGAGAGGTTCAGATTCGGAAGAAAGTCGGCCTTCTCGCCGGCAACAATCTGCCGCTGAAGTTGCACGTCGTTCTGTGCCTTGCGCAGTTCGACATTGCGTTCGAGGGCGATAGTTACGGCCTCGTCAAATGTGATTCGGCGCGATTGTGCCGAAGCAGAATTCGCACCTGCAAACCACACGAAGATGATCAGAACGACAACCGTGAGGCGACGTAAAGGCATCATCATTGACAATCAATCAGTGAGCAAAGACGTGATTTTGTTTGGCTTCCAGACCCACGAAAGGCATCCGGGGTGACTCGCTGCGTGTAGACGATGGCGAACGGCTTATGTTACATAGATCCTTGCCGCCAACCGGCCATTCCACGCAAGCTTAACGGACTGGCGGAGGGGGTGGGATTCGAACCCACGGTACCCGCAAGGGCACGCTGGTTTTCAAGACCAGTGCATTCAACCACTCTGCCACCCCTCCGGGGCTCGCCGCAACAGAAGACTCATCAGAGAACGAGAGCCGGACCGTCGCGCAGTCCGGCTCTATTTGAGAGTGCGGAGAGGGTGGGATTCGAACCCACGATGAGTCTTTTGGACCCATACTCCCTTAGCAGGGGAGCGCCTTCAGCCAGCTCGGCCACCTCTCCCGGAGTAACCAACCGCCGATCGCCGCCCGAAAGCGGTCGAAAAAAATAACTGCAACCCCGTCAACGCGCAAACCTGCCGCCTGGTCCGCACGGGCCCTTATCCACCGAGTGCGTCAGCCCCGCTTGTGATCTCGATCAGCTCCTTCGTAATCGCGTCCTGACGGGCCCTGTTGTACTTGAGGCGCAAGTCCCGGAGAAGCTCGTCCGCGTTCGATGTCGCGTTGTCCATCGCCACCATTCGTGCACCTTGCTCGGCAGCATTTGACTCCAGCAAAGCACGCCACACCTCATAATTGAGGTATCGCGGTACGAGTACCCTCAGGATCTGACCCGGATCCGGCTCGAAGATGTACTCGATGGCCTTCTCGGCGAGGTCCGCGTCCGCCTCAAGCGTCTGTTCCATCACCGGCGTCTGAAACTGTTCCGCGGGAATCGGGAGAAGCGGCTCCACGATGCGGTTCTGCGAGATCGTGTTGCGGAATTCGTTGTATATCAGACGTACCTCGTCCCAGCGTCCTTCGAGGTAACCCTCCGTTACCGTCTTCACGACGATCTGTGCCGTCTCGAACTGTAAGTTGTCAAACGCACCTCGGAAATCGCCGACGAGGTTGTAGCCTCGTTTCCCGAAGTGGTCGTGACCCTTTCGACCCACACAAAGCAGTTGCAGCCGACCGCTGTCCTGATACTCCTGAAACTGCGAATGTATCGTCTCCTCGGCAATCTTTATCAGGTTGCTGTTGAAGCCGCCGGCTAGGCCGCGGTCGGCCGTAACGAGTACGAGCAGAACAGTGTCGACGCGCTCGCGCACCTCGAAGAGCGGATGCGCAGTCGGATCGATGTGTCCCTTCAGGTGTGCGATGATCTTACCAACCTGATAGGCGTACGGTCGCGTCCGGAAGATTCGTTCCTGTGCCCGCCGCAGCTTCGCGGCCGCCACCATCTTCATGGCTCGCGTTACTTGCTGGGTGTTGCGTACCGAGTTTATTCGGGTTCGTATGTCGCGAAGACTCGCCATCGAAGGGCCCGATACCGCTAGTTTTTGTAGAGTTCGACCAGATCCGCGGCCTCCTTCTTGAGGAGCTCGGCCACCTCATCCGAAACAACGCCCGTATCTCGTATTGACCGCATAGCGCCGGCGTGCTTGAGGGCCATGCGCTCCAGAAATTCCCGGGCACACTCCTGCACACGCGCAACGGGCACGGGATCGAGCAGGCCCGCCGTCGCAACGGAGATGATCGCAACCTGGTCCTCGACGGCCACGGGGTCGTATTGCCCCTGCTTCAACACTTCGACCAGCCGCTCCCCGCGCCGAAGCTGGCGCTGCGTCGCAGCATCCAGGTCGGAACCGAACTTTGCAAAAGCCTCCAGCTCGCGAAACTGCGCCAGATCAAGCCGCAAGGTACCGGCAACTTTCTTCATGGCCTTGATCTGTGCGTTGCCGCCAACACGACTCACCGAGATACCGACGTTAATGGCTGGCCGAACACCTGCGTTGAACAGGTCAGCCTCCAGATAAATCTGACCGTCCGTGATCGAGATCACGTTGGTCGGGATGTACGCGGACACGTCACCGGCCTGCGTCTCGATCACAGGCAACGCCGTAAGCGAGCCGCCGCCCTTCACTTGGCTGCGAATGGACTCCGGGATGTTATTCATCTCGCGGGCCACGTTGTCGTTTGTGATAACTTTCGCAGCGCGTTCGAGCAGGCGGGAGTGCAGATAGAAGACGTCACCGGGATAAGCCTCGCGACCCGGAGGTCTGCGAAGCAAGAGAGACACCTGGCGGTATGCGACGGCTTGCTTCGAAAGATCGTCGTAGATGACGAGCGCGTGGCGGCCCGTGTCCCGGAAATACTCACCGATGCACGCGCCGGCGAAAGGTGCGAGAAACTGCATCGTTGCCGGCGATGACGCGGGCGCGTTCACGATAACGGTGTAGTCCATCGCGCCATGGTCCTCGAGGGCCGCGCGTACCTGCGCGACCGTCGAATTCTTCTGGCCGACCGCTACGTAGATGCAGAACACCGGCGCATCCGTTTCGTGCGTGGACTTCTGGTTGATGATCGTGTCGATCAGAACCGCAGTCTTGCCCGTCTGGCGATCTCCGATCACCAGCTCCCGCTGGCCGCGCCCGATAGGAATCATCGAGTCGATCGCCTTGATGCCAGTTTGAAGCGGTTCCTTGACCGGCTCCCGGTAGATCACACCCGGTGCCTTCCGCTCGATGGGCATCTCGAACAGGTCGCCGCTCAGGGGGCCCTGTCCGTCCATCGGCCGTCCGAGACCATCCACAACGCGACCGATCATCCCCTCGCCGACATCAACGGACGCAATACGCTTCGTGCGCCGAACCTCATCGCCCTCCTTGACTTCGTCAACGTCACCAAAAAGCACGGCACCGACATTGTCCTCCTCGAGATTGAGGACCATGCCCGTCACACCCGACGAAGGGAACTCGATAAGTTCGCCAGCCCCAACCTTCGAGAGACCGTAAATGCGGGCGATGCCGTCACCGACCTGCAGCACAGTGCCGACTTCGTAGACGTCAGTAGCGGCTTCGAAGCCTCCGAGCTCCCTCTTCAGAACGGCAGTAACCTCGTCGGGTCGAATTGCGGTAGACATTTTCTTACAAGTTCGTTGGGATTACCTGTTTATCGCGTGATCAATTCGACCGGAACGCTCCGGTTTTGAATTGCTCCCGCAGATGCTGCAGCTTGTGGCGCACGCTTCCGTCGAATACGGTGTCACCGATTCGAACGACCATCCCGCCAATGAGTGACGGATCCACCTCGGTGGAAAGCCTGATCTTCTGTCCGGTGATCTTGGCGAGCGACGCGCGCACAGCGCTCTCGTCTTCCTCGCCCAGCGGTTGCGCCGTGCGGGCCGTGGCTTCGGCGACTCCCAGCATGCCGTCACGAAGCACCTGGTACGCCGCGAGTATCTCCTCCAGAATGTCCTCGCGTTGCTTGTCGACAAGGAGCTCGAGAAACCGTAGCGATGTGGGACTGAGGCGCTCTCGGAAGAGGGCCCGCGCTACGTCCGTCTTCTTCTCGCGCGAGATGATCGGACTCTGAAAGAACAGGCGGAGATCACGCGACGCCTTTAGGCTGGCACGGATCACGTCGATGTCCACGTCGACCGCCTCGACGGCGGCGACACCGGACGCAGCCTCGAAGAGCGCTTCGGCGTATCGTTTTGCTACCGGTGCGTAGCTCATCGTCAGTTTCGCGGCAAGTCTTCGAGGAAGCCGCGGACCAGCTTCTGCTGTCGCGACTTGTCCAGGGTCTCGCCGAGAATCTTCTCTGCCGCTTCGATCGCCAGATCCGCGACCTCCGATCGAAGCTCGGACAACGCGCCCTGCTTCTCACGCTCGATTTCGGCCTGTGCCTGCTCCTGCATCTGCCTGATCTGCTCGCGGGTCTTGTCCACTTCCTCTGCACGCAGTCGCTCGGCCGTCTCGCGAGCCTCCCGCATCAACTGCTGGGCGTTCTGCTCGGCCTGACGCCGGGCACGCTCGTTGTCCGCCTGAATTTCGCGGGCTTCCGCCAGCGCCTTGTCCGCACTCTTGATCGAGGCATCGATGCGCTCCTCACGCTCAGTGAGTGCCTTTGTGATCGGACCCCACGCGAACTTGCGAAGCACGAACAGCAGCAGCAAGAACGTGATCGTGATCCAGAAGATTAGCCCGACACTCGGCGAGAGCAGGCTCGCGGCAAATACGATTCCCATAGTGGTCACCCTACGGCTGCAAGTAGACCGTGCTCACCGAATCGGCAGAAGAGCACGCTGCTGCAGATACGATTTACTTGAACGCCAGTGCGAAGCAGATCACAAGACCGAACAGCGCCACACCTTCGATGAGAGCCGCCGCGATGATCATCGATGTACGGATATCGCCGGCTGCTTCAGGCTGACGGGCTGATCCTTCCATCGCAGGACCGGCGAGTCGGCCGATTCCCAGTCCGGCTCCGAGGGCGACAAGTCCGGCACCCAGTCCGGCTCCGAGGAATGCCAATGCCGTTGGTTCCATAGTAGCTCCTTTCTGTTTTGTATTCGTAGTTGGTTTGTGTTTGTCGAACCGACGTCACGAAGCCGCCACCGGCTGCGCTTCGACGATTACGGGAGCGCCGTCATCGGCGACTCCGATCTTCGCAGCCGCGGATTCCGGCAACGCCTCCGCATGATGCTCCTCGTCATGATGATGCTCATGCTCCACGACCGCCATTCCGATGAACAGCGCGGAAAGCATCGTGAAAATGTATGCCTGGATCGTAGCCACCAGTAACTCCAGTAAGTAAATGCCGAGCGAGAACGCCACACTCACCGGCGAGATACCGTATCCACCTACCTCACCAAACAGTGACGTGAACGTGAATATCAGACCGATCAGACTCAGGATAACCAGGTGCCCGGCTGTCATGTTGGCGAAAAGCCGGATTGCAAGCGCGATCGGTTTCGTGAACAGGCCCAGAAACTCGACCGGGAAGAGAATGAAGCGCACCGGGAGCGGAGTACCCGGTGGTCCGAACAGGTGCGCCCAGTGATCCTTGTTGGCACTGACTTGGGTGATCACGAACGTGAACGCAGCGAGCACGGCCGTGACCGAGATGTTTGCCGTCGCCGTGCTACCGAAGGGCACGAGGCCAAGCAAGTTGCAGGTCAGGATGAAGAAAAACGCCGTCAGGAGAAACGGTAGAAAGCGCTCGGACTTGTTGCCGAGATTCGGGCGCGCAATCTCATCACGGACGAAGATGAACAGGGACTCGAACAGGTTGTGGAACAGGCCACGCGGTGCTGTCTCCCGCCCGATTCCGCGCGCGTATCGCCGCGCCAACGTTACATAGATCAGAACGACAATGAGCGCTCCGATCCAGGCAAAGACGAGGTGCCGAGTGATCGACAGGTCGGCTACGACGTGACCCGACATCGCTTCAATCACGCCCTCCGGTGCGTGACCGGTGCCCGCCTCATCTTGAGGTAACGACGCGCTTTCGGCCGCAGCCTCCGTTGCTCCGACCTCACCCTCAGGTACGAGACGATACGCTCCTGACGCTACCGCCGCATCCGTGGTCAGAAAGAAGTCGACCCCTAGACTTCCGTCTTCACGACGGACGACGAAGATGCGCGGCAACTCGACATGGCCGAACGGTGCGAAGTCAAGGTAGTTACCGTCCGCCACATGGTGCACTGCGTCCAGCTGCTCCTCGTCGCCTCCCGCGCGTACGCCTGACGGCAATGCAAAGAGCAACACACCGACCAACGCTATCGCCCGCCAAGTTTCTCTCATGCAGTTATGGACGGCGCGGCTGTCGACCGGGTCAGGCGCGGTGCAGCACCAATACTTCGGTCAAC
>JBFHWK010000066.1:0-13558 GCA_041589075.1 Rhodothermales bacterium
CAGTACTTCGGCGAGGCGTCCCGAAGCCGCCCGCGCGACAAAGTCCATCTGAAAGAGTCTGTCGGCAGCCACGGAGTAGCCCAACGCGACGACCGCGTCCCGATCCGATTCGGCGAAGATGTGCGGCACGCCGCGTTCGTCGCGGAAGATGGTTACGAGGCCGTCGACACCGACGACGACGATGTTCTGCTGCTCTGCAGCCACAGCCGATCGCGCTGTGCGGTAGAGGCCGTTGTGCGGATCCAGAAACGCGCCGGGAGCGGGAGTCTCAATGCCCACGCCGCTGAGACCTGATAGGACCACGGCCGCGACGCCTGCGGAAATGAGCAGCCGGATCATTGAGCCGCTACGACGGCCCCGTTCCACTCAAACAGAGGAGCGGTTTCACGCATCGCAGAAGCAGGAGCAAGTCGGATGCTGAACTCATCGACTACGTTCGCATAATCAATCGCACCTCGAGACCGCGGGTCATGATCAAAGACCGTCGTACCGTCTGAATACGAGTTGGCAAGCGACGCGCTTGTTCGAACGACGCGGTCGAGCACGAAGCCGGCGTACTTGTCTTGCAGATATGAGCGATACTGATGATGCAAGCGCTTCCTCGCGTCGAACTGTGTAATTAGAAAGGTCGGATCGCGCATGGTCGGATTCAACTTCTCGCGAACAGTGTACGCGGTCCTGAAGCTCTGCTCGGCACCCACCATCGGCTGAAACTCCGGTGCCACCGGAATTACGACGTGATCGGCTGCCACGAGTGAGCCGAGGCTATATGCGGTCACGGCCGCTGCGGTGTCGATGATTACAATATCATGATCGATCGCCGCCGAGGCGAGCGACTCTCTGACCCAGAGAACGTCGCTGGACTTGTTCAGGGTTCGGAGGTACCGCGGCATTCTAGAGGACCCCGGCAAGACATCGAACCATGGCCGCTCCACTAGAGACGATTGCGTGATCTGGGTCTTCTCATCGAACAGAGCCAGCGAAGAGCAGCGCTCGTCAGGCTCAGTCGCCCCGACCATGCGCGAGAAGAAGCACTGCGCATCGAGGTCTACGACAAGGACCTTGCGACCGGACATCCCCAGCGCCGCAGCAAAACACAGCGCGGATGTAGTCTTTCCGGTGCCACCTTTGTGGTTGGCAAAGGTCAGGACAGTCATGGCGGTGGGATAGACGGCGGGGTAGAAAGTTAGTGTGCAAGCCCGCGGTTAGTCAATTTCTGCGGTGCCGGGGACTTGGACCCGTATATTTGCGGGCTAAACCAGCAAATAAGGCACATGATTTCAGGTATTTCGGTCGTCCTGGCATCCGGTTCACCACGACGTCGGCATCTGCTGCATGCACTCGGCGTGGACTTCACGGTGCACGTGTCCGAGGTCGACGAGAACATAGACGCCGGTCTTTCACCCGAAAGCGTCGTTGAGGAGTTGGCGCTGCGAAAGGCGAGTGACGTGGCTCGTCATCATGAGAGCGCCCTCGTTATTGGCGCGGACACGATCGTCGTTTTGGACGGGGAGGTGCTGGGAAAACCGGTCGATTCGGCCGACGCACGAAACATGCTTAAAAGGCTGTCGGGACGGACTCACCACGTCTATACCGGCGTGGCTGTTTTTGACGCGGCTTCGTGCGCGGCGTCGGTCAGCCACGAAGTCACCGCCGTGACGATGGCAGAGCTCTCCGACGACGAAATCAGTGCTTATGTAGACGGCGGCTCACCCATGGACAAGGCCGGAGCCTACGGGATACAGGAGGACCTGGGCGCGCTCTTCATCGAGCGCATCGAGGGCGACTTCTACACGGTCATGGGCTTGCCCGTGCGCCGATTGTACGAATTGCTGAGCCACGATTTCGCACAGTACGTATCGCTGCAATCAGCGCCGACGCCCGGCTTGATATGAGCGTGGCCCTCGGACATATCCGGGTCTTGTTGGTGCAGGCCCGTGAAGCTCCGGACATGGAACGCCAGGAGCAGCAGTGCTTCATCGAGCGTTGCAACATCGATCCGAGCCAGATCCTCCCACTTAATGTTTTACGTGAACCGATCGACGTATCCAGGCTCGAAGGTGTCGACGTCATGATGATCGGCGGCGCCGGAGCGTTTTCGGCGACGGAGGATTACCATTGGATGCCGACACTGCTGGCGTTTGTCCGCGAGGCAACAGACCGCAGCCTGCCAACGTTCGGTTCGTGCTGGGGGCACCAGATCATCGCACGAGCCTTGGGCGGCGAGGTGGTTCGTGACGTGGCACGCGCCGAGCTCGGCTGTCACGAAGTCGTGTTGACACCCCAGGGCCGCGAAGATCTACTCTTCCGTGATTTCCCGGCACGGTTCGTTGCCAACATGGGTCACCACGACCGCGTTACGCGGCTGCCTGTGGATGCGATCGAGCTTGCCTACAGTAACACACAACCGCACCAGGCATTTCGTATTCGGAATAAACCCGTGTACGGCACACAGTTCCATTCGGAACTTGATGCCCAACGCGAGCACGAGCGACTTCTCAAGTACTGGGATCATTACCGAGAGGAAATCCCGGACGAAGCGGCGCTTCAGGCGATCCTCGACAACCTATTGGAAACCACCGAGGTCGATCATCTGCTGATGGAGTTTCTGCTCAAGTTCGTCGTCCATCGGCACGTCGACTAGGTTGCCTGCTCAGGATAGTATCACCTCCGATATCGGGCGGCGAGGTGTTCTCCGACCCCGACTGCCATAGCCCATTCGCAGGATGAGCTGCGGATGCGCTGCCGTGCCGACGACGGAGGCCACTCGTGATCGCAGGGACTCGACTTCGAGCGGCTGATTGAGATAAGACGCCTGTATGCCGTAATCAGCCGCCAGCAGCAACAGATGGTCGAGGGCTTGACCGGCCGCAAGCCACGCACCTTGGTCGTCGTCCGTGGTTGAGAGCACGGCAAGCAGGGGTGAACCGGTGGCGAGCTGCTCGTCGCGCGCCGCCTGCCCGCCACCCCAGTCGAACGTCCGCACAACGAGCGGGCCCACGAGGGAGCCAAGATCCCCGACACCGATCGCCGCACCCGGAATGCCGTCCTGCCGGCGACTGCGGTTGGAACGAATCCATGCGGCAAGTTCACGCCGAAAGTGTTTGTTGCTTCCCTGAATCTGGTCGGCTTGCGCGATTACGGCCGCCAACTCACGTTTTCCCTCACTATCTGTGCAGATCGAAAGAGTTACTCCATGTGATGTGACCGCCTCGTTCATCGCACCTAGCTCGATCTCAGGTACCGGTCGATCCTCGAAGGGTTGTCGATTGGTGTGACGCCTTGTGATCGCCATGAAAAGTCGGTGGTCGCTAAGGGTGGGCTCGCTGCTTCCAGTGACGGACACCCGGGCGAGAAGGTCTTCGTCGGACTCGTCCGGAAAAGGGGTCACCTCAACGACGTTCCCGTAGTGTCGAAGTGCCGTCGCCAGGTGAAACACGGCTGCGCCGCAACTCATCACGAGCTCCCGATCGTGCGGATCGACGACCGGCAGTGCTCTGGATCGGTCCGCCTGTACATCTACGGAGTCCTCGCGCACCCGAAACAACCACGGCTGAGTGTTGTGACCCGACGGAGCCAGGACCGCGTAGTTCAGGGCGAGGGTGAGCCGCTCACGCAGCGGCGCCTCACGTATGTAGGCCTGTTCGCTGACCTCCCACGGATTCTCGAAAACCAGGTCGGAGTTGATCACGCTCAATCTCGCAGCATTTGTAAATGGCGTCACCCTCAAGCTACGGCCAACAACCGTCCCGCGAACCGGTCTAAGCCGGTCTTTTCGGCCACAAGCACCGGTGTGACCAGCTAGCGGTCGCTGTGTACGTGCTACCTACACGGGTCATTCAACGGATTCAGGGCGGTGTCCAACCCGGCCGTTGGCGTCCACCTGTGGTGCCGTTACCGGTAGGACATACACGGGACAGGGAGCGTGGCGGAAGACGCGCTCCGCGACGCTGCCAATCAGGAACCCATCGCCTCGTGCGTAGCTGCGCCTCGTCATTGCAATCAGACCCGCATCGATCTCACGAGCCGCGTCGATTATCTCGGCCGGAGCCTGACCCTCTCGCACATGAATGGAATACGGCACGTAGGGCCCTTCAAGTGTCTGGACCAAGTTCTCGAGCTCGTCGCGGACACGATCCACAATGTCCGGAACGAGATCGCGAATACTCCGGATTCCGGTGAGCGATATCGGCAGAGCGTACGGCTCGAGGACGTGGAGGATATTAAGTTCGCCGTGCAACAGGCGGGCGAGTTTGTGAGCCTCTGCCAGACATCTGTGTGAGGCTTCGGACAGATCGAGCGGGGCGAGCACGACGTGTTTGTCGGAGCGCCCTTCTACCCGCCGGGCAGCCACCAAGACCGGCAACGTGGCGAGCTCGATAACGTGAGAAGCCGTGCTGCCTAGAACTACTTTTCCGATGGCGCCATGCCCACGTGTACCCACTACGATAAGGTCTGCATCCAGACCTTCCGCGTACTGAACCAGCGTCTGCGCGACGTCATTGGCCCGGGTGTGAATACATCGGAGGCGCGATGGCGGTATGTCCTGATTGGATACGAAGTCTTTCATGCGCCGGTCCGACTCGGCCAGCAGTCGTTGTGCCACCTCTGCTTCATCGACCGCAGACCGAAATGCCTCAACGAGCGGATTGTCGCCGAGAGGTTCAATCACGTGGACCACGTCCACGCGTGCGCTGCTGAGACCAGCCAGACGCTGAGCAAACAGGAAGGCGTTATGCGCAGACTCGGAAAAATCTGTTCCGACTACGATGGCCTTGATAGGCGTCCCGTCGTCTTCCATTCAGTCGGTTACCGCGTAAGATCGCGAAGGACAAAGCGAATCGGGATGGCGAGTTTGACGCGAACGGCACGGCCGCGTTGTTTGCCGGGCTTGTATCGCAGCTTCTTCACGGCGTCGAGTGCCGCATCATCGAGCACCTTACCCGCCGACTTCACGACCGAGAAATTGCTGCCGGTCCCGTCTTTTTCGATGACAAGACCGACTATAACAAGACCTTCCATCTGCGCCTGTCGGGCGATGGGCGGGTACTCAAGGTGCTCGTAGATCATTCCGGGGCCGCCGATGATCTCCGGCATCTCCTCCACTACCACGAAGATCTCCGCCAGTTCGTCCTCCGTTTCTTCCTCCTCTTCCGGCTCAGGCGGCGGCGGCGGAAGGAAAGTCGTCACCTCGCCGATGTCGAGCGTTGCGTCGAGTTCAAGTTCGTCGTCGTCGATGACGGTGTCGTCCGCCACCTCAACGGGTACCGGAGGCCTCGGCGGTGGCGGTGCTTTTTCGGGCTGCTTCGTCTGCTGGATCTCTTCGATCGTCACAACCTCCTGTTTCGCCAGTGTAATCTCAAATGCATCGGTAGATTGTGTCAGCGGTGCGCGGACCAGTGCGACGAGGAGGAACAGCGAAAGCGCGAATCCAATTTCGACGCTCATCCGATAATTGAGCCGCCAGTCCTTGCCAGTGACTTTGCGGAGCAGACGTCGACCGGGGATGACTGCGTCGATCTGCTCATCCGTCACGGACGGGGTTGTTGGGGTTGTTTTGGGGCTGCCGTTCGAGCGCTCATTCCGAAGCGCGGCATCCGCGCGGCGGCCTCGCCAGCGCCGCTCCCTTGCCACAGTCATTATGTGCCTCCACGGTCGTGTCGGCGACCGGACCTTTGCGTTGCTGCGAACCTAGAATAGCGCAATGCGCCGAACAGGCCACAGAGGTGGACCTTGACGGTGCGGTAAGGATTTCCCGTACATGCGGGTAGGGTTGGACCTTTCAGGCGTGGAAGTCGGCGACTGCGGCACGGCGTGACATGCGAACCGCGAGGTCACGGTCCAGCCCCTCGGCGAGCACGGGCACCTTGCCAAACGACTTGACGGTGAGTACCGAGCACGGAGCGGATCGCACCAGCTTCTCGGCCACGTGTCCGATCCGCATGCGCTGGTCTGCAGTTTTGCCGTGCGAGTGTATCATCAGTAGGTCCACGCTGCGGTCAGACACACGCTCCAGAATCACCCGGTCGGCGGGTCCTTCCTCAATGACAAAGCTGCGCATTTCGCGCACGTCACTGTCAGGGCCCGTTGCCGGAACCGGCGATCCCTCGGTTCGCACGTAGAGGTACTCGACCTCCGCTTCAAAGAGCTCGGCCAGTTCGCGGCCGAGACGGATAGCGGCCGGAGTGTACTCGGAGAAATCGATAGCGATGAGGATTCGCCGAACGTCCGACGAGCCATGGACAAACCGAGGGCTTGTCAGCAGCACGGGGCATGACGCGGTACGGACCACGTATTCGGCTGTCCCGCCGAGCACCTGACCGTAGGCGCCCAGGTAGGTCAACAGCCGGTCGGTGGTGCGAACGCCGTGCTTGCCCATCACGACGGCGTCGGCATCCATCTCAGCGGTGTAGCCGGCCAGTACCTGGCCGGGCACGCTACCTGAGAGGACCTCCAGCGACAGGTCAACATCCGGTCGCCGGATCTGTGCGACACGGGCCTCTAGATCCGCCCGCATGTCGCATGCCGCCGCAGTGCTCGGATCACTCACGAAGACGGCCCGCACCTTGGCGTCGCGCCTGGAGGCGAGGTGCATTCCAAGGTGGAGTGCTGCTTCCGAGCCTGACGAGGTGTCGACGGGAACAACGATGGTCTGCAAGTCAAGCATGGAGCAAGGCTGCGTAGGCGCTTCGATTTGCATAGGCGTTCAGGCGAGCATCTCCCCCGCAAGCTCACGACGTCGATCAGTGGCAACAGCGATGCGAGGAAGAATGAGAACCGGGCAGGATGAGGTCCGAACCACCGTCTCAGTGACCGAGCCGATTAGGACGTGCGAGAGACCTGTAAGACCGTGTGTGGCCATGACGATCAGATCGAAGCCTCGGTCCTTTGCATACTCGACGATATTCTTTGCGGCGTGACCCTGACGAAGGCTGAAGCTAACCTCAACGTCGGGACCACCGGCCCTCGAATACAATCGCTGAAGTTCTCGGATTGCCTTTCGGTCCAGATCAGGCTGGAGGTCGTAGACAGAATACACGCCGGTGTTATAGAACGCGGGATGTATCGTCTCCTCCACCACATGCAAAAGGTCAACTTCTCCTCCGATTGACTTCGCAATCTCTCGAGCGGCCCGGACCATGCGAACGGACTCCTCAGAGAAGTCCACCGGAACGAGCAGCGAATGCAGCCCGCCTGTTCTGGACACGGACGCTTGTTCGGAAATCGTCATCACCGGCACTGTCGACAGCCGCACTACTTCTTCGGCAACGCTGCCGAGAATCAGCCGTCGGAAGCCGCGCCGCCCGTGGGTGCCGGTTACGATGAGCTCGATGCCATTGTCTGCCGCGTATCTGAGAATAGCGGCAGCAGGCGCCACATCACTCAAGATGGCGTATTGGCCAGCGAAACTGTCGGACAAGCCGCGGTCCCGGATCACCCGTCGGCAAAAAGCCTTCAAATCGGAGAGAAGTCCGTCCTCACGGCCGGCGTCGGTCGAGGATTCGTGCAGCACTCGAACATGGACCAGATGAAGCTCGATCGATCGGGATTTCAGCAAATCCAGCGTTGTGCCGAGCGCTTGCTCCGAGTTGGCCGAGAAGTCAATGGCAAGGAGAACCTTCCTCGCATCAAACGGATTCCGTGGGTATGGTGGTGATTGTTTCATGGCTCCACCCATGGGATGAAGTGAGTCGGACCTGTCTTCTTCGATGCCAAGGTATTTCGAAGAAACGGCCAAAAATGACGGGTTTGGCCACACCCTGCGGGTAGGGGATGCAGCCTGACATTGGAAGGGATTCACCCGCATGGCGCGTAAGGCCGAAGAGCCGGACCCGCGAGATCCCCGCCGCGCGATGGGTCAGCCGCTAGAAATCGCGTCGCCGAAACCGTTGCCACCCGACGAACAGCGGTGCGGCTATCCACACCAGGAAGGCCGACACCGCCACCGTGAGCCCCAGACCGGTGCCGAAGAACTTCTCGAAGACGGCACCGGTGTATCCCATCAGGGCCGATATGTCGAATTCGAGCAACAAGACAATCCGAGCGAGATCAACCGGGTTCAGCAGCGAGAGAACGAGCGCCGGAAGCTCGAGCGGGTACTCCGAGAACGCGTGTGCGAGATACAAGAGCGCTCCGTCGTAGATGACAGTAGCCCCAAGCCACAACACAATCGCAAGACTCATCCCCCGCACCCGGTCCTCCACGCTATTCGCAACGACGAAAGCGACTGCGACAAAGACCAGAGTCAGTGCAACACCGCTGCCGACGATGGATGCAAGGACGGTACCGAAACCGTCGAAGCTCGACGCGAACAGCATTGCGGGGATGGTCACTCCCGCAGCAAAGGCGAGCGAGAGTGGGACCGCCAACCCGCCGTACATGCCTGCAAAGAGGACCCGGCGGCTAACCGGCTGCGACAACAAGAGCTCCATGAAATCGCGTGAGGCGTACAGGTACATGGTTCCGAACAGCAAGCCCACCAGCGGAATGAACGTCAGGACCACGTTGATAAGGCTAAGGAGCGAGCCTTTCCCGCCGCCTCCATAGTAGAGCACAGCGGCCGTCAGCAAGCCGAAGAACAACGTGTAGGCGATCAGCCATGAGCTTCGAAACAGGTCACGGAACTCGTAGCCGATGATGTGGCGCGCTGACTTCATGGGGCGGTAGCCGTCATCATCTGAGCGATTGCTCGTTCGAGCCGCACTTCGCCAGTGTTGTCACGCAGAGTGGCCGCGGAACCCTCAAAGGCGACCTTCCCCGAATCGAGAAAGATCACATGATCGGCCAGCTCCTCAACCTCACTCATGATGTGCGACGTAAGGACAATTGTCCGGTCGCGGTCGCGCTCTGTCAGGATCTTGTCCTTCAGCGCGCTGCTTGCTCTGGGGTCGAGTCCGGCGGTCGGCTCATCGAGGATCAGCACGCTCGGCCGAAACAACCAGGCGATCACCGCGGATATCTTCTGCCGCGTGCCGTCCGACAGGCTTCGTACCGGTTTCTGAAGCTGATCCTCGAGTCCGAGAACCTCGAGCAGTTCCTTATCGAGCGTCCCGTCAAAATCACGAAGTGCGATCAGGAAATTAATGATCTCGCCACCGGTGAGATGCTCCGGAAACCGGGCAGTCTGCGGCATATACCCGATTGACGCCCGGTACCGACAGTCGCCGTCAACCGGAGACCCATTGATCACTATCTGGCCCGCGTCCGGTTTTACGAGTCCCAGGATGCACTTCAACAGTGTCGTCTTTCCGGCTGCGTTCGGACCGAGGACAGCGGTTACTTTCCCTTTTTCCAGCACCATGTCGACCGAATCAACTACCGTAAGGCGGCCGAAGGATTTACGAAGGGCGCGAACTTCAATCATTGCGTGCCCGCCGTCTGTGTGGTTGGAGTGTTCCGGACGAACCGGCGCATCGCGGGCGACTGGTCTATAAGCGTTGCCGGTGTAAGTACGGGCAAAATGCGTTCGACCGTGTCCAGCACGTCGACCACGAAACTGCGAACGAGGATGAGGGCCGGCTCCGTGTTCTCGACGATCATGGTGAACAGACGGACGGGCGGGTAAGGGACGTCACCGGTTCCATCGCGATCCAGATCGTAACCCTTGTAGCGATCCCAGAAGTTCCCCTCGAACGTGGAGTAGTTTCGAGTGCTGTTCGTTGCCACGTCGAAGGTGTTTCCGACAAAGTTGTTTCCGGAGAACGTATTGTTCTGAGCGTTTGCCATCAGCTTTACGGCCCATCCGTTCTCTTCGAAGTCGTTGTCCCGCACAACGAGTCGATTGGCGCCGTCGGCGTGTATGGCTGTCGTGTTGATGCGAAACCGATTCTCCAGTATGTCGCTGTCGTCGATGTCTTTCAGAAGCAGGCCATACGAGGCACTTCCCCAGTTGTACTCAAAGGTGTTGCCGACCATCCGAACGTGGCGCGTATACATAACCGCGACGCCAGCGTTGTTGCGCGCAAACCGGTTTCCGATATACGTGCACCGGTCGGAAAACATAAAGTGCAATCCGTATCGAAGGTTATCGACGGCCACGTTGTCCAGAACCTCAGCATCTTCTACAAATTCGAGGTAGATGCCGTCGCGCTGTTTTGCAACGTAGTTGTTGACTACGCGGATGTCTTTGCAGTACCACGCATGGATGCCGTTTCCTGCTCGGGTCTGACGCGTGGCCGAGCCCGTGACCCGGTTTCCTTCCACGAGGCAGCCACTTGTTTTTGCGAGGTAGATCGCAAAGAAGGTGTCCTCGAAAACGTTCCTCACTATCCGGCAATTGTGGCCCTCGTCCACCTTCAGCGCGGCACGATCTTCGACGAAACTCGTGGCTACGTTCTTGAAAGTAAGCCCGGCGATGGTAACGTTCGGTGCCGTGACGATCATAATGAAGCGATCACCTTCACCATCGAGTATCGCGCCGCTGCGGCCGAGGATGCTGACGGTCTTGTCCACGACGACAGTCGGCTCCCTGTAGACACCGGGACCCAGTCTGATGGTATCGCCCACTGCTGCCCGGGCGATTGCCGCAGAAATCGCCGCGGTCCCGTCGGAGGGGCTGACGTCAATGATGCGCGCGACGGTGGCCGTGCCGCCGAGACACGTGGCGACACCCGTCAGCAATAAGAGCGCCGTTGCCAGAAGTCGCTGCTTCATGGTGGTGGAACGAGCAAGCGGTTGCCGTCAAAGTCCCAGGCTAGCGGGATGAACCGATTCTTGATGCGAGTTCATCAGCTCCAGTATTTGCCGCCACTCGACCGTCTTGCCGCCGAACGCATGCTCGACCTGCTCACCCGAAACAATTGGCCCGAATGCCGCGAGGTTCATCCCCATCGGACTCAGAAAATTCGGACCGCGGGCAAGCACGGCCTCAGGTAGCGGTACAAGATTGCCGGGACGTGCGAAGTCCACGACCCAGAGCGAGTGAACAGCTGCCTGCTCACCCGACCTCTCGTTCACGTGCGCCGCCAGACACTCGACCGAATCGAACGTGTACACCTTGCCGTTACGATTCACCAGCTCGGCACCAAAGCGTTGGTCCAGTATCGTCATGCGGCAATGCTCACACTGGTCGAAGCCGAAATCAATCGATCTCGGCGACGGCGCGCAGCCAATGGCGCCGAGGCCGATGGAGCAGGCCGCTATGGTTGCGGCCATACGTGTCGCGCGGGGCTTCGCGGTCTCTGCCCGCTTTCGCCGCCGCTCCTTCAGGGCGGCAACCATACCAACGCCGAGCGAAGCAAAAGCGATCCAGCCACCGGATGCCGGCCACGACGAAGCCGTGAAGTTCAAAAGCTTCTTCGATCCGATCAGTGGGGGCTGATAGTTCATACCCGGAATCTTTATGATCGCCGTTTCCTCGTCGAGATTGTGCCCGTAGTCATATTCCCACAGGTAGAAATCGACCAGGCCGACAACGGCTCCGACCATAAATATCCCGACCCAACTGTACAACAGCCATCGCTTTCCGGATAGGGCGCCGATAAGTCCAAACCCCACGAGAAAACCTATAAACCAGGGCATGAAGTCCAGTTCCGGAATCGACTCCGGTTCAATGCGCTTCATCCCGATATAGTGATTCAATCCGTTGATGTTCTGCAGATCGTGCTTCTTCTCGCCGGTAATCGTATCGATCCAGATGTACATGCCGAGTCCTTCCGGATACTGAGGCGCATCGAGCGTGATCTTCCACATCGGCAGTATGTACAGGAACAGCAACGCGAGCGAAGCCAGTGCCAGAATTATTCGAGACTGTGAGCCCATTGGCGTTCTATTTGTAGGAGACGGGCCGCCACCTCAGGAATGACGGCCCGTTTTTCTGAGGTCAGCTTGCAGGTTTCAGGCTTCCAGTGCCGTAGGCGAGCGGTGTTCTGGCCCCCGCCGGTGAGACACGTACGTAGCCCTGCATCTCCTGGTGGAGGGCTGAGCAAAAGTCCGTGCAGTAGAAGGGGTACACGCCCTCCTTCTTCGGCAGCCACTTCAACGTCCGCGTCTCGCCAGGCATGACCAGCAACTCCGCGTTCTCCATACCCAGGATTGCAAAGCCGTGCGGCACGTCCCAATCCTGCTCGAGGTTGGTTACGTGGAAATAGACCTCGTCTCCGACGCGGATACCCTCTATGTTGTCAGGGGCGAAATGGCTTCGGATAGTCGTCATGTAGACGCGGACCGTGTTGCCCTGTCGCTCAACACGCGTCGCCCCCTCGCTCTTGGTCGCGTATGGATTGGAGTTCTCCTCGATCGGAAAGATCTGAACAGAGTTCTGCATCAGGATCTCCGATGGTATGGCCTGAGCATAGTGCGGCTCGCCCATAGTCGGGAAGTCGAGCAGCAGCTTCATCTTTTCTCCCGTGATGTCGATCAATTGAGCCGAATGCGCCAGCTCCGGACCCGTCGGCAGGTATCGGTCCTTGGTGATCTTATTCATCGCCACCAGGTACTTACCCCATGGTTTCTGGCTGTCACCACCCGGCACCATGAGGTGTCCGACCGAATAGTACACGGGGATTCGATCCACTACTTCCCACGTGCCCAGCTTCCACTTCACGATCTCCGAGGAAATGAACGCCGTGGTGTACGCATTGCCGTTGGCGTCGAACTCGGTATGGAGAGGCCCGAGTCCCGCGTCCATAACCTCACCGGCGATGACTTCCTCGTACTTCAATACGGGGATGCCGTCAACGACCGTTTCATAGGCCTCGTTCTCAATGGCCGCCATCATCTTCGTGAAGGAGTGGACCGGGATCACGGTCGCTAGCTTGCCACCGGCGACGATGTATTCGCCGGTCGGATCAACGTCGACTCCGTGTGGAGACTTCGGCGTAGGCAGATAGTAGATCATCCCGTCACAGTCGGACGGCTTGATCACAGGCACGCTATTCTTGATTGTCGTCACGGCGACACGGTCCGCCCCGACGTGGTTGTGGAAATAGCGGGCCTGCGTGTTGGTCGCTCTGCCTGCTGCCACGCATTCCTCCGCACGTTTCCAGTTCACGGCCGCGATGAAGTCCTTGTCGTTTTGCGAGGCGTTGATTTCAAGCAGAGAATTCGCCTGTTCGGTGTTGTAGGATGAGAAGAACATCCAGCCGTGCGACGGGCCCTTTCCACCGTGCGCAACATCGTAGTCGTAGCCGGGAACCAGCAACTGGAATGCAACCTCCATTTCACCCGGGACGTCGGCACGCACAAAGCTCAGAGTTCCCTTGAACTCCTTCTTGTAGTCCGCGATCGACACGTCGCGATTCGGAATTGGAATACTGAAACGCGTCGAGGACACAATGTACCGGGAGTCCTGCGTAATGAAGGGCGAGGCGTGGTTGCCGGCCGAATGCGGAATCTCGAGGATCTCGTCGGCTTCGAAGGTCGTCAGGTCAATGCGAGCTACACGCGGTGTGTTGTTCGCGTTGATGAACAGCCACCGCCCGTCCGGCACACCGTTCGTCTGCGAGAGCTCTGGATGGTGTGCGTCGTCCCAGGGAGCGAATCCGTACGAGGTGGTCAGCATGGCGCGGGTCTCTTCGGAGTAGCCGTACCCGTTCTCGGGGAATTGAGAGAACACGGG
>JBFHWK010000067.1:0-13318 GCA_041589075.1 Rhodothermales bacterium
ATAGAAACGGCCGAACGGTTTCTTGATTCGGGCGACTTCCTCTGGAACAGCGGTATGTTCATCTGGAGTGCAGACACGATTATCGGTCAGATCGAGAAGCATCTTCCGGATACCGCGGCGGCGTTTTCCAGTCTCACCGATGCGGTCGACACGGAACGTGAGGCTGAAGCCGTGCGGCACGCGTACGAATCGTGCACGAGTATTTCGATCGACTACGGTGTGATGGAACGCGCCGACAACGTCTACGTCGTGCCGGGCTCTTTCGGATGGAGTGACGTGGGAGACTGGCGCGCCGTCTACGACCTGAGCCCCAAAGACGAACACGGTAACGCACTTGCCGGAAACGTCATCATCCGAAACTCGAGCCGGTGCCTGGTCGAATCGGGTGATCGGTTGATCGTGCTCGTCGGAATGCACGACACCGTGGTCGTCGAGACCGAAGACGCGGTCTTGATCTGCAACCGCGATTCGACGCAGCAGGTCAAACATGTCGTTGAGTACCTGAGCGCACACCAACTGTCCGACTACGTGTAGGACTCGCCCTTTCTACGGCCGCGTCCGCATCGCCCCGCCCATTCAGTTTAGTCGTAGAGCCCCTCAGCCCACAAGGCGCACGACCTGCTTTGCGCAGGAACCCCGCACTTGTCAATAACGGCGCGCCTTCGGCGCGCGCCGTCTTTCCCGCATCTTCAAAATAGGAGTGAACCCAAGGTCACGACGTGACGTAGGAGTCGCGAAATGACCGGCCAGTCACCTCCTTCTTTATTGCCTATGCAAGTCGTTGATTCTTCTGCACTTTCACGCAAAGAGCGTGAACGTCTCGCGCGACGCGATGCCATGCTCGATGCCGCTCAGGCGGTCTTCGCCGAGCGTGGGTACGCGAACGCCACACTAGACGAAATCGCGGCTCGCGCGGAGTTCGGTAAGGGAACGATCTACAACTACTTCGAGGGGGGCAAGGAGGAAATCCTGTTCGCGCTCCTGGACAAGCTCTACGACGGGTTTGTGGAGATCATCCATCGCAATTTTTCGGCAGAGACCATCGAAACCGTGCCGATCCGAACGGCCTTCCGTGACTTGCTGGAATCGACGTTCTCGTTTCTGGCTCAACGTGACGACCTGTTCCTGATCGCCATCAAAGAGGCGCATCGCTTCATCTTCGGTGACGATCCGGACAAGGCAGAGTACTTCCGGAGACAGCGTGATCGCATCGTGGCAGCCTTGACGGAGCCCATTGAGATTGCGATGGCGCGCGGCGAGATCAAGACACTCCCGTCGGACGCCGTTGCACACATGCTGCTCGGAAACATCAATGGATGTTACACGCACGTGTGTCTCTGCAGTCGGTTTGGTTCGCCCGAAGAGACGCCGCCCGCCGGCGCCGCCGAGAATGCCGACTTCATGACTACAATGTTGTTCGACGGACTTCTCCACAACGTGCCGTCGAGAACCCTGATAGAGAAATGACAATACTTACTGATCCGTTACGCAGACGAGCGTGGTCATTATGGACTCTCGCCTGCGCCGCCGTTGTTTGCCTTATTGCTCAGCCGACCGCCGCTCAGTCCGGTCCGCAACCCGTCGGCCTAACACTTGACGAAGCCATAGAGATTGCGCTCATCCGAAACTATATGGTGCGAACGGTTCGACTGGACGTGGACGAAGCGTCGGCACTGGTCAAGGAAGGCTGGGGGCAGGTGTTTCCGCAAGTGAGCTTCAATACGAGCTACACACGCAACCTGAAGACGGCGAACCCCTTTGCCGGTAGCCAGGCGGGTGGCCTGTTTCAGTCTCTCGGCTTTCTTGATTGGCTTGCTTTCAACGAACGGGCACGAACGGATGACGACGGCACGACCAATCCGATCAGCCTCGAGGAGTTTTTCGAACGCCAGCAGGCGGGACTAGATGCCGCCGGCATCGTCATAAGCGACAGCGACAACCCCTTCGCCATACCGAATCAGTTTCGCAGCGGCTTCAGTGTCACGCAGAAGATCTTCGATATTCGAACCTTCTGGGGTGTGGCAGGTGCGCAGAAGTACCTGCGTGCAGCACGTGAGGCCGGCGTTGAACGGGAGGAGCAGATCCTCATCGACAGGGTCCGGCGCGAGTACTATCAGGCTCTCCTCGCCGACGCCAACAAGCGGGTCGTCGCACAAAGTGTTGAGCGTACCGGACGCACGGCGATAGAAGCGGCGCAGCGCGTTGCGCGCGGCGTCGCACCTAAATACCAGCGTTTGAGTGCCGAAGTCGAGCTAGCCAACCTCGAGACGCAGCTAATCAGTGCCTCCGGACAGTCGGACGCCGCGCTCGATCAGCTCAAGTTCACACTCGGTGTTCCGGTCGAACAGCCGATCGTCCTGACGACTACACTGACACCTGCCGACGAGGCGGTGCTCCACACGGTCGCCACGGACAACGTGATCGCCGCCGCCGCCGAACATCGCCCTGACCTGCGCCAATCCGACATCAACATTGAGTTGCAGCGTATCCAGGGAAAGGTAGCCCGTGCCGAGTATTTCCCGAGCCTCGACGCGTTCGCGGACGTGAGTTACGTGGGTAACGTACCCGACGAACGCACGTTTACGATATCTAACTCTTCAGATCCCTTCTCTTTCACACGTGGTCAGAACGACTTCTTTGCGGACGAGTACTGGGATCTGACTGCAAGCGTCGGGCTGTCGCTTACGTGGACGATCTTCGACGGCTTTCAGCGACGACAGCGCGTGCAGCAGCGCGCGCTTGCGATCGAAAAGGCAGAGATCGCACACGAACAACTCGTCAATGCCGTCAGGCTGGAGGTCGAACAGGCACTGCGCGAGGTGCGTACCGCCCGCCTGCGCATAGCGTCTCAGGAAAAGAACGTGCAGCGAGCCGAACTCAATTACGAGTACGCGAGCGCACGCTTGCGAGAAGGCGTTGCCAGCCCGCTCGAGGAACGCGAAGCGTCCGGACTGCTGGACCAGAGCCGCCTTAGTTATCTGCAGGCGGTCTTCGATTTCAACAGTGCCCTCAGTCGCCTTGAAGTTGCAACGGGAACGGTCCGGCTGCGACGTCCAAGTGATACACTGACACAGCGTTAGACATCAGAAAGACACGATTTGGTTTTCAAATGAAGTACACCATGACAAAGACGATCCTTCCGGTTGCGGTCGCAGTACTGATCGGTATCGCTGGGTGTTCGCCGCCGGAGGAGACGGCCACGGCGAGCCCGTCTGCGGTCGTAAACAGCGGCCGCACCGTCCGCGTGGAGACTCGACCCGTCGCCACCTCTACCTTCACCGATGTAATCGAGCTGACCGGTGCGGTCGCGGCACTCGACGACGCAACGATTTCGTCGCAGACCGCCGGCACGCTTGTCTGGATTGCTGAACTCGGCACAACTGTTCGTGCCGGAACGATCGTTGCCAGGATTGATCCGGGCATGACCGACGCGGCGGTTCAGCAGGCCGAGGCGCAGGTAACGGCGGCGGAGGCGCAGTTCAATCTCGCGCGCGACACCTACCAGCGCCAGGAGCCGCTCTTTCGCGACTCCGTCATCAGCGCGCTCGAATTCGACGGAGTTCGAACGCAACGGAATCAGGCGGAGGCGCAGCTCAAGCAGGCAAAGGCGCTTCTTGCTCAGGCGAGCGAACAGGCGAGATACACCCGGATCGCCGCTCCCTTTGCCGGGCGCGTGGAACTGCACTTTGCCGAAACCGGCGAGCAGGTCGTTCCCGGAGCCCGCGTCGTGCGCGTCGTGAACACGAGACGTGTCAAGATCACGATGGGCGTGCCGGAGCGCTATGCGGGCGACATCAAAGCGGGCACACCGGTATCCATCAAACTCGCGTCCTATGGAATGCAGGGTACCGACGAGAAGGTCTCCTTCGTCGGCAGCGTGATCGACCGCGCAAGCCGGACGTTTCCCATCGAGGTGGAACTTGCAAATCCGGACGGCCGGCTGAAGCCGGAGATGATTGCGAAGGTCCTCGTAACCCGAGACCGCCTGGAGAACGTGGTTGTCGTGCCGTTGGCCGCTGTGATCCGTGATGAAAACGGCACCAACGTGTTCGTGGCCTCGAACGAGGACGGCCGCAAGGTAGCCCGCCGTCAATCGGTGATTGTAGGACCCACCTATTCCGGACAGGCGGTCCTGGAGAGCGGCTTGAGTCCCGGTGAAGAGCTGGTTGTGGCCGGTCAGAATTTGCTGACGCCCGGAGATGCACTCGAGATCATCGGTGCGCCACCCGCGCCAGCCAACGAGGGCCAGACCGACACCTCTACAGCGCTGACCTCCACGCGGTAACCGCCGGAGCCCCAATTCACGAATCGCGGCGATTTACACGATGAAGATTACCAACATTGCCATTGACTACAGGACGAGTGTTCTCGTGCTGACCGTGATTCTCGTCGTAGGCGGACTCGTCAGCTACTCCACGATTCCGAAGGAGTCGTTTCCGTCTATCGAGATTCCCAACATCGTCGTTACGACTGTTTACCCCGGCGCGAGCCCGGACGACATCGAGTCGTTGATCACGCAGCCTATCGAGCGTGAGATACAGACGATCAACGGCATCAAGGACATTCGGTCGACGTCCACCGAGGGCGTCTCGAGCATCGTCATCGAGTTCGACCCCGACGTGTCGATCGATGACGCTTTCCAGAAAGTCCGCGACAAGGTCGATCTGGCAAAGCCGGACCTCCCGCAGGACGCTGAAGAGCCGATGGTCAACGAGATTGACCTGTCCGAATTCCCGATTATGACGATCAACCTCGCGGCGGACTATTCGCTGGCGCGGCTGAAACAGGTAGCCGAAGATCTGGTCGATGAACTCGAGGCAATACCGTCGGTGCTGCAGGTTGACATCTTCGGTGCACTCGACCGCGAGGTCCAGGTGAACGTCGACCTGAATGCGCTGCGTGGCTACAACATATCGTTCAACGACATCGTCACAAAGATCCGTGAGGAAAACACGAACATACCGGGCGGCTCGATTGACGTCGATCGGCTTAACTACCTCGTACGTGTTGACGGCGAGATCGAGGAGCCGACCGAACTGAGCGCCCTCGTGATTTCAAGCCCGGGTGGAAAGCCGATCTATCTTCGCGATGTCGCTGAGGTCGTGTACGGTTTCAAGGAGCGCTCGTCATTCTCGCGCCTTCAGGTCCTCCAGATCGAAGACGAAGACGACAGACTGATCAAGCTAGCAGAGGAGAGCACCAATGTCCTGCCGGTCATCTCCCTCAACGTCAAGAAGCGTTCCGGTGAAAACATTCTCGACACGGCCAAAGACATCCAGGCACGTCTTGAAGTGTTTCCGTTTCCGTCCGGCACAGGCGTCGAGATAACGGGCGATCAGTCTGAAGGCGTCCTGTCGATGGTGAAGGATCTGGAGAATAATATCATCTCCGGTCTGATTTTCGTCGTTTCCGTGCTGCTCTTCTTCCTGGGCATGCGGAACGCTTTTCTTGTCGCCATTGCCATCCCGCTGTCGATGTTTGTCTCGTTCCTGCTGTTCGAGGCGCTGGGGTATACACTCAATTTTGTGATCCTCTTCAGCTTGATCATCGCGCTCGGCATGCTCGTTGACAACGCCGTCGTGATCGTCGAGAACATTTACAGGTTCAGAGAGGAGGGACACTCAAGGTTCGATGCGGCAAAGAAAGCGACCGCAGAGGTTGCAGGACCCGTCGTCGCGTCCACCGCAACAACGGTCGCTGCGTTCGCGCCGATGCTCTTCTGGCCCGGGATCATGGGCGAGTTCATGAGCTTTCTTCCGCTCACGCTGATTGTGACCCTCTCCAGCTCCCTGTTTGTCGCGATCGTAATCAACCCCGTGCTGACGGGAATCTTCGTACGCCTGGAGGACGAGGAGAAAAGAGTACTACCCGGCGCCGTTCGCAAGATTGCGATTGGGGTCGTCCTTCTGTTCGGCGCGGTGTTGGGCTTCGCCAACTGGAAATCACTCGTCGTTCTGACGGCCGCATTCTTTCTGCTGCTGTACTCGCACCGCTACGTGTTTAAGCCCATCGGTGACCGCTTCGTCCGGAAGGGACTGCCGAGACTACTTGACCGTTACCGCGCCTTTCTCGGATGGATGCTCCACCGAGACTACACGGTCAAACACGCTTACCTGCGAAACACATTTGCGCTGGGATCCTTCACGATCGGAGTACTGATGGCCGTACTGGGCGGAGGCGTTGCCGCGATGGCCGGTATGGGCGCCGCCACGATACTGCTTGTTCCGGGCATCGTGCTCATAGCAGTGGGCGTCCTCGGAATACTTTTTCATGCCCTCGAAAGCATTTTCCTGGGCGCGTGGACGTCCATCAAGATCGGTCTGATCTTCGTCGCGGTCGTGCTTACAGTTCTCGGCCTCATGATGCTTGGCGAGCGAGACCTCGACATGGTCATTGTCATCAACCTCATGATGCTTCCCGGCCTCATTATCTTTATTGGCCTGTTAGGAACACTCGTCCGCAAGCGAGAAGTGCTGGTGCTGACCGACAACCGGGCACGCCTTCTCACGGGAGCCCTGGGCGGTCTGTTCGGCATCATGATGATGTTCACGGTTGCGTACCCCGGTACGGAACTGTTCCCCGATACGGATCCGAACATGATCCAGGTGGCGCTGGAAGGGCCGCTCGGCACCAACATCGATGAGACCAACCGCATAACCACCGAAGCACAGGATCGCATTAACGCACTGCTCGACAACAATCCAACATCGCGAAACAATCTGAAGAACGTTCAGACCAACGTCGGGGTCGGCGGGGACGTCATCTTCGGTGGAGGATCGAGCAGCCCCGAGCGCGCGAACATCACCATCAACATGGTTGATTACGGAGATCGTGAGGAGTCGAGCAAGATCACCATGCGCCGAATCCGCGAACAGCTCAAGGGCATCCCGGGAGTTGAGATCGAGTTCGCCAAGGACGACCCGGGGCCACCCACTGGAGCTCCCGTCAACATTGAGGTCTCCGGTGCCGATTTCGATCGCATCGTATCGATCACGAAGGAGATCAAGTCGATGCTCGTCGAGGCGGCAGAGACTGGAGTCATTCCGGGGCTTGTTGACATCGCGGACAACCTGAACACGGGGCGGCCGGAACTGCACGTCGAGATCGATCGCGAACGTGCCGCGCGGTTCGGGCTGAGCACCAGCAAGATCGCCTCCGCAATCCGCTCGGCGATCAATGGCGTCGAGTCCGGAAAATACCGTGACGGCGAAGACGAGTATGACATCACGACGCGGTTATCGAAAGCGGACCGCAGCAACCTCGAAAGCCTGAAGAATCTGACGGTCTTCGAGGAAGGCCAGCAGGTTCCGCTTGTGGCCGTCGCGAGCTTCAGCGTAACTGGAGGCCTGGGGTCTGTAACCCGCCTCGACATGCAGCGCGTGGCGACGGTCACCGGTGAAGTCGCTGATGGTTTCAACAGCCGGGCCGTACTCGAGGAGGTCAAAGCACACCTGTCCGACTACGAGGCGGCCCTCCCGGCAGGCTACACGGTGGCGTACACGGGAGAAAGCCAGGAACAGGACGAGGCCTTCGGCTTCCTGACGACCGCCCTTCTGATCGCCATCGGGTTCATCTTCATGATCATGGTAGCCCAGTTCAACCATATCAGCACGCCGTTTATCATTATGGTTGCGGTCGGCCTCAGCCTGATCGGCGTCCTGCTCGGTCTTATCCTGACGCGTACGGCGTTCGGCCTTATGACGTTTATCGGTGTGATCAGCCTGGCGGGTATTGTCGTGAACAACAACATCGTCCTGGTCGACTACATCATGCAGCTTCGGGATCGAGGCTACACCAAGACACGCGCGATCATCGAGGGCGGAGCAACTCGTTTCCGACCGGTGGTCCTTACGGCCCTGACCACCGTGATCGGCCTGATACCGCTGACGTTCGGCATCGGAATCGACTTCGTCGGACTGGTCACCGACTTCCGGCCCAACTTTCAGTTGGGTTCCGAGAGCACGCAGTTCTGGGGACCTATGGGAACGTCGATCATTGCAGGTCTGACGTTCGCGACGTTTCTGACGCTTGTGATCGTACCGGTCATGTACTCCGTCTTCGACTCCCTCGCAACGCACCTTCACTGTCTTGTTCACCCGGACGAGAAACCGGAGACTGCCGAACACATGGGTGACGGTGAGGGCCGTGTCGTGCCCGTCGCCATACCAGACGTGCAGCGAACGACGGGAGACGGGCGCGAAAGACAATTCGTGACTCCGGAACCCGAGTGAGAGCCGGTTCGTTGCGCAGGTGACCCGTGCTCGAGCTCGTATGAAGAGTCTCTCCGATTTTCCCGACGCACACCTGCGCATCTTCGACAGGCCGGACCTGCCTGACCCGGACACCATCGAGGAAGTCTACCTGATCGGTATCTGTGGAACCGGGATGGGCTCGCTGGCCGGGTTGTTTCGCGAAGCAGGTTACCGAGTACGCGGCTCCGACGCCGCCACGTATCCACCGATGAGCACCCGCCTGCATGCAATGGGGGCTCACGTGATCGAAGGGTACCGCGCCTCAAACCTGGACAGTCCGCCGGGCCTGGTCGTTGTCGGCAATGCGTGCATACCCAAACACCCGGAAGCCGCGCGAGCACGCGAGGAACGACTACCACAGGGCTCATTCCCGGAGGTGCTGGCACACTTCTTTATGCGCGACAAGCGGTCGCTCGTAGTTGCAGGCACTCACGGCAAGACAACTACGACCGGGATGCTCGTACACATCCTTAAAGAGTGCGGCAGGGATCCCTCGTTTCTTATCGGCGGCGTAATGGCCAACGACGACCGAAGCTACGGCCTCGGGAGCGGACCGCATTTCGTGGTCGAAGGTGACGAGTACGACAGCGCATATTTCGACAAGCGACCCAAGTTCATGCATTATCGGCCCATGTGTGCGGCCGTCACAAGCATGGAGTTCGATCACGCGGATATCTATGATGATTGGGAGGACTATCGCGATGCGTTTCGCGAATTCGCCGGTATCGTGTCAACTGATGGCGTGCTCGCGCTAAACGGGGACGATCCAAACGTTCGCGATCTTGCCGCCTTCAGTTCAGCACCGGTTCGGATGTTCGGCATCGACAGCCAAGACGTCGATACTCGCGCGAGCCTGCTCGAAACAACGAACGAGGGAACTCGATTTCGCCTGACGATCGACAGCGCGGATGTCGGCGACGTGTCGGTGCCGATGGGCGGCCGCCACAACGTGCTGAACGCCTTGGCCGCCCTAACGATCGGTCTGGAGGAAGAACTGAGCATCGCTGAGATGGCGCGTGCACTCGCGTCCTTCCAGGGCATGAAACGGCGACAGGAGGTGATCGCACAGATCAGAGGCGTGACAGTTGTAGACGACTTCGCCCACCACCCGACGGCGGTGCGCGAGACGATATCTGCCGTGCGCGGTCGCTGGCCGGGTCGTAAGATTATCGCCGCCTTCGAACCCAGGTCAAACTCGAGTCGGCGAAAGGTTTTTGAAGAACCCTACGTCGATGCGTTTACCGGGGCGGACAGCGTCATGATTTGCCGCCCCCCTTTCCGCCACAACGACAGGCCAGAAGACTTCATGGACGTCGACCGCATCAGCGACGAACTCATCGAGCGCGGTGTCGCATCTGCGGCTCTCGACGATGCGGACACCATTCTCCACAGAATCGTCGCCGAGGCCTCTCCCGGCGACATTGTTCTCATCATGAGCAACGGCGGATTCGGCAATATCCACAAGAAGCTCGCGACTGCGCTCCAGCAACGCGAGTCTGCCGAAGCGACAACGGCACGTGATGCCGAATAGACAGCCGAACTTGCAATCGCCGTCGACAATTATTTCGTTTACGGGTCGGCCGCGAAAACACCCGTGCACGTATGTCTCCTGACGAAGCACGGTCGCTTGCACAAGAACTCATTCTCGTCGACGGCCACATCGACGTGCCGCACTGGCTAAACTCCGTTTTCGAGGAGGACATCGCTGTTCGGACAATCGGGGGTGACTTCGATTATCCGCGAGCGCGAGAGGGCGGTCTCGACGCGGCATTCATGGCTATATACCTCCCCCCAACTCTACAGGACAAAAGGGGACCTGATGGAGCAAAGGCGCATGCGGACAGGCTCATCGACCGCGTCGAAACTATCATCGACGCCGCCCCGGACAAGTTCGCTCCTGCTCGTACACCCGACGATATCCGGCGGAATCACGAGCGCACGGTCGTGTCGCTTCCGATGGGCCTCGAAAACGCGGCGGCGATCGAAGACGACCTCGCCAACCTCAAATACTTCCGGCACCGCGGCGTGCGGTACATGACGCTGACGCACGGCAAGGACAATAGCATCAGCGACTCCTCTTACGACAACGCAGCCACGTGGGGTGGGCTAAGCCCGTTCGGTAAGGATGTCGTACAGGAGATGAACCGACTTGGCTTGCTTGTGGACGTGTCGCACGTGTCGGATGAAGCGTTCTATCAAATCATAGAAATATCAAGTGCACCGGTTGCCGCCACGCATTCTTCAGCGCGCCATTTCACCCCCGGCTGGCAGCGCAACATGAGCGACGAGATGATCGAGGCGCTCGCGCAGCAAGGCGGCGTCGTGATGGTAAACTTCGGATCTGATTTTCTGAAGAAGCGATACGCGGCAAAGGCCACGTCCGTAAAAGAGCGTGTCGACGCGGAACTGCGCACCAAGAATCTCAAGCGGACTACCAAACGCGGATACCGCCTTCTGTCGAAACATCGAACAGCCCATCCGGTCGGGAACGTCGACGACGTTGCCGATCACTGCGTGCACATCGCCGAGCTAGTCGGAACGGAACATATCGGCCTCGGCTCCGACTTCGACGGGGTCTTCTGTTTTCCGAAGGGGCTTCAGGATGTGTCACACTATCCCAATCTGATCAGAGCCCTCTCGAACCGCGGATTTGATCTCTCGGACCTGCGAAAGATCTGCGGAGAGAACTTCCTGCGTGTCTGGCAGGAGGTCCTATCGATGGGCGGTTGAAGGACGCCGGGCGGTGGGGACGGCTCGACACTGACGAACGGAACCACTGTCTTTTACGGCTGCAAGCGCCGATCGGACAGCTCTTGTGAGTCAGCCGGCCCTCATTGATCCGCCCAAATGGTCTGCTTTTTGTCATTCCTCGTCGGCCAATTACGTACGACGAGTTCATGACAACATGCATAGCAGCTACAAACGCCGCCTTTGGCCTGTTATCGCGGTTCTGGCAGCGATTCTAGTCCCGACGGCCACCGCACAGGTCGCCGATGACGCAGGGGTCCGGTATCATCCCGAGCCGCTTTGTATCCTTCCGGGAATCGAAACGGACGCCTTTGCAGCCCATCGATTTACGCCGAAGAGAAGCAAATCACAGTCCGCGACGATCACCGTCCTCTTTGACGACGGCAACCCGTCGGACGTCTGGCCTGCTGATGCCACGAACGCGTTTCGCTTCGCAGCCGATATCTGGGAATCGCACATCTCGTCTCCGGTTACGCTGTATGTCCGCGCGTACTGGGACAACATCGGTTCCCCGCTGGCGTCGGGTGGACCCGCAACATCCGCATCGGACTTCCCTGACGCCGAGCCCAACACAAAATACCCGCTCGCATTGTATCGAGCGATGACCGGCGCCCCTTTGCCGCCGCCGTTCACACTCGCCGCCCAGGCCGACATGCTCGTGACCATCAACAGTGCCAAACCATGGTCGTACACCACTGACGGGAAGCCCGTGTCCGGGCAGTACGACCTGGTGACCGTGGCCATCCATGAGATCGGGCACGGGCTGGGCTTCATCGGCACGCCCAGGTACAACAACAGCATTGGAGAGCTTGGCAACCCGCCGTTCATCTACGATCGCTTTGTCGTGGACTGGTCGGGAAATCCTCTGCTGGATGAGAACGCGTACACAAATCCGTCGACTGAACTTGGTGATGCGTTCACCGGGGGCGCCCTGCGCTTCGAAGACCAGGCCAGCACCGACGGCCCGACTCATTTATATGCACCAGCGATTTTCAGCTCGGGCACTAGCTACGCTCACCTGGACTATGCCGCGTATCCGCCTGGCAGCATCAACTCGTCGATGAACCCATTCGTCTCAACTGCCGAAGTCCAACATCGTCCCGGTCCTGCCACGTGCAACATGCTGCAATCGATGGGATGGACCCTTGCGGCGGACTGCCTGCTGGCGCTGCCCGTCGAGCTTTCGGATTTTCGGGCAGTGGTTGACCGTTCGGACGTGTTGCTGAACTGGACGACGCTCGCCGAGAGGGACAACTCCGGTTTTGAAATACAGAGACACCACGGAGACGGAACCTTTCAAGCCGAGGGATTCGTGCACGGGCAAGGGACCAGCGACCATGCGCAGCGCTATAGCTTCCGCGTGAAGCGTCTGACCGTTGGTCGCCATCGATTCCGCCTGAAACAGATCGACTTCGATGGCACGTTCAGTTACAGTCCAGAAATCGAAGTGGCGGTCGAGACTCCAACACGATTTGACGTCAGCGCCCCTCACCCGAACCCTTTCCAGAGCATGGCGTCTTTCGAGGCACGCGCGCCGGAAGGGAGCGCCATCACCCTTCGGGTCTACGACGTACTTGGACGAACTGTACAGGAGAAGTCGTATGCGGAATCAGACGACGGCGCTTTACGTCTCACCATCGACGGAAGCAGACTTGCGCCGGGCGTCTACTACTACCGCGTGTCGGGAAGCACGTTCTCGCGAACCGGCTCACTCGTTCGCAACTAGGTCGCAGAGACGGAGCCCGCGCTTTGGCCGTCGTCATGCGTCGACCAGCGTCCAACCGGCAACTCGGTCCGCAACGACGTCGACGACCCGCTCCTTATCGACACGTTCCTGCAGCATCGAATCGCGATCGCGGACGGTGACCGTACCGTCTTCCAGCGTCTGACCGTCAACGGTCACACAGAAAGGCGTGCCGACTTCGTCCATACGTCGATAGCGTCGGCCGATCGCACCCTTCTCGTCGTAAAACGTATTGAAACGTCTTCGAAGAGCGTCTTCGATGCCATGCGCGACTTCCGGCATCCCCTCTTTCTTCACGAGCGGTAGCACCGCGACAGTGATCGGGGCCATCGCCGGGTGAAACTTGAGAACGGTTCGCTGCTCACCGTTCACCTCTTCCTCCCTGTACGCGTCGCAAATCAGCATAAGGACCGTTCGATCGAGCCCGGCGGAGGTTTCCACTACGTAGGGTATGTAGCGCTCCTGAGTTTGCGGGTCGAAGTATTCCATCTTCTTACCCGAGTATTCCTGATGCCGCCGGAGGTCATAATCGGTGCGCGAGTGAATCCCTTCTATCTCCTGCCATCCGATCGGA
>JBFHWK010000068.1:0-13167 GCA_041589075.1 Rhodothermales bacterium
GCCGTCGATGGGCTGGAAGCGTACTTCGCGCGAGATCGCGATACGCGGGAGGGCGGTGTCTACAGGGCAATGGCGCAAATCGTATACGGTCGCCAGGTAAACGATCCGGAAGAAATGCGGGCCGGTGTCGATCACCTCGAGGCATTCGTGAAAAGCGACACCACAAGACGCGAGGCCGTATACCTCGCCGGACTCGGCCACAACTTTTTGGGTCAGCCGGAGCGCGCGATTCCGTGGCTTGAACGCGCGGTCAAAATGTCACCGGATGATCCGAATCGATTGAACGCGCTGGCACAGGCTTACGAGGCGACCGGCAGGACGGACGCTGTTGTCGGTAGGCTGTACCGGCGTGCCCTTTCCGTGCAGCCGGCAGCAAGCGACATTCGCATCAACTACGGCCGGTATTTGCAGGCCGGCGGCCGTCTCGACGACGCGATCGAGCAGTATCGGCAGGCTCTCGCTGAGAATCCCTGGCAGCATGTTGCGCAGCGTAATCTCGGCACGGCATTGGCCGCCGCTGGACGCACAAGCGAGGCCGAGGAGGCGTTTCAAGAAGCAATCGCACTCAACCCGCTGTATGCGGAGGCCTTGGGTAACCTCGGGAGCTTGCTGGCCGTGTTGGGACGTGAAGACGAGGCGGGAGTACTGTTCGGGCGAGCGGTCGTGGTGGCCCCCGACGATGCGACCGCTCTCGGTAACCTGGGAGCTTACCGGCTTAATCGCGGAGATGCGTCGGCCGCTATCGACTTGCTGCAGCGGGCCATACATACCGACTCGACGTTTGTCGATGCGCTCGCCAACCTCTCATTGGCCTACTTTCGGGTGGACGACTACGCGTCCGCGCTCCGAACTGCAAAGCGTGCCGTGGAGCTAGACCCTCGAAACACACTCGCGCGACAGGTTCTCGAGGCGACGCAGTAAGTCGCCGGACCAATCAAGAGAATTCGCCTACCCGGTCCGCGATCTGCCCGGCGATCACGCGCGCGTGCTCGCGCCCGTTCTCGATAAACCATCGACTCGTGTTGAGACCGCCGCACACAGTGCCCGCGATGTAAACGCCCGCGCGATTCGTCTCGAACGTGTGCATATCGTGTGACGGCGTCTTCGCAGCGTCGTCTTCGGCCATGATGCCAAGGCGTTTCAACAGAACGTAATCAGGCAAGTAACCCGTCATCGCGAGGACCCAGTCGTTCTGAAGTGACGATTCTCCCGACGGCGCTCGGACAACGATGGTTGACGGCGTGATACGCACGACCTCCGTGTTGAAGAGGGCACGAATGACACCCTCCTCGATGCGGTTCTCGAGGTCGGGTTTGATCCAGTACTTGACGGACGTTGAGATGGAAGGGCCGCGGACAATCAGCGTCACCTGCGCGCCGTGCCTGTAACACTCGAGCGCGGCCTTTGCGGCAGAGTTCTTGGCACCGATCACGGCCACTTCCTGGCCGGCGTATGCGAACGGCTCCTTGTAGTAGTGAGTGACCTTCGGGAGCTCCTCGCCTTCAACGTTGAGCTCTCGGAACCGGTCGAAAAAACCTGTGGCAACAATCACGAACTTAGCCGCCGTACGATCCTTCTCCGACAGGACGACAAAGTCGCCCGCATCCCCATCGACCCCGGTTACACCCTCATAGAGGCGAAGCTCCAGCTTTTCGGCGAAGGCCACGCGCCGATAGTAGTCGATCGCTTCTTCCCGGATCGGTTTATACCCGAGTGTCGGAAATGGATGCCCACCGATTTCCAGAAGATCGGGCGTAGAAAAGAACTCCATGTTGGTGGGGTAGCCGAGCAGAGAGTTTACAACGGCGCCTTTGTCGAACACGACCGACGAAAGACCACGGCGTTTGCATTCAATTGCACACGCTAGGCCAACGGGTCCGGCACCGACGATTGCTACATCCACCAAATTGGGATCGCGGCCACTCATCGAGTGTCTCGCCGGGCCATGAAGAAGCTCTTCAGCAGCTCGGCGGATGCTTCGGACTCGACGGCCGATATCACCTTGAGGCGGTGATTGAAGCGGCGATCCTCGACGAGGTTGTAGAGCGTGGATGCACAACCGGCCTTTTCGTCAAACGCGCCGAAAACCAGGCGCTCTACTTTGGCCATGATGAGCGCCCCCGCACACATAGGACAGGGTTCGAGCGTCACGTAGACCGTGCAACCTTCAAGCGATTTGCTTTGCAGAGTCTCGCACGCCGCAGTCACGGCAATCATTTCGGCGTGGGCGGTCGGGTCTTTGAGCGTCTCGACCATGTTGTGGCCGCGTCCGACAATAGCATCTCCATGAACGACCACGGCACCTACGGGCACTTCACCCATTTCGAGGGCACGTTCCGCCTCTCGCAAGGCCTTTTTCATCCAGCGGCGGTGTGGTTCGAGAATGGTATCAAGACTCATTACGATGTCGTCAGTTAATGGCCTCGGCAGCGCGCGAGATAGGCAGTGTCATGCATCGTGGCCCGCCTCGGCCCCGAGACAGTTCCTGACCGTCAAGTTTGATCGCCAGTTTGTCGCCATGACTCAAATCATGTCGTTGATGGTCCGCGAGGAATTCATCGGCGGTTACGACGCGGTATCCGTGGTCCTGCATCATGTCGAATGTCCGCTCGTTACGCTCGTATCCGATGACGGTGCCAGGCGCGAGTGAAAACAGATTTGCGCCGTCGGTCCATTGCTCACGCTCCTGACTCAAAGGGGAGTGGCCTCCACAAGGAATGAACGTGAGGTCCCGGCCTACAAGCTCACGCAGCGCCTCCTTCAGATTGGGCTGCGCTTCGGTGAGAAACTTCGTCGGCTCGTCGCTGGGTGTGAAATGAACTACGTTGCCGAGCCCCGTCAATTCAATGAGGGGAGGGAACACCACACATTCGTCTGGAGACGCAAACGTAAACACCGTGTCCAGGTGCATGCAGTACCTCTTTTTCGGAAGATTCACCATGACGACATGCCCGACCGATGTTTTCTCAAACAGGTGCCGGGCGATTGTCATCACGCCTCCGAAGGAAGTTCGCTGGGAGTGGCCCAATAGAACGACCTCATCCGTCACGACCAAAAGATCACCACCCTCGAACGTGACACCGCTCGGGAGTTTGATAATGCGGTCACGATGCTCGGCAAATGCGTCGTTGTACCTCAGGGCAATGTCGATGATTATTCCTTCGCGAGCTCGTGCCGATGTGGCCGGATGGCTCAGGACGATGTGATCATTGACAACCGCCGCAACGTCACGCGTGAACATCAGGTTCGGCAGCGGCCGTGCCAGAATGCGGAGCGGCGATACGCCGGTCAGCGCAAAACGCAGCAGCTCGTCGGGCGTGAATTTCTGTAAATCGCGCTGAAAAGCCTGAAGGTTGGTCTCGAACGAGACACGGCAGAGCTGATCTACTAAGTCGTGCCTCGCTTCCTCTTTCTGCAAAGCGTCAAACGTTAAATCGACAATCTGCAGAACACAATCTTCGGTGCCGACGAGCTTGCGAAACACCGAACACATCTGGGTGTGTTCGTGACGGGCTTTCCCAAGGAAGAGGATATCCTCGAAGAGAAGATCTTCACGCGCTTCCGGAGACACCAACTCCATTTCCGGTCCGGGTGTGTGCACCATCACCTGTCGGAGCATACCGGTCTCCGACGTTATGTTGAGCGGGCACGTACTGTGAGCGCGATGCACGTCTTTCTGCCGGCGAGCTTGACGCGTCACCTGGGTCATGGGAACACTAGCAAGAGTTTCGACCAACCTTCGCGGCTTCCGTCCGTGCGGCGGGGTAGCGACGAACCACGAAGATGCGAATCAGCGTTTTTCCTGGAGAACGGTGAAGAAACGGAGAACGATAGCGACCACAAGCAGAATGATCAAAATCTTGATAGCATACTTCACCAGGAATCCTGCTACCTGCAGTACGAAGCCGAGCAGGACAATGGCCAACATCATTACGATGGCCACTACCAGCCAACTCAATACCTTCTGTACATCCATGTTGCGATCGGCCTGTCAGTCCGTGTTGTACAGGAAATACTCGGAGAATGAGGTGCTGTTTCCTCCCGTTAGGAAACCCCCCACTATGATTATTCGGCCTTCCGAGATCTTTGTTGCAGTGTGTCCGGACCGTGCGAGGCCGGCCTGGACTACCGGTAGCTGCAGGAATCGGCCCTCGCGGCTGACATACACTTCGACTGAACCAAGGGAGACCGACCGGTCGGAGGGGCTTCCCCCCATGGTCACGACGAGCCCTGGGAGCAGTAGTTCGGCGGCGTGATTCGTGCGCGGTTCGAGGGTCGTACCCGATCGAATGGGGCGCAGCCCCAGGGGGTCAGCGAAGTCGACCGTAAAGCTCGTTGACTCGAAGAACTGCGCCCCGAAATGAGTTCCATGGATCAGGTAGTTGCCGGGGTCAAAGGGCCCGACGTCGGCGAGCAATGTCTGCGTATGGCCCGAAATGGCCGCGGCGAGGAAAGGCCCGACACCGGGGCTCAGTGCGACTAGCGTGTCGTTTCGGAATACGAACGAGCGGATGTCGTCGCGAATACCCAAACGGGGCGCGGGCCGGTATTGGATGTCCCCGAGACCGCCGAAGAGTTCGACGATGAGACCTCCGGCAGTCATGCGGGCGGCGGCCGTATGCCGGGTGCGGCGAATGGGATCGCCCGTAAAGGCAACAGGCCTGAACGTGCGACTTACCGGGTCAAAAACCTCCGGCTCTTCCACCAGGCCGAGAATATCCCCGAGGTTCCCTCGCGAGGCACCGCCAAGGATGAGCACGCGTCCGTCAGGGAGATTTGTCATCGTGTGGCCGCTGCGGTTACGAATCATACGCGCCGGCAACTCCTGAAACGCGCTGCCGGCCGGCGACGCCAGATACGATACGCCACGTGCCTCTCCGTCAACGCGGAAAGCTCCACCGGTTATCAGCAGGGAACCGTCTGTCATGAGAACCGCCGCATGATCGCCAGTGCCGGTCGGAAGATTGGGAGCGTTGACAGAGTAGCCTGCCACAAGATGCACGACCGCCACCGTGTCGGTAGCCTCCACGTCTTCCGAATCAAAGGCCGAAATGACGAACGCGTTGACACCGTTGGCAAGTTCGCGCGTCGCCTCCCACAGTCCTGTGACACCGTCGAATTCCATCGGCTCGCCTTCGATCAACACGCGATCGATGGGCCGGAACGAGGTTGTACGAACCCGGAAGTCCACCGAGGGTGTTGTGATCACGTTGCTGAGATCGGGATCGATGATCTCGATCTCGGGTGCACGGACCTCGACGAACGGCCGATCGCAGCCCGACATCAGCAATAGGATGCACGCGACCACGGCTGGCACCCTGAACGATCGTGTGGGTATGGCGAAACGGCGCATACCGGCGGTGTTAGTGGCGGTCATACGATCGTGTCCTTTTGACCATACGCGACGTGCTCGAGCACGAGCCCGCGTGACGGCGCGGCGGGACCCGCGAGACGTCGGTCCCTTTCGGCGAGGACAGTAGCGAGGCTCTCGGGGGTTCTCTTGCCGCGGCTCACCTCAAAGAGTGTACCTACGATGGCGCGTACCATTCCGTGGAGGAATCTGTCCGCTTCGATAAGAAAGCGGAAGTCTCCCGCGCGATTCTCGGCCCGCCATGCCGCGGTCCGCACAGTGCACACGCGGTTCTTCGTCTCACTTTGTGTGCGGCAAAACGTCGAAAAATCGTTGCGGCCGATTAGTGTGTTGGCCGCGCGATTCATGAGATCAAAATCCGTGTCCGCGGGAATTGTCACTCGACGCGATCGGTCGAGCGCCACCGGCAGGGTCGACACGTAGTATCCGTAGGTGCGTGCTGTGGCGTCATAGCGGGCATGAAACGAATCGTGTATACGGCACAGGCCACGGACCGCGATGTCACGCGGAAGCAGTCCGTTGAGGGACCCGATCAACCGGAACTCGTCGATGTCCGAAATCGTGTCGAAATGTGCCACCTGTGCGAGTGCATGCACGCCGGCGTCGGTACGACCGGACGCCGTGACCGAGGTCTCGGCCCGGAGGGCCACAGCCAGCGCCTGCTCGACCTCGGCCTGCACGGACGGTTCGTTGGGCTGCCGTTGCCAGCCGCAATACCTCGTCCCTTCGTATTCTATGGTCAGCTTGTACCGGGGCATCGATAAGTCTTTGAGATGTGCGGGACAGGATGGGACCGCACGATCTGCGCTGGAGCATTGTATGCGCATATATCTGACAGGTTTTATGGCTGCGGGTAAGACGGTCGTCGGGCGTTTGCTGGCTCGGGAGCTTGGCTATGACTTCTGTGACCTTGACGGCCTTGTCGAGAGTGCCACAGGAAGGACGGCTGTGGAGCTCTTCGCGATGGAGGGTGAACGTGCGTTTCGCGAAGCGGAGCAGGTGGCACTCCGATCGACCGACGAACTGGACCGCTACGTCATCGCTCTGGGTGGGGGCACCCTTGCGGCGGCCACGGCCATGGAGTGGGCTCGACGCCATGGAATCGTGGTCTACCTTGAAGCGGAACCCGAGGAACTCGCGCGGAGATTGCTGGCGGCGGAGGACAACCGCCCGCTGGTTCGTGACGCCAGGGATGCCGACGATCCGTTGCACGCAATGATCGAGCGGGTGCAGGAGCTGCTCGAGGCGCGCCGGTCTACCTACGAGAAGGCCGATGTGGTCTTTTCGTCAGGACGCGGTGAGCCGGAGGATGACGCTATGCGTCTCGCACGTCTTCTTCGACCAGGTCTTCCTGACCCGCGTCGCCCAGGTTAAAGGACCGCCGATGCAACGGGGTCGGTCCCAGGCTCACAAGCGCTTCGTAGTGCTCGGGCGTCGGGTATCCGACGTTCGTCATCCATCCGTAGTCCGGATAGACCGCATGCATTGATTGCATCAGTCGATCCCGCTCCGTCTTGGCGATGATGGACGCGGCGGCGATGGACTGGCTGCGCTGGTCTCCCCGCACAACAGCTTCCATCGGCCACGGCGCCTCGGGGATGACGTGGTTACCGTCGATGAGTACGTGCGATGGCTGTGGCAAGAGTGAGGCTACGGCGCGGCGCATTGCCTCCATCGACGCCCAGAGGATGTTGAGTTTGTCGATCTCGACCGGCGAGCACCGGCCGACGCCCACGGCAAGCGCCTTTTTGCGGACGCGACGTGCCAACTTCTCGCGTTCGGCCGCGTCGAGAAGCTTGCTGTCCTTGACACCACGGACCCGTGTGCCCGGAGCGAATATTACCGCGGCGGCGACTACCGGACCTGCCAGGCAGCCGCGGCCGGCCTCGTCGGCGCCGGCCACAAACTCGTGACCGGCCGACCACAGGCGGCGCTCAATTCTCAAACTCGCCATCTGATTATGGTGGGACTGCGTCAGGCAGCTTCGTCGTAGTGATCGGGAAGATCGTTTTCGTAAAGAACGACGTCGCCGGGCTCAAGATATCCCTGCAGGAAATCTCTTGCCTCAAAAAGCGATGCGAACACACGGATGTGCTCCTCGGGGAAGTCGCGCGATCGCAGTCCGTCAACTATCGGGCGCGTGCGCGTGCGTCCCACAAGGAGGGCCAGGTCCACGTTGTCTGCGATAGACTGTCCGAAGCGTCGATTCTCCTCCTCCTCCACGGCACCGAGCTCCACCATGCCCGGCGTAACGATGACACGCCGGCCTGTGTCGAACTGCCCGAGTATCTCAACGGCGTTGCGCGCGCCAACCGGGTTCGAATTAAAAGCGTCGTCGATGACCGTTATCGGACCTTCCTGTCGCAATTGCAGTCGATGTTCGACCGGCTTGACACGCCGCACGGCGTGCGATATCTGACGAAGTCGCAGACCGAAGGAGAGGCCAATGGCCGTACCGAGCAAAATATTCGTGACGTTGTGGCGACCCAGAAGTGCGCACGAAAAGTGAGACGTCTCACCGCTCGCGAGCACAACATCGAACGCTGTTCCCTCCGGACCGAAGCGGATGTCTCGGGCCGTGACGTCGGCACCAGTGTCGCTCGCGGAAACACGCATGATGTGTGCGCGCGTCCTTTGGTCCATTCGCGCAACGCGTTCATCGTCTACGTTCAGGACGACGAGGCCGTCGGGCGGGATGCGCTCTGCGAGTGTGCCCTTTTCAAACTCGATCGCATCCAGCGATTCCATGGACTCGAGATGTGCCGCGCCGACTGCCGTAATAACGCCGGTCGTCGGGGAAACGAGATCACAAAGCTCGCCGATGTCTCCGGCGTACCGGGCGCCCATCTCCACGATGAGAAGCTGGTGCTCCGGCTGCAGCATGTCGTTGACGACTTTGCATATGCCCATCGGCGTGTTATAGGAGGCCGGCGTCGCGAGGACGTTGAATCGATGCGACAGGATCTCTGCCAGGACGAACTTCACGGTCGTTTTTCCGAACGAGCCGGTGATCGCAATCACGTGCAAGTTCCGGTGGTTGCGGAGTTTCTGACGCGCTCTCTGTTTGAATCCGACGCGAAAGGAGTACTCCAGCGGTTCGAGAATAAGGGCTGCGAGTAGTACCCAGAGCGGTGCTCCAAAGTCGGCGAGCAGTAGCCCGGCGAGGACGGGCCAGGCGGGCCACAGTAAGGCACTCCGATATCCGAGCCACGCACCGAGCGCGACGGCTATGACGGCGCAAGCGGCCGAGACGCCCAGCAGACGGCGGAGTCGATAGGTGTAAGCCAGCGGCTTCTTCTCGCGATCCGATCGATAGCGCCGCGAAGATGCGAACGCCACACACCAGCTCGCCAAGAGAAGGCTCGAGAGGAGAACGTCTGACATCATGCCGGTCAGCGCGACGGCACCGCCGAGCAGTAATACACCGATCGCGTGAGACGGACGGATCACAAAGTTCACCGGGCGCGCTGCGAGCCAGGCCGCAAACGCACTCAGCTTGTAGCCGTGTAGCTGGAACATGTGTAGTGAATAGCGAAGTCGTCGCCACGCACGCCACGATGCGAACAGGGTCGCGAGCGCAAGCAGAAGTAGGACAATTACCATGGCGCCTACCGGCTATCGAACATCGAGGAAATGACGGGTCGCTCGCAGGAAGGTAATCGGGTCGTCGAGATAGGCGTAGTGACCGGCGCCCTCGAGCACCACGAGTCCGGCGTCGGGGATTCGGCTCTCCAGAGTCGACATCTGCTCGCGGCTGATCTCCTGATCTTGGTCTCCCCAGAAGAGCAGCGTCGGCGCCTTTACGTGCTGCACCCGGTCGTCAAGGTGAAAGGTGACGGTCCGCACGAACGTATCGCGCATGATACCGGTCAACCGTCGGTAGTCCGATGAGCCGAGCAGTTGCCAGATGAGGGAGTGCCGAAGCCATTCCAAGCCGCGATCGCGCAGGCGCGGCGGCAAGATCTGAAAAGGAGCTTTCAGGGCAGCGGCTACATACTTCTTGACGTAGTAGGACGGCTTACGGCGAGGTGTAATCCCCGACGGGCCCACCAGCACCATTCTGTCGATCGCGTACGACATCGACGGCTCTGAAGCCATGTAGAGCGCGATCCGCCCACCATTTGAATGACCGACGATCGAAACGGGAGAACTGAAGTGTGCACGGATGAGTTCAAACACCAGGTCGGCGTGTTCGGGGATGCCCATCGGCACCGTGGGAGCCGGCGAGAGGCCGTGACCCGGTAGATCGACGTTCGCGGTCCGAAAGCGGTCAGAGAGCGATCGCGCAATCGGTCGCATGAGTTCGGCGCTGCTTCCCCAGCCGTGCAGAAGTACGACACCTGGACCGGATTCCTTGCCCGACCACTCCACGTTGAGTCGTGACGAGTCGTAGCTGGGCGTGGAGCTCGCTGCCGGTGGCGCCGAATCGTCGGCTATTGAAGTGGTCTGTAAAACCATCTATATTGGTGGAACAAGGATTACCGTATCCTGTCGCCTCATCGAGTCCTTGCCGGGTGGTCGGCTTCGTGGACGTGATTCAGCTTCGATTGAGGGAGTCTTCCGTCTGAAGATAACACGCGTCGATAATTTCGTTCTCGTCGCAGCACCCATCTTCCGGTACGGGATGCGGTTTGTGTACGAATGACGCAGGCGCGGTGTGCCTGCTGGGATCCCACCGACAACATCAAAATGGAAGCAAAACGTTTTTCAGGAATCCTCGAGCTGATCGGGGAGAAGAAGTTTGGGTTCATCCGGGAGATGCGTCCGGACGTACCGAAGGGCAACAAAGATCCCTTTGTGCCGCCTCCGCTGATTCGTAAGTACAAGCTGAGGGATGGCCTGCTGATGGAAGGAACCCTTCGCCCCGGCAAGAAAGGAGACATGCAGGTAAACCGCATCGAGAAGGTCATGGGCCTTGATGCCGGAGCGTGGGCCAAAGTCTCCAATTTTGACTCGGGTCAGATCATCTACCCGGACGAAAAGCTCGAGTTGATTTCGGGCCCGAGAGATTTCTCGATGCGTATCGTCGATCTGGTGGCGCCGATCGGCAAGGGGCAGCGCGCCCTCATTGTCGCGCCGCCGCGTACCGGCAAGACGATACTCCTCAAAAGCATCGCCTCCTCTGTGACCCAGAACCATCCGGAGATCGAGCTTGTCGCTCTTCTCGTCGATGAGCGCCCGGAGGAAGTTACGGACTTTCGGCGATCGACGTCCGCGATGGTGTTCGCATCGTCGAACGACCAGGACGAAGACAATCACGTTCGCGTATCGACGCTCGCACTGGAGTACGCGAAGCGGCAGGTAGAGCTTAAGAAGGACGTGGTGTTGCTTCTGGATTCACTGACGCGGCTCGGCCGGACATTCAATCTGTACAGCGCAGGAAGTGGGCGCACACTTTCGGGTGGTCTCGACGCGAACGCGATGAAGATTCCGCGCCGCATCTTCGGTGCCGCGAGGAACATCGAGGGAGGTGGATCGCTCACCATTGTCGCGACCGCGCTCATCGAGACCGGGAGTCGAATGGACGAGGTTATCTTTGAGGAGTTCAAGGGAACGGGCAACTCCGAGATCGTTCTGGACCGCGAGATGGCCAACAAGCGCATCTTCCCCGCGATTAACTTGCGGAAGAGCGGCACCCGGAACGAGGAGCGGCTACTCGGTGACAAGCTGGAGCAGCACCACCGGCTGTTTCGTGCTCTGAACACGCGCTCGCCGGTCGAGGCGATGCAGGCGCTGCTCCGGCATGTGCAGCAGACGCCTACGAACGATTACCTGCTTGACGAGCTGGTTGCCACCTAGGCAACGGTTACGAAACCGGTTCGAATTGTGTCTTGGGGTTAGCCCGAGTTTCCATTCCCGAACCATGTCCGCCGTTGTCAGATACCGACGCGCTGAGATATCGCACGCCCATTCGGTCCTGGAAGCTGGAAGATCGGCCGCGTGAGAAGCTGGCGCGTCACGGGGCGGCCGTCCTCTCAGACGCTGAGCTGATCGGAGTGATATTCGGTAGCGGAACACGCACACGAGAAGGCTCCGTGTCCGCGGTGGAGCTGGGACGGGGGCTGATGTCAGCGTACGGATCTCTGGAAGCGATCGCGCGCCGTGATCACAAGCAACTGCTGCTTACGAGCGGCATCGGACGCGCCAAGGCGGCACAGCTTCAGGCAGTGTTCGAGATCGGCAGGCGGATCGAATCGTCACATGCCGTCAACAAGGTGCAGGTTTTCGGACCCGAGGACGTCGCCAACATTTACGGCCCATTCATGCGTGACCTCAAGAACGAGGTCTTTCGCATTGTGCTCATGAATACGGCCAACATGATCATCAGTGATCGCGTGGTGAGTGAAGGCGGCCTCGCCGCAAGCATTGTCGAGCCGCGCTCGGTCTTCCGAGAAGCAATCCTCGAGAACGCTGCGGGCATTATCTGCTTGCACAACCACCCGTCGGAGAATCCGGAGCCGAGTCGTGAGGACGTCCACGTTACGCGGCAACTCGTACAGGCGGGCAGGATTGTCGGCATTCCTGTTCACGATCACATCATCATCGCCGGCCGATCGTTTACTTCGTTGGCGGAACGCGGCCTGATGCCTGGCTAAACCGGTAATCCACCTGCCCGACGTGTGGTCTAAACGGGCAAATCTATCCGAATTTCAATGCGCCGGAATTGATATCGAAACCCGCCACGTCTACTTTTATTGAACGCGGCATCTCGCTCGTGCGACGATGCCCTTTTTGTTACCGGTCCCCGGACTTTCCCACCTCCTTCCTTCCATGAGCGTCGATCTGGACAGCATTATATCTCTGAGCAAGCGGCGCGGCTTCATCTTCCAGTCGTCCGAGATCTATGGGGGTCTTAGCGCGACGTATGACTACGGCCCGCTCGGCGTGGAGCTCAAGCGAAACGTGACAGAGGCCTGGTGGCGCGCCATGGTGTACCGCCACGACAACATCGAGGGTGTCGACGCGGCGATCCTCATGCATCCGACCGTGTGGAAAGCTTCCGGCCACGTGGATGCGTTCAATGATCCGCTGATCGACGACAAGCAGTCTAAACTCCGCTATCGGGCCGACCAGCTCGTTGAGAATCACATCGAGCGGCTCCGAGCCAAAGGCAAGGACGAAAAGGCCGATGAAGTGCACGATCGGCTCGTCAAGGCGCTACACGCCGAGGATGCCCCGGCCGCGCTCTACGATATAATCATGAGCGAGGAGATCCGGTCACCGGATTCGGGGGCTTTCGACTGGACGGAGGTGAGGCAATTCAACCTCATGTTTTCGACCTACGTGGGGGCGGTTAGAGACGAGGATAACATCGTGTATCTGCGGCCGGAAACGGCTCAAGGCATCTTCGTCAACTTCCACAATATACGGGAGACAGGACGGCAGCAAGTTCCGTTCGGTATCGCGCAGATCGGGAAAGCGTTTCGTAATGAAATCGTTGCGCGGCAGTTCATCTTTCGCATGCGCGAGTTCGAACAGATGGAGATGCAGTACTTCGTGAAGCCGGGTTCGCAAATGGAAGCGTACGAGCTGTGGCGCGAGAAACGACTTCAGTGGCACATCGATAACGGCGTGCGGCCGTCCAAGCTCAAATGGAAGGAGCACGATAAACTGGCGCATTATGCGGACGCGGCCGTCGACATCGCGTATGAGTTTCCGATCGGATGGCAGGAGATAGAAGGGATTCACTCGCGCACCGATTATGACCTCCGGCGGCATCAGGAATACTCGGGTAAGAAGATGGAATACTTCGACCCGCAAACTCAGGAGCGCTACATACCCTACGTAGTGGAAAC
>JBFHWK010000069.1:0-13098 GCA_041589075.1 Rhodothermales bacterium
AAGGATATTGTAGGGAAGAAACTCCGGCAGCGTCAGGTGATCATGCGCTCGGGCTCGTCGATGCGTGTCGAGCATCTCGAGCGGGTCGACTTCGCACGTGCAAGCGCGATCATATTGCCGGGTGCCGACTACGCCATGGGCGGACCTGAGGCTACCGACACACGCATCGTCAAGACGCTCATGTCGATCTCACGATATGACGGACGTCAGCTCCCGGGGCGCCAGGACCCCTCCGTCGTTGCCGAGATCTACGACGTCAACAAACTGCCCATCGTGCAGCAGGCCTACGAGGGTACTGTCAACGTGATCGCCGGTGATTCATTCATCAGCCGACTTATTGTACAGACCGTTCGGCATCGAGGACTGTCCGCCGTTTATTCTGAACTTCTCTCACACGAACACGGCAATGAAGTGTACGTACGTCGGGTCGAGTCCTTTGACGGGCGGCCGTTCGCAAGTGTGATCGACAATTTCCCCACCGCCGTCCTGCTCGGTGTCGTGCGACCGGTCAAGCGCGGATTTCGTCCAATTCTGAATCCAACGAGTGACTTCGAGATCGGTGCAGGTGACAGCATCGTGCTGATCGCAAACTCATACGAAAACAGCCTGCCGAAACTGAAGCTCGCGAGGGCCTCACAGGAGCCGGTGGGGTTAGTTGAGCTACGCCCTGTCGAAACAAAGCCGCTGCGACACATCCTGCTGCTGGGTTGGAGTCACAAGGTCGGTGCACTGGTCAGCGAACTCGATGGCTATCCCTCGGAGAGATTCGTTCTCGACGTGCTATCGCTCGTGCCTGCGGAAGAGCGACGGGCCGACCTCGCGCACGTCGAGTTCTCGCCCGACGCTGTCGCTGTGAACCACATGGAAGGGGACTACAACAGACAGTCGGATCTCGAGAAGCTGGACTGGGATTCGTACGACAACATCGTCTTTCTAGGCAGCGACTGGCTTGACTCGTCGGCGGAAACGGATGCGCGTTCGATTCTCGGATACTCCGCCGTGCGTGCCGTGCTCGAGACGCATGCCCACCGTCCGGATATTCTGGTCGAGCTGATCGATCCCTCGAACGTGCAGCTATTCAAGCAGAGGCCCGGTGAGGTTATCATCAGCCCGGTGATACTCAGTCACATGCTGGCGCATGCGGCGCTACGTCAGGAGCTGACAAGTGTTTTCGGTGAGTTATTCGGTCCGGGCGGAGCCGAGATCTTCTTCCGCTCGGTTAACGACTATGACCTGGCCGGCAAGACGCTCTCGTTCCGCGAGATTCAACGCCACGCGCACGCAAATGGAGAGATCGCCCTCGGCGTCCGCATTGTTGCTTCCGGGGACGAAGAGGGTGGCGTTGCCCTCAACCCGTCGCCGGCGGCGACATGGACATTCAGTGGTCGCGACGAAATGGTCGTTCTAACGCGCTACTCGTAGGACCCGGGAGCCAATGTGCAGCCGCGACAAACGGGCCGGCAGACGTCGCCCTAATTCAAATTTTCGAGAGAGAACGGCCTCCGGAACTTTGGTGCCCGTACTTCTTTGATGGCCCCGCTTGGAACTAACCATATAGGTTCCGCTCTCAACGCGGTTCAACTTCACATGACATCTATTCGTCGCCGCTCTCGGGTGACGCCCCGACTCGCCGGCGCGCTCGCCCTGATGGTGCTGTACCTTGTTGCCCCCCCGGTCTCGGCGCAGACGGCCGTGACACCTGACCTGCCGCTGCTGGTGCCTGACTCCGAGTGGCACCCGTTGCGCGAACAACTCGACCCGAAGCTGCAGGGCGCTCTCGAGACGCGTCTTAATCGAAACGCTGTGTGGCGCAAGTTGCTCGAAGAGCAGCGAATGGCTGTCAGCATCGTGGACCTGTCAGACCCGTCGGAGCCGCGGTTCGCACGCGTCAACGGCGACGTCATGATGTATGCGGCCAGTCTGCCGAAGATTGCCATTCTCCTTGCGGCAATGCAGCAGATCGAAGACGGGAAGCTGAAGGAGACGCCGGCGGTCACGAAAGATCTCAATGACATGATCCGCATCTCAAGTAACAGCGCCGCGACGCGCATGATCGACGCCGTCGGAGGGCTGGCGGAAATTGAGAAGGTTCTGCGTGATCCCCGCTATCAGCTATTTGATGCAGACCGTGGAGGCGGGCTGTGGGTCGGAAAGCGTTACTCCAAGTCGAACCGCCGTAATCCGGACCCGCTGAAGGGGCTTTCGCACGGAGCGACGGCGACTCAAGTGAGCCGGTTCTACTACCTGATCGCGCAGGGACGTCTGGTCAGTCGCGACAGAAGCAAGCAGATGCTCGAGATACTGGCAGACCCTGGCATCAACCACAAATTCGTGAACACACTGACCAAGCTGGCCCCGCGTGCGCGCCTCTACCGCAAGTCGGGCTCCTGGCGTGACTGGCATTCGGACTCGGTTCTGGTCTGGGGACCCGAATGGCGGCGGTACGTGGTCGTCTGCCTTGTAGAGGATGAGAATGGCGAGCGCATCATCCGTAACATCGTGCCTGCCATCGAAAGTGTCCTCAAGCCCGAGAAGAGCCGGGGCGCGGTGTCGGCGTCGGCGCGCTGATTATGACGTCCCACCCGCGGTAGGAGGTACGATCACAGCGCCTTACAGCACCGGTGTCCAGGTCACTGCGACATGATGCGTTCGATTTCGGAAGCGAGTGCGAGGTGCTCGGATGCCGAGTTTCGGCGGAGGACGTTGGACATCAACGTGACCAGGTACACGCGCCCGTCAGCCGTCTCGATCGTAGCCACTGAGTTCATGTAGTTGTACACGTTGCCTCGGTACTTGCCGCAATCCTCGCCGGGATCCTTTCGGCACTTGTAGAGACTGCCCGACTTGAAGTACACGGCGGCCGTCGCCAGCTCGGGTGAGGCGGCGTACCGAATGCGACGCTCGGTCTGGTACATCAAGCGCTTGATTTCGAGACTCGACCACGGGTCGACGATCTGGCCCTCTTCGACCCGCAGCAGGAAGATCAGCAGTCCGCGCGGATTGCCCCAGCTTCCGCCCGGAGCCGGAATCGCATTGGAGGCATAGTTGGTGAACAATGAGCCCAGGCGCCAGTCCTCTTCGTCGATGCCGATTGCTCTCAGTGGATCGTTGACGACGCTGATGGCGATCTTACCGAGTTCGGCGCGCGGCGTTCGCTCGAAGTACTGCGTCTCTTCCTCCGAGGACGGTGGGTAGGCCGCGCCGAATGCGCGCATGAGTACCACCTCCTTCCACAGCACGCTTGCCGCGGCGTTGGAACTTGCCGATATGGCATGGTCGGCCCACTCGTAGAGTGAAAAAACGTCTGTTTCACAAACCGCTCTCGACACGAAGCGGCCGGACTCCGGATCATAGACCGGAATCGTGTGGTGATTGGAGCGAACCCACGGGCCAGCCTTTACCATCCTCGTCTTTAGAAGTTGCCGACGAGCGTCCGTGTCGCTCGGGTGGATGCGCTGGAGCTCTGAAAACAATCCGCCGAGTATGGCAAGCTTGCCGACGCTCCCCGGCTGATACCGGTTCGCTTCCTTGTGCAGCGCAAGTCGCTGCGGCTTGCCCGGCGTAATGTCCGTGAGCGCGACCGAGTAGCTCGCGTCGCGATACGTAAACAGCCTAGCGAGCTTGGCATTGAGTTCCGGGTCCACGGCCGGAAGCGCGGTCAGCGGCTTGCCTGCCTGTCCGGGCAAATGAAGGGTGACCTCACCGATTGTCTTCATCGCTCCGGGTGGAGGCTTGCGCCCGGTAAGCTTCCCCTCGGCGACAGACTTGGTACGAAGCAGTCGCCGGATGCCGGTCAGCTCGTAACCGTCGAGCGGATACGGAACCGCGGCCGCCGTAGCGACCAGAACTGCCGCAATCAGCAGCAACGCAGACCTGCACCGTTTCATTTCCGTTTCTTTTCTAGAGAGTTGCCACAAGACGACTGTCAAGGTTTACGCGTGCCTTCTTATTGGCGCGCTGATCCATCCGAGACAGATAGGTTATCGAAGCCGCCGATCGGTTCTCGACAAACGGCCGCGTCTGAAACAGCCTGATCTCATCGCCGAAAAAGCCGAGCTCGACGTCAAACGGGCCATTTGTTTCGATACCCGGCGTGCCCGGAAGTTTGCGCCGTATTTCATCCGCCAGAAGACGCAGCTGTCCGAGATCGTCGTCGGACAAGATGCGCCTGTCGAAAGCTGTCTGCCTCTTCTCCGTGCCTCCGTTTGACGGCAATACCGTGAACGACGGTTCCCGTGCTGGTGAAAGGAGAATCGTTCCACCCGTGCTTTTCAGCAGGAACGACTCAGCGGCCTGGCCGTCGACCGCCCCCCCAACGCCGCGGTTGAACGCAACCGTTGCGTCATCGGCAGAGCCGGTAGAGACACCGGCCGTAATCATGACGCCTGACCTGTCGACGTTGACGCTTCGGAGTATCAGAAGCGACGGGTACACGTCTTCCGGATTGAGCAGGTATTTCTGGCGCCACTGATAGCCACGCTCGCGATACGGCGAGGCCCACACACGGCGGATAGCGCGAAGGACGTCAGACTCGGCGACCACGTTCGGAACGGTCAGGTTCAGTCCCGCGCCGGTGAAGTCCTTCAGGTCCTCCATGTTGGTGTCGCTGCGCACAAAGACGGGAATGGTCCCGAGCGGCCCGCCGAGTGTTGCGGCGAAGCGCGCGCGGAGTTCAGAGACGAAGTCGGCATCGAACGGCATGTTCTCAATCGCGCTTCGAAGCACCGCCAGCCGCCGCAGGATTTCTTCTTCGACGACCGCGTCTGCCGCACCCCCCGCACGCATCTCCGACGCATTTTGAAAAGTCGCTCTGAGATACTGCCAGTACGATTGCTGCTCGCCGGGCATCGACTGCTCCATGTGCTTTCGAAACACGCCGAATGGGATCACGAAGCCTGGCGCGACCCTGCCGGGAAAGAGCGAACTGAGCTGGCCCAGGTTAGCCGCTTTCGGGCCGCAAATCCGGCCCGAGTCGCGCGCACGCAGGTCGTACAGAGACTCGAGCCGGTAATTGTCGAGTTGCAGGCGGCCGATCGGTACGCGGATGCGCTCCTCCGATCGCTTTCTCTCTTCCACGAGACGCTTCTCCTCCGCGGTCATACTTTCCACGGGCTTCATCCGCACCGCGCCACCGGGTGAGACCGCATAGAACACATAGCGTCCGTCCATCGGTTCGAGGGCCCGCAGCAGCTCCGGTGACAGGACGGCGTTCGGTATACCCAGATTGCGGGCCAGCAATTGCACGTGCGAGACCATGTTGCCTTCGGAGACGGTCGCTATCCCGGCCACCGGCTTGAGCTCCGCGGGCGCGCGGCTCAGCACATAAATCTTGTCGGTACTGAATGTGATGTTCTCCGCGGCACCGGCGACCACATCAAGTTGTCCCACCGCGACGCCCGCATTGAGTCCGCGAATGCCTGTCCCGTGCTTTAGGCCCATAACTTCGTTGACCCGGCCCGACCGCGCCGCCAACTCGTCGCCCAGTCGACTCGCCGCATCGCCCATGGCCAGCAGCACAGACGATCGCATCCTGTCGTCCAGAAAACCGTGTGCGAGCGGTTCGAACGCCGCAAACAGATGCACGGCGTCCTCGAAGTTTGCCGTCACTGTTCCGATGGCCCACTCGACACCCCGGCGGGCCGACCCGACAAGGACTTCGAACTCGTCGAGTGTGATCTCGACTCGTGCGGCGGGCCTGCGCAGGTGGTTCTGCAGTTCGCGCCACTCCCAATTTTCTAACAGTCCGCTTCCGGCCGCGGCGCGTGCGAGCACGGAAAACTTCTCCAGCATCTGCGCGGGCGTCGCGGGGGTCCACTCGCCCACGATCCGGAACAGCAGGTTCTCTGCCGCGAGTGAGACGTCCACCAGTCGCAGGCGTTCACGACCGCGGACTCCCGGTGTCTCGATTTCCTCGCGAATGGACACGATGAGATCAGCGATCCAGCCCGCCCTCGCCGCCGGCGTCATGCGGTCCAGATCTGCGGAGCGCACCCGCGCCGCGATCTCCGACGTCGACGCCAACTTGCCGACAGCCGTGCGAAGCTGGGCACCTTGCTCGACCGCATACTGCTGCTTCAGATCGGCTTCGAGCTGCGTCATCTTCGCGAGTAGGCCCGGCGACAGCCGGCGCTCGTGTTGGCGGCGAAACGCGGACACGCGCGCGGTATCGGAGGCCGTGGGCTGGCCGTGAATCTTCACGCGGATATCGAGGAAAGCCGTGTAGTCATCCGAGATCTCGCGCGAGACTCCACGGATGCGCTGCACGAGGTTGTCCGCCGCTTCATGCGGGATGTCCCGCGCCGCCTCACGAAGCAAGTAGAACCGCGTCCGCACGAACTCGTCCTTCGCCAGGGCCCACTCTAGGAACTGCTTTCCCCACGCTTCCTCGTCTTCGGCCTGGTACGCGCCACGATAGAATCTGGCCTTGCGCAGAATCCACCCGTCGTCGATGCCAATGAGGAACTGTTCGATCTGGTACTGCTTGAGCCGCGAATAAACGTTATTCTCGTCAAGAAAGGCGTCGTTCGGAGTGCCCGCAAGTATCTGGCCCAGGTATACGCCGTTGCGTGTTTGCAGCCGGACCGTAACGTCTTTGGGAAGCGCGTGCTGAATGCCACCCGGCTGCGCGCACCGTTCGCGCGCACCAATCACGCTGCCGTCGGGACAGAACCACCGAATCCCCTGGAAAGGACCACGGGGGTCCTCCTTGAAGTCGGCAACGAGCTTCCGGATCTCATCCTCCGTGTACGGACGGACCGCCTGCGCCGAAGCCGCAACGACCGGCAACAGAAGACAAGCGGCACACAGAAACGCATGCAGCCGGATTACGGGGCCTCTCGAACTCGTTCCGAAGTTCACGTCTGATGTCATGAAATATGAATTGGTCGATATGCGGATCGGCATCTCCGGTTGAGACGTAAATTGGCGCTTGCACCGCTCGACTGATTCGCGGTTTCCAATCTAGTGCGCGACTTCAAATTTTTTCCCGTCAAGGACCACCTCACCGACCAGGAGCGTGAGGCCGGCCTGCGACTGATCGTCAAGGACGGCATGGCCAGTCAGGCGCTTGCCAGCCTTACCGGCAGCGCCATCCTCGTCGCGTTCGCCATCGAACTGGGCGCTTCCAACGCCCTCATCGGGCTGCTTGCCGCCATTCCGCAACTGTCGCAGCTTGTCCAGCTTCCGTCGATCGGTCTCGTAAACCGCATTCGTAACAGAAGGTTTATCAGCGTCAGCACGTCGGTGATTGGACGGTTGTCCTGGGTCTTTGTCGCGGCGTCTCCCTTCTTCCTGTCGGCCGAAGGTGTGCTTACGACGCTGGTCGCGGGCCTGCTCATCGCGTCGGTGTTTGCGGCGGTTTCCAACTGCGGCTGGAATTCGTGGATTCACGAACTGGTGCCGCGGGATCGGCTTGGCTCTTTCTTTGGCCGCCGATTCAGCTACGCGACCGCCACGGGTGTCGTGGTGAGCCTGTCAGCCGGGCTGTTTCTCGACCACCTAGCGCCCGATCTCTTCGCAAACCAATTGTATGCCTACTCGCTGGTGTTCACGGTCGGCTTTGTGTTCGGGGTGCTGGGCGTCATCTTCATTGCCGGAATCCCGGAGCAACGGTACCAGCCCGAAACGGGATCCGTGATCGAGGCGATCAGCAAGCCGATTCGCGATCCCAACTTCCGCAACCTCATCCACTTTCTGGCCTCGTGGAACATCGCGGTATACCTGGCAACGCCGTTCTTTTCCGTATACATGCTGCGGCGCCTCGAGATGGATCTGACTTGGGTCATCGGGCTCATTGTCATCGGGCGCCTGGTCAACATTCTGTTCCTGCGGCTTTGGGGAAGCTTTTCCGACCGGCTCACGCACAAGTCGGTGCTCGCCGTCTCGGCGCCTCTATGCCTGCTGTGCATACTCGGCTGGACCTTTACCACCATGCCGGACAAACACGTGCTGACGTTTCCGTTGCTGGTCGTGCTGCACGTGTTGATGGGCGTCGCGATGGCGGGTATCACGCTGGCCACCGGCAACATCGGACTGAAGCTTGCGCCTTCCGGTGAGGGCACAAGTTATCTGGCAACGACTAACTTTGTCAGTGCCCTCGCGGCAGGCATCGCCCCGATGCTGTCCGGGCGCCTCGTCGACTTCTTCGTCGAGCGCGAGTTGACGTGGACGATACAGTACGTCGGTCCGCAAAGCGTCGCCGACATCGAGCTGATCAACTTCCAGCAATGGGACTTTCTTTTCTTCATCTCATTCGTCATCGGTCTCTACGCCGTGCACCGGCTGTCGATGATCACGGAGACCGGTGAGGTCGAGGAGAAAGTCGTCGTGGTCGAGCTGTTCTCGGCACTTGGTCGCGAGCTGCGCGAGTTTTCGACAGTCGGCACGATCCGAAACGTCGTCAGCCTCGTGCCGCTTCGGGAACGACGCGAGCGGGACGGCGCGCCGGACGCGGAGCCGGCCGATTGATCGACAGGTCAGTAGTGACGCGACACGACTTCGAGACCGTGTTGCTCCAGGAGCTCGGCCACCGTAACGACGGCAAGATTCAGCCCCGGCGTACTCAGCGGCTGGCCGAATCGCTTTATCCCGACGATCACTTCGTCATCGCCCTTCGGCCGCGCCTCCACGAGAACAAACTGCCGTAGATCATCCTCCTCCACGATCGTCGGAAAAATCAACGCGGGATCGCCGACGTGACGATAGGCCTCCGTAACCACGACCGTCACACCGTCGCTCGTCACCGCGTGCTTGTCGACGGCTTTTACGGTGTCCAGCTTGCCGCGTAGGAGTGAGTGTTGCATGGTGACGATCGTCAGTCGAGGCGGAGACACATCTGGTGCGGACCGCCGATGGAAATGTACGTGATGAATGGTCTTGTTCGCCTCGAGCCATCGGCGCGCCCAGCGGGTCTGCAGGGCACCCTCAGGTGCAGGCTCTACATCCTCCGAGAAATATCCGGTCGACGCTGCCTCAAGGCGGGCAAAGTTGTAGTAACCGGTGTGGTCCGTTGTCAGTGAAAGAAAGCCGCGTGCCGGGTGGAGACGTGCAGCAAGAAGCTCGAAGAAAGTCCGTGACAGCAGTCGTCTCTGCGCATGGCGCCGCCGCGGCCAGGGGTCCGGAAAGTTGACGATCACACGTTCGAGCGAACCGTCTGGTACGACGTTTCGAACGATGAAACGGGCGTCGCCGGAGAAGATGCGAACGTTGTTCAAACCGCGCCGGCGCACACGCCGAAGCGCACGCACCACCGACGACGGCGACGAGTCGGCCCCGATGACATTCCAGGCGAGATACCGCTCAGCGAGGTCGCACAGGAAGTCGCCGTTGCCGAATCCTATCTCAAGAACATAAGGTCCGTCACGACCGAACAGGGCCGTTGCCGGCGTCGGAAACGAAAGCTCGTGTATGTCGATGAGCGTGGACAGGATGTCCGTCCGATGATCGTGCGAGAGTTACAATATCGGGGCCCGCACGAGAACGGGTATGTTCCCGGCGTCTTCGAGTTTGCGCTTACAGGAACTGCGCCGCGTCTTTAGATCCGAGACGATGGCAAGCCCGGACTACTGACCTTCGGGCACCGGCTGACGCGCTCCCAGCTCGCGGTCGAGCAGCAGAAGCGCGGGGCCCGAGTCACCAGCCATCTCCAGACTCTCTAGAACGCCGCGTGCCGCCTCCTCTTCCTCAACCTGCTCGTCGATGAACCATTGCAGCAACGTTTGCAATGGATAATCCTTCTCTGTGACCGAGAGATCATACAGATCATGGATTCGCTTCGTGATGTATCGCTCGTGCTTCAGCACCTCCTGAAAGGCTTCGAGCGGCGTTTTGAACGTCACCTGCGGCTTGGCAATCGCCTGCAAATCGACTTCGACATCACGATGAAGCAGATGCTCGAGCAGCTTTACGGCGTGCGCCGTCTCCTCCTGCCACTGTATCCGCAGCCACTGTCCGAATCCGGGGAAGCTCATCAGCTCCATCTTCGCGGACATCGCCAGATAAACATATGCCGATTCGAATTCCGCCTTGATCTGTTCGTTGACAGCATCAATCACCGGTTTCTTCATCGCAATATCTCCACAGTTCAATGCATCTTTTGCGGTACCTGCGCGTCGGACAAGCCGACGTATTGGTCCTTGTATACCTTTCCGTATACGCGGTTGCCGCGCGGTGCGAGACCCGCCCCGTCGCAGTCGAGGTTCACCCAATCTTCCAACGCCCATGAGCCGATTCACGTTATCCCTGACAATCCTCTTCTCGTCTGTGCTGGTTCTCGCCGCGTGCCGCACGAAAGAGCAGGCTGCGCCGCCGGCCGCGGCGCCGTCGCCCCTGTTTCCTGTCAGCCAGGGCGGCGTCTGGGGTTTTATCGATTCGACGGGCTCGGTCACGATCGAGCCGCAGTTTGCCCGGGCATGGCCCTTCTCCGAAGGACGCGCCCTGGTGAAGGTGGGCGAGCGGTACGGCTTCATCGACCGCAGCGGGGCACTTGCCGTGCCCGCCCGGTACACGGACGCCTGGTTTTTTTCCAACGGCCTCGCCCCGGTCGAAAGTGACGGCGAGTGGGTCTACATCGATCGCGACGGTAACGTGGCTGTACGCCCGAACTTTAAGCTGGAGGCGAGCTTTCTCGAAGAAGATGGCGAGCCGCGGCCGGAGCTGGGGCGCGTGCGCGTCGGCACGACGTACGGATACGTCAACAGTGCGGGAGATGTCGTCATAGAACCGCAGTACAACCAGGCGTGGAACTTCGTCGAGGGTATGGCGCGCGTGAAGATCGGCGGTAAGTGGGGATATATCGATCCGGCTGGACGCCTGGCCATCGAGCCTGCCTTCGACCTCGCTTGGGACTTTTCGAATGGTCTCGCACTGGTTGCCGTCGACGGCAAGTACGGCTACGTCGACAAGTCCGGCCAGTACGTCTGGGAGCCCACGCGATAGCACCGGCCAAGCGGCTTCGGCCCTCTGACGGCGTCAGGGACCGCCGCCGAACCAACGCGGTCCGGAGCCGGTATATCTCCCGATCACAGACAACTATTTTTCGCAGCCACGCTACATGGCCAACCCTCGCATTCTCTGGGCAGACGACGAAGTCGATCTCCTCAAGCCGCACATCCTCTTTCTTGAATCGAAGGGATATGAAGTGACGAGCGTCACCAACGGTGCGGACGCCGTTGAGAAGGTGCGCGACGAGCACTTCGAAGTCGTCCTCCTGGACGAGCACATGCCCGGGATGGACGGCCTGGCCACCCTCACCGAAATCAACCGGATCGTACCCGAGGTTCCGGTCGTAATGATCACAAAGAGTGAGGAGGAGCGCATCATGGAGGAGGCGCTCGGCCGACAGATCAGCGACTATCTCACGAAGCCCGTCAACCCGTCGCAGGTCCTGCTCACCTGCAAGCGCATCCTCGAACGACGGCGGCTCCGCAACGAGCAGGCGTCGCAGAACTACCTCCAGGCGTTCAATGAGATTACATCCCAGTTGGCCGGGCCACTGACGCCGGACGAGTGGATCGAGCTGTACCGCCGCCTCGTTCGGTTTGACCTCGAGCTGCGCGGCGACGAGGGCGTGCGCCAGATTCTGGAAGACCAGTATCGTGAGGCTAACCGCGCCTTCGGGCGCTTCGTCGAAGGGAACTACGAAAGTTGGGTTAGCACCGACGCGGACGCAGATGAGCGGCCGCTCCTGTCACATGAGGTCGTGCCAGCCTCCGTCATTCCGCATCTCTCGCAGTCGCGGCCCGTCATCTTCTTCGTGATCGACTGCATGCGCTACGACCAGTGGCTGATGTTCGAGCGACTCCTGTTTCCGCTCTTCGACATGGAGATCCGCTTTCATTACTCACTGCTGCCGACCGCCACCCCCTACTCGCGGAACGCGATCTTCAGCGGACTACTGCCGCGCGACCTCGCAAAGCGCTATCCGAAGATTTGGTCCGAGGGAGAAGAAGACGAGTACAGCCGCAACCGCAACGAGGAGGACTTCCTGAAGGACCTCCTCGAACGCCAGCGGGTGCAGACGCGACTCCGCTATGAAAAGCTCGTGGGCACGAACGATGGACGCGAGTTTGCGCAGCGGGTGCGCGACCTCCTGCAGCACGACCTCAGTGCCGTCGTCGTCAATTTCGTGGACGTCCTTGCCCACTCACGTTCCGATTCCGCCGTCCTCAAGGAAATTGCTCCGGACGAGCGCGCCTATCGTGCCCTCACGCGGACTTGGTTTGAGCACTCGTGGCTCTTCCAGGCCTTCCGCGAGCTGGCGGACACCGACTGCACGATCGTCGTCACGACGGATCACGGTGCCGTTCGAAGCCTTCACGCGGCGAAGGTGATCGGAGATCGCCACACGTCGACAGCGCTCCGTTACAAGTACGGGCGCAACCTGAAGTGCGATGCACGGCACGCCATCTTTGTACGCGAGCCCGAGTCGTTCGGCCTGCCGAGCTCCGGCATCAACTCGAACTTTATCATCGCCAAGGAAGATTACTACTTCGTGTATCCTACCAACTACAATCAGTACCTGAACAAGTATCGGGACACGATGCAGCATGGAGGCGCATCGATGGAAGAGATGATCCTGCCGATCGTCACCATGCGACCCAAACAATGAGTGCGATGATGTCGGTGGCGGGTGAGACGCTGCGCGACCTGCTGCCCGCGCTCTCGAAGTCCACCGAGGAAACGCGCGAGGTCGGGCGGCGCGTTGCATCGGTAGTGGAGAGCGGATCGATCGTGGCGCTTTACGGCGATCTGGGCTCCGGGAAGACGTTGGTGGCGAAAGGTATCTGCGAAGGGCTCGGTGTAGATGGCGACGAAGTCACCAGCCCGACGTTCTCGCTGATCAATGAATACCGCGGTGGGCGATTGCCGGTGTACCACGTCGACACCTATCGGCTGGAGAGCCTCGAGGAGTTCATGGCGCTCGGCTATGAGGACTACTTTTTTGGCGACGGCGTAACCATCGTCGAGTGGGCGGACCGCGTCGAGCCGCTCATTCCGCCAGCTGCGTTGCGGATTCGGCTGGCGCACGTGGCAGCGGATCAGCGCCGGATAGAACTCGTGCTTGCAGCCGACGACCATGAAGGTGGCTGAGTCCGGCAC
>JBFHWK010000070.1:0-12773 GCA_041589075.1 Rhodothermales bacterium
GGATAACCTTGCCTTCGAGTGGACGGACACCGGCGAGGTCACCATCACTTGGGATCCGCCCCTTCCGGCGGAAGGTGTGCCCGAGCAGCGGCGCTTCGCAGTGTACCGCATCCGGTCGTCGAGCGTCCCAGACTTCGACGTCGCGCTGCAGAACCCGTCAAACCTGCTGCGCGTCACGGGAGAAACAACGATCAAGGACTACCCACCGGCCGCGACCGATCCCTACTACTATGTGGTCACGTCCGTTAGCCGCAATTCCGTAGAGAGCTTTGAAAGCGACTACATCGTTCTGGAGGGTAGGGCGGTAGGCACTGAGGACGTGCCAGTGGTCGAATCGTTCTCCGTGGCACAGAACTATCCGAACCCGTTCAGTGAGTCGACAACGATCGCAATTGATCTAGCTGTAACGGGCAACCTTCACGTTCGCGTCTACAATGCGATCGGTCAACTGGTTGCGGTTTTGGCCAACGGCGACCAGGTGGCGCAAGGAGAGCACCTTGTGACGTGGGATGGCACCTCGATGTCCGGCGGCCGTTTGGCCAGTGGAACGTACTTCTATGCCGTTGAGATTGGAGGACACCGCGTGACGCGACCGATGGTCGTCTCCCGCTGATCGCGCGCGGTCAAGTTCGTGCGGGTTCATGTAGGGCGTGCGAGACTGTCAGACACGTACGTAGCCACGCCTCCAAGGATGAGCGTCGCGATGGTTCCGAGCGGCACGTACCACGGCCAGGCGAGGTCCGCGAATACACCGGGCTTGGCGAGAACCACAATCAGCATGAACACGCTGCTTCCGATGACGGCTGTGAGCGCAGCTGTCTGTCGGGCGGTCTTGAGCCAGCCGCCAAGGATGTACACGCCCAGAAGACTTCCGTAGGTGATCGATGCAATTGACAAAGCAAGCTCGACCACGGGTTGGTCGGACGTAAACGCAATTGCACCCAGTGCAAGCACGCCGGCCCAGGCTACGGTGGCCCACCGTCCGAAACTCAGCAGCTTGTTCGGGTCGTCGGTTTTCTTGAGTGCGGCGTAGAAGTCGTGCGTGCTCGCTGAGGCCAGCGAATTCAGCGACGAGCTTACCGTGCTCATCGCCGCAGCAAGAATTCCCGCTATTACCAGACCGGACACGCCCTGCGGCAGGTGATCGACAACGAACATCGCAAAGATCTCGTCGCTGGCGAGGTTCGGGTCCGCCTGTCCGGCGGCCCACACAAAGGTCCCGACGAGAAGGAAGATCGCGAACTGAATGATCACGAGTATACCGGAGCCGATCAGCGCTCGGCGGGCGTGCGAAAGCGATCTGGTCGCGAGCAGCCGCTGAACTATAAGATGATCTGTGCCGTGTGACGCCGCCGACAGCAGCGCACCGCCCACCATACCTCCCAGAAACGTGTACGTCTTCGAGAAAGAGGCATCCCAGTGAAAGATGGTGAGCTTGCCGGCCGCTTCCGCTTTTTGCAGAGCGGGCACAAAGCCGTCCACCATAGCCGCCGCCACAGCAATCGCCGCAACTCCCGCTATTACATACAGAAACATCTGCATGACGTCGACCCAGATCACGGCCTTGATGCCGCCGGCCCACGTGTACGCCAGCGTTACCGCCGCCACCACGAGCACGCTGACCGGAATAGACCAGCCGGTAACGATGGCCAGCGGGATCGCGGTCGCGAAGACCCGCACACTGTCGCCCAGCGCCCGGATCATCATAAAGATTCCCGAAGCGGTGCGTCGCGTTGCGGAACCGAAGCGAACCTGAAGTCGCTCGTATGCCGTAGTTTGCTCTCCCGTGAAATACCCTGGCAGCAGCCAGATCGATACGCCGACTCGTCCGACCAGGTAGCCGAACGCTAACTGCAGAAAACCGAGGTCGCCGCGTGCGCCCAGTCCAGGCACGGAGATGACCGTCAACGCTGACGTCTCCGTCGCCACGATCGATAGCATCACAGCCCACCACGGGATACTGTGGCGACCGAGGAAGTAGTCCGTTGCGTCGCCCTTCTGGCGCTGGAAATACACGCCGATCGCGATGACCGCGGCGAAGTAGACGGCCATCACGCCGATGTCAATGCCGCTCATCGGGTGACGCCGTTCTTGATTCCAACATACACGGAATCCGCCATCGGTCCTCGCACAAACTTGATGTCGAGGTTGTCGCGTGTGGGGCTCACCCGATTCGTTAGCATGATCACGAAGAGCTCCTCGACCGGGTCGATCCAGATGCTGGTTCCGGTGAATCCGGTGTGGCCGAAAGCGCTTCGTGACATGAGATCCCCCGCCGTGCTGGAATCGGGATCGGGCGTATCCCAGCCGAGAGCCCGAGTCGATTCTTCCGGCCCCGCTTGCCTCGTCGTGAACTCGCGTACCAGGTCCGGCGGCACATACATTGTGTTCGCAGGGGGGACCCTGCCGTGATAGGCGTCAAGCATCCAAACGGCAAAGCGGGCAAGGTCGGGGCCCGTACTGAAAAGACCCGCGTGGCCGGCGACGCCTCCGAGATGCCGCGCGTTCTCATCATGGACGACGCCACGTATTAACTCGCCGGTGGTCGAGTCTCTTTCGGTGTGCGCGATTCGGTGTATCCAGTCCGTCGGCGGGCGGAACGTGGTTGAATGCATACCGAGGGGAAAGAAGATGCGACCTCGCGTAAACTCGTCCAGCGGCCGGCCGGAGATGTGTTCGACGGCGAGACCAAGGACGATGGCGCCGATGTCGGAGTACACCGTCGTGTCTCCAGGTTCGTACTGCAGTGGTGTGGAGAGGAGGCTGTCGAGCGCGGCACGTGGATGTTGTGTTTCGAGATACGCGCGTCGATATGCCGGCAGTCCTGACGTGTGTGTAAGCAGATGTCTAATTGTGATGGGTCGGCTCCGGCCCGTCGTAAACTCCGGCACGTACGTAACGGCGAGCGTGTCGAGGCCCAGCTTTCCATCGGCTACAAGCATCATCACCGCCGTTGTCGTGGCGACAACCTTCGTGACGCTCGCAAGGTCGTAGACAGTCGCAGTGTCCACCGGCGTGGAGTCGTCGGGACTGTACGTTCCCGCCGCATCGGCATACATGACCGAATCACGGCGCCCCCCAATTACGACCCCTCCGGGGAAGACCCCGTCGGCAACGGCCTTTCGCAGAAGTTGTCTCGCCCCGAAAAACGGGGGCCGCAGTGCAGCGACAGGCTCCGGACCACGAACCGACAGCGTCCCGGTGCCCAATACGTTGGTTCCGGTGGCGACCTTGCGCGGACCGCTGCACGCCACCGCCCCTCCGATCAAAAGCAACAGGCCAATTGCTTGCAGAAGAGTCTCGTATCGCATTACCTCTGGCACCGGTAACGATCGTGTCAGTCCGTGCTCGACGACGGCTCATCCTCACTCCACCGGCAGTCAAGACCACGATCCGTATCGATCAGGTGTACGATCTTCCAGCCATCATCGGTGCGAAACAAGTGCATTGAATTCACGCCGCAGTGATGCAGTTCATCGCCAACATAGAACGCGTACTCCATCCAGGCCGACGCGAGAGCGCCATCAACGTTTATGTCCACATCCCAGATACGCTCGTCCCAAGCGTGTTCGCGGGGCCTGCCGACCGCCTCCACAAACGAGTCCACAGGGCCGGTTCGCAGTCGCGTCATGTCGCCAAGTGTGATGGCTCGTCCGATGAGCGCACGGTCATGGAAGACAGAGCGAACGAGTTCGCTGTCACCGGCCCGCATGCCATCGAAGAGTCGTACGACGATCTCATGGACCTCGTTCTCCACCTTTTGCGCTTTCGCGTCAACGGTGAGGTTGGTCAGAACAAGCGTTACTATCAGGATCCGCCACTCGTATGTTGTGGTGAGTTTCAAGAGGGTGCGTCCGGGCGACCGGTGTGGGGTTGATCTCGGGCACACCGTATCTTCACGACACATGTCATAGTGGTGGACGTAGACGATTTCGAAAAAGATAGCGAACTGAGGAATGTCTGTCCCGAACTTCAAGCTGGACTCCGACCTTTTCGACATGACGCGGCTCATCAAGCCGTTTGTCTACCGGCATGTCGACAGGCCGCCCGAGACGGTGTTCAAAGACATTCCGTACACCGGTGATTCCGACGCAGACGACAAGCGACGGCTGAATCTTTTTGTGCCGGACAACGAGGGATGGCCGGCCGCGATCTTCATTCACGGCGGAGGGTGGACGACCGGTGACAGAAACCTCGAGGTGGTTGGGGAGGACGTTTATGGTAACATCGGCCGGTATTTCGCGCATAACGGCATCGGTTGCGCCGTGATCTCGTACCGACTGATGCCGAATGTCCACTGGCGGCGTCAGTTCGAAGATGTGGCCGCGGCCGTCAGGTGGGTCCAGCGTAACCAGCGCCGCTACGGCGGCGATGGCAAGGGTGTCGTCCTCGTGGGGCACTCCGCCGGCGCTCATCTGGCGGCTCGTGTGGTTGTGGATCGATCGTTCCTGTCCGCGACGAACGGATGGCCATCGCGCATTCTCGGCGTTGTGTCCGTGAGCGGCGGCGCATTTGACATGGGCGATGAGGAGACTTACCGGCTCGGTGCAGACTTCAATTACGTTCTGCAGCGCTTCGGTCAGTTTGAAGAGGGAGACGCGTGGATCCGGGAGGCATCAGTCGTACCCTTCATTGACGAAGATCCGCCACCGTTTCTGTTCGTCTACGGTGGTCGCGAAGAACCCGGTTACGGGCGTCAGGCCGATGTGCTGGCGGACGCGCTCCGCAAGGCAGGCGGCGCCGCGGACATCGAGGTGGCACGAGGACTGGGCCATCGAACCATGGTCGTCGCCCTCAGTCGTGACCAGCGTGCGGTAGGGAAGCGGGTGGTTCAGTTTATCCTCGAACGTGCCGCTGCCCCCGTCGCACCTCCGAAAGAGACTGGCTTGATGCGAAGCTCGTGACGCTTCTTGAGCGGCGCGACCTTCGTGCCCCTGGTCGTCACAAACACGTCCCAAAGAAAAGGCCGTCGGTGTTGGCGTCACCCGACGGCCCGATGTCAACAGCCCAAGAGTCGAGACGCCGCTGCTCTTGTGAGCCTATCGCAGTAGCACAGCTGTTCGCGCGAGAGTGCCCTCGTTGGTTGTCAGCCGATACACGTACATACCACTCGGAAGCGAGGACGCATTCCAGGACAACCGCGTGGTGCCGGCCGGCGCACCGCCGTCAACGAGCCGAGCAACTTCGCGCCCGAGAACATCCATGACAACCAGCTCCACTCGCGACGGTGCCGATAGCGTAAAGCTGATCTCGGTCGAAGGGTTGAACGGGTTCGGATAGTTCTGAGCCAACGAGAAGTGCTCGGGTACGCCCGGCTCCACACCAACTCCCGGCTTCAGGCGCCACGTGAACGCGCTGCGGTTTGCCTTATCCCAACCCTCGCCGTTCCAGTAGTGAAATACAATCTCGGTCTTCTCACCGTGCATCTCATCGTATTCGTGGCTTTCGTACCAGCTATTCACCCACTCCTGTGTGAAGAAGTCCATATCCTCCGCGAAGAGCGAACGTAGTCGGCTCAAGAGGTCGAACAGGTAGTTCTCTCGTTGCGTGTCCATCCACTCCCCGGCAAACCACAGTTGTGTAATGCAGATGGTCTGCGTCCGGGAGGCGTTGTGTGTGCACGTCGTACGAGTTGACGGCTCGTACTTCCCGACCGGCGTATCGACCCAGAACTCGCTTACGGATTCGACCAGACGCCCGAGCTCGTCCTGAACGTCGGTGACTCGACCCATAGGAGACCACGCGTTCCACGCCGTTCCCCATTCCGAGATCAGCAGTACAACAGTCTGACCGGAGCCGGTCGGCGTGTACTGATAGTCCCACCGAGCCGTGTTCTGCCATCCCGAAGGTCCACCCGCGAGTTGGGCTATGATCGATGCGAGCGTGCCGTTGGCGTCGTACGAGAACACAAACCGCTCGCTGACACCCCACACGCCGTTCTGATAAACCTCGATCACAGCCTCGGCGAGGCGCCTTCCAGTTTCATCATACAGGTTCCATTCTCGATGGACCGGGTTCCAACTGCCGCCCGTCCATTCGAAGAAGGTCACATTCTCGACGTCCGCGTTCGAGTTGTACATATACAGCCAGCGAAACTCGTTCTCCCAGTCGGAGTCCGCCCAGATCTGGTCGAGCTGTTGGTCGACCGTCAACTTGCCGTCCTTGGCGGCCTTGAGTGCGCGGCCCGGAGCAGCCAGTGTCCTGGGAAGGGTGACGCCGTCGGGTGCCGGCAGAAGATGGAGCGGACCGGTCGCCGTCGCCACCTTACGGGGTTGTGCGACCGCGGCCGCGGTGAGTACGCAGGTTATCGCCATGAGCAGAACTGTCTGCCCAAATCGCCTCGGCGAGTAAGGCCACTGAGAGGTCACCATTTTTGGTTACCATCATGCTAACGTTGTTGAAACAGTGTGAATCTCAGGGGCTATTTGTCAAAGCGGCGCGATTGTACGTCACGGCGAGATTCCCGACAACAGGGAGAGCGTGTGAATTTGTTTAGCGCGACCGCGGCGCGAGTACGCGGGGTTCGGTGACGAACGATGTCCGGTGGTGCGACCGTCGGATTCGGAAACCCGGGGGCGGCAGTTCCGGGGCGGTCGACACGCCGCCTCGGCAGCCCGTCTAGCCGGAGGTGTCGGCAGGCTCTTTTCCCCCCTCGGCCAACGCCGTCTCGAGCTGCTCGAGGAGATCTTCGAACACGGCGATGGTGTCAAGGATAGGACCGGGAGTCGTCATGTCGACGCCGGCTTTCTTGATGAGGTTGATCGGGTAGTCGCTGCCTCCGGATCGAAGCAGTTCGATAAACTGCTCGGCGGCAGGCTCGCCCTCCTCGAGGATTCTCTTCGCCAGGGCCGTGGCGGCCGCGAAGGACGTGGCATATTGATAGACGTAGTAGTTGCTGGAGCGCAGGAAGTGGGGAATGCGACTCCACTCGGAGGCGTTCAGTTCATGCGCCCGTACGGCGTCGCCGTAGTAGGCGCGAAACACGTCCGCGTAGAGCTCCCTGAGGGCATCCTTCGTGAGGGGCTGGCCGTCCTCAACGAGGGCGTGCGCCTGCATCTCAAAGTCGGCGAACGACACCTGGCGGAAGAAAGCACCGCGAAAACGGTCCAGGTATTCCTGCAGCAGCGACAGGCGCTCGGCGCGGTCTGTCGTCTCCCGAAGCATCTTATTGATCAACAGCGCCTCATTTGTCATGGATGCAACCTCGGCCACAAACAGCGAATAGTCGCCGTACGTGTAAGGCTGTGTCTGGCGTGTAAACCATGAATGCAGCGAATGCCCGTACTCGTGTGCCAGGGTAAACACGTCCTGCAGCGTTCCATCGAAGTTCATGGAGAAATACGGCAATGAGCGGTAGGTACCCCATGAGTACGCGCCTCCCCGCTTTCCGCGATTCTCCAATACGTCCGCCCAACGCTCTTCGAAGCCGCGGTAGTACAGCTCGATATACTCATCGCCCAGGGGAGCCAGCCCGCGCGCCACAATGTTCTTCGCCTCCTCAAAGCTGAGGTCTGCCCACACCGGCTCCTGGATCGGCGCGTAGAGATCCCAGACTTCAAGTGTATCGACGCCAAGTGCTTCACGACGAATGTCCAGAAAGCGCTGTAACGGACCGACGTTCTCACGTACTGTTTCAATCAGGTTGGTGTAAACAGATACAGGGATGGCGTCCGGATACAGCGTGGCCTGCAAAGCCGAATCGTATCCGCGGGCTCGGGCGAAAAACGCCTTTCCTTTGAGATGGCCCTCGTAATTGGCCGCCAGCGTATTGCCGAGCTCCTCGTAGGACTCGAACAGCCCGATCCATGCGTCCTCTCGTACGCGACGGTCGGTGGAGGTCAGGAAGGAGCTGTAGCGCGCCTTCGTGAGCTCCACTTCTTCGCCTTGCTCGTTACGCATCGTTCCGAAAGACAGATCTGCATTGTCGATGGCAGAGAAGACGCTTTCGAACTTGCTGAGGGGGTCCGAGGCTTGCGCCAGCAGCCGCTCGTGGTCCTCGGAAAGCGTGTACGGACGCATGCGGAGCGCCCGATCAAAGTAGTGGTCGTACATCGCGAGGCCGTCGGTCGAGGCGATGAGCTCCGCAAGGCGCTCGTTCGGGATCGCGAGTAGTTCCGGGCGAAAGAATGCGAGACCTTCTGACACGCGAGCCGACGCCGCACGTGCCTTTGAAAACATCCCCCCGTACTTGCTGACGCGCTGATCCTCAAAAAACTTCAGTCCGGCGAACACGTAGAGATCTCCGGCGAGTTGACGGAGGGTCTCGGAGAAGCGTATGGCTTCGAGAAGTACGACGCCGCTTTCGTCGAGGCGGCCACTGTATGTTGCCGCCCTGGGTATGGCCTCGTTCAGCCGTGTCATGTCGGCTTCCCAGGCGTCATCCGACTCGTACATTCCGGACAGATCCCACTTATACTTTTCATCCACGTAGGCGCGTTCGGGAACGGCATCCTGAGCCGACGAGCTAACGACGAGCGTAATGGTAGCAAGGATTAAAGGAAGCGGTTTGAGTTTCATGGTTCTTGTCGAGTGCATGTCGAGGGTTCGTGTACGGACGCAAGAAGTTTACGTCGCAGGTGGGGGAGTCGCTAGCCGACGAGTGATGCACAAGTGTGCTATGAGACGTGCTCGCGAAGGAGGGTCACGAAGCGTCCAGCGTCGAGGTTTTCTTCGGAGTGCACGCCCAGCGATTGCCAGGCGGTGGAGAGGAGGTGCGCCGCCGCGCCGCCGACGTATATCTCCGTGTTCCGCAAGAGATGATCGTTGCGTATCGCCGTCACGAGCTCGCGGGCCGCACCAAGATTGCACGGCATCGTGATGCCGACTCCAATCACGTCCGGAGTATGGTCTTGAAGGTAACCGATGATTTCCGATGCCGGCGCGTTCGTTCCGAGATATCGGATGTTCCACCCGTCGGCCAGGGCAACGTCACCGACGACTTGTATGCCTACTTCGTGTAACTCGCCCTCCACACCGGTCAACGCCATTGTGCCGTGCGTGCTTGACTTGCCGCGAAAGTGCGTCCGGCAATAGGCCATCACGGAAGGAAGTAGCGCCGTTGCCAGATGCTCTTGTGCGACCGATATCGAGTTGCTCTCCCACAATCGCCCGATCTTGTGCATCACCGGCTGTATGACGCCGACGTAGCAGTCGAGCACCTTCATGCCGCTTGCTATCCCATCGGCCATTGCCTTGTGTGCGGCCTCGCGATCACCGCCCAGCATCGCCCCGAGCAGCCGGTCCGCGGCAATAGATATCACCGTGTCTTCGGCAAGACGCGACTCCTCAACGTGCTCATCGGATAGTGCGGCTCTCGCGGCGGCAACGAGGGTCCGGACCGCGTGTTGGGAATTGCGCCTACTGCGATTCGTGACTAACTCTGCGATAATCCGAACGTGCTCGTCAATCGCACCCGAGGGGATGCCTCTGGCGAGCCGCATTCGATGCCACCATCGAACGTGATCGATAAAAGCCGTCTCGCTCTTTTCCTGCAACGCCAGCGCCAGCATTTCGAGACAGCGGGCGGCATCGGTTACGAGTTCGTCGACCGGAATGCGATGAACTTCAGGGAAGCGGGCAAGTAGTTCGACCGTGCTTTGCCGCGCAATCTCCGACGCATCCACGCCGAGTGAAGACCGGGTGTCTATAAGTCGCGGAACAGCCTCCTTTATAATCATGGCTGCGAAAGCCTGTCGTTATTCTGGCGGAATGTAGGCGTGCCGCCATATGCAATCAAAGGGCCCCGCGGCTCACCGGCGGGTCGTGAACCGCCTCAACGTCGAACCCTATCTATCGACGAAACGCGTTTCAATGGGCCAAAAAGGCTTTTTGTCCGCCACCGCCTGCATTTGTCCGATTTTTTTCGTTATGTAGGGTAATCTTATAGGGTTACGCCCCGACATAATTGATCGCTTCCATCGCATCGGTGCGCGTATCCCTGGACGGGCGGCGACAAGCATTACCGCCGCATATGGGCAACACTTCGAGGCGTACATCTCTGTGATATGATCAAAGTTACGTTTGCCTGGGCACTGCTGTGCCTACTCGGCACGGGTGCGACCTTTGGCCAATACGCGACCGAACCGGCGTTTCCAAATCTGACATTCACCTCGCCCGTCGACATTCAGAACGCAGGCGATGGGTCGAATCGCCTATTCGTAGTAGAGCAAGCAGGTGTGATCCAGGTCTTTCAGAACGACCCGGCCGTAACGGCATCAAGTGTCTTTCTGGACATTAACTCACGCGTTTCTTCCGGCGGTGAACGCGGTCTCCTCGGACTGGCGTTTCATCCGGATTTTCCGGATAGCGCGTACTTCTATGTTAACTATACAGCGCCCGCACCGCTGCGTACGAGAGTCAGTCGCTTCTCACTCGACACGACGGATACGAGCGTCGGTGACCCAAACAGTGAACTGATTCTGCTGACGGTTGATCAGCCGTACAGTAACCACAATGGTGGTCAGTTGCGATTCGGACTCGACGGCATGCTGTATGTCGCGACTGGAGACGGCGGCAGCTCCGGCGATCCCGACGGAAACGGGCAGAATCTTTCGACGCTCCTGGGTGCGCTGCTGCGAATCGACGTTGACAATCCTGACGCTGGTTTGAACTACGGCGTTCCGTCGGACAATCCGTTCGTCGGAGTTGCGGGTGCACGCGAGGAGATCTTCGCATACGGACTACGGAACCCGTGGAGGTTTAGCTTCGACACGGCGACCGGTCAGCTTTGGGCGGCCGACGTCGGGCAGAACGAGTACGAAGAGATCGACACCGTCAGCGCGGGCGGTAACTACGGCTGGAATGTAATGGAGGCATCTTCGTGCTATGAAGCTGCCTCGTGCGATCAAACAGGCCTTGAACTTCCGGTCTGGGAGTATGTCCATGAGAACGGAAACCAGTCTGTTACAGGCGGCTTTGTCTACCGCGGCAGCCGAACGACCGAGTTGATCGGCAAGTATGTCTATGGCGACTACATCTCCGGAAGGATCTGGGCTCTCGATGCAACGTCGGATACCGTCCTGACGAATTCCGAGTTGGTCGATGCACCGTTCAACATTCCGACCTTCGGGGTGGACGAGTCCGGCGATTTGCTGATCGCATCCTTTGACGGAACGATTTATCGGCTCGTAACTACGGAGCCGACGCTCGTCAGCGCAAGCGATAGCACTTTCGAGGATCGCGTGCAGGTCACCTGGGGATCCGGCGCGCCGTCGGGCGATAGCTTCAAGGTGCTGCGAGATAGTGTGCTGCTCTCAACTGAAGCAGATACTGTGACAGCCTTTGACGACTTTACAGGTGATCCGGGCGTCGTCTATGACTACTGTGTCGTGCAGGTCACCTCGAGCGGTGATTCCGCGCCCGTATGTGACCTCGGGTCAAAGTCTATCTTCGCGCCGGACTCTCTGGTCGCTACCGACGGTACGTTCGACACACACGTGCAGCTGACGTGGGCGGATGCCTCGAGTGTCGAAAGCGGATACGTCGTGCTTCGAGATAGCCTGGCGCTCGATTCACTGGCTGTAAACGCGATGTCCTACCAGGATTCGAGCGCCGTTGCGGGAGTTCAATACAACTACTGTGTCCACGCTTTCGATGCGCTTGGATTCAAGTCGGCACTGTCGTGTGATACCGGTATGCGTGCCGTCGTGCCGCCGGACAGTGTGACGGCTACAGATGGGACCTTCCTGAGTTTTGTGCGGGTCACCTGGGTCGACCAGGTGCTCGATGAGGTGGGCTTCCGGATACGTCGGGACGGTGAGGTTATCGCTACGGTGGGTCCGGACACTACAACATATGACGACTCGCAGGCTTTCGAGGGTATCGTCCACACCTATTGCGTGTCGACCGTCTCCAACTCAACGGTTGAATCGAGTCAGTCCTGTGACACCGGTTCGCGGAGTTCCGGTGAGCTGCTCACATGGGCGATTCGACTGTCTGCTGAGATCGGGTCGAGCAACGACCTAGAGAACCGAATAGGCGTTGCGGATTCGGCAACGACGGGCTTTGATTCTGCGTTCGAAGATCTCGAACCTCCTGCCGGTCCCGGTGAGTCGATACGGCTGTTCTTCAGCCGGCCGGAATGGCTTCATCCGTTGGGAGACGAGTTCTCCTCGGACGTTCGTCCACCGATCAATCTTTCCGATACGGCCGAGGTGTGGGACTTCGACGTGGTGAGCACCTCTTCCGGGTTGGCTACGCTGACCTTCGACTTCGCCACCATTCCGGAGGTCCCGGTCCTGTTGACTAGTAACGACGACGGAACCCGGTGGGCACTGACAAACGGCCAGTCGATCGATGTGTCGGTACAGAAGGATTCAACGCACCGGTTCTCAGTCGCAGTGGGCGACACGACCGGCCCCGCTCTTGTCTTGGGAGCGTCGATGTCCGGACCGCGCGTCCTGCGAGCGGGCTCAACGCACCAGCTCGACTGGACCGTCAGTGATGGATTCCAAACAGACTCGTTGTGGCTCTACTTTTCTCCGGACAGCGCTCGGACTTGGTACCTCGTGACGGATACCCTTCAGTCGAACACGCACTCATGGACCGTTCCCGACAGCACGTTGCTATTGTACACAGCGCTGCGACTGGATGCGAAGGATTTCTCGGGCAACATGACGTCGGCGTCGTCATCGGCCTTTTGCGCCATTGCCAGTGATACGTTGGCAGTGCCGATCAGGAGTGGCTGGTCCTTGTGGGGCCCGATTCTCGACTCCGCCACGGATACCATGGCCATTGCACTCTCACCGAGCTTTAGTGGCTACTGGACGACTTAC